>DAITNH010000288.1:0-6962 GCA_036834745.1 Prolixibacteraceae bacterium
ATTTTTCCTCCATACGAGTTTAGTGTGGCCAACCACATGATCACCAACTTTGACCTGCCGCTTTCTACTTTGTTGATGATGGCCGCAGGATTTGCCGGATACGACAATTTAATGAAAGCATACAAGGAAGCAATCAAAGAACAATACCGCTTCGGAACTTACGGAGATGCAATGCTAATTATGTAATTTTCGAATCTCCGGAATAAAAAATCCCCGTCACATCAAAAGTTGCGGGGATTTTTGTTGCCTGAAAACCATCCCTCCCTGTTATTGCGTTGCATGAAATATCAGCAAAGGGGTGCGGGTATGCAACACCAGTTTACGGGCGATGCTCGGATTAAACAGCATGGTCAACATATTTCGCCGGTGCGTGGTTAGGGCAAGTACATCAATTTGATTCTCCTGAATAAAATGATCTATTGCTTCGGGCAGGTTCTTGTCGTGAATCAACTTGCATTCAATTTCAGCATCGGGGTATTTTTCACACAATGCATCTTTCAGTCCTTCGAGCCTGGCTTCCCCCAAATCGAGGCCATCTCCCTGATCTACATGCAAACAAATCACTTTAACCTCGAAAGGAGTCATTAACTTCAGCAATCTGTCAACTGCAATAAAATCGCTCGGATCAAAATTGGTGGCATACACAATCCTGTGGAAATTCTGTAGCCAGTTATCCGGAGTTGTTTCAGGAATAGTTAACACCGGTACTTTTGAATTGAAAATTACCCCGGCAGTAGTCGATCCGATGATATCGCCCGATTTGGCATCGCCGCCACGGATGCCCATCACCACCAACTTGGGCGGATGAATTTGAATGTACGAAAGAATATCATCTTCAGCTTCACCCACTTTTACAATGTATTCGGGCTTTGCTTTTTTCCAGCGGTGATAATCGATCAATGATGTAATTTTATTCAGAAAAACTTCAAATTTTTTGTTGGTTTCCTTTTCTGTCATTTCGTAATTCAGGAAAAGAGCCGAATCATACACAATCACATCCGAATATGGAATGGTCAGGAATTCAGGTTGCGGGCTCGAGTGGTACAACACCATTTTTGATTCTAATTTTTCAGCAATGTCAAAACCCACCAAAGCTGCTTTTAACGAGTATTCGGAAAAATCAACCGGTATCAACACATAATTCTCCCGTTTGATTTTATCGCTTATTACTTTTCCCATCATCCTGTCAAGAATAGGAAAAGCCAGACGGGCATCCTTCTCATAAATACGGATACGAACCCCGGTATCCATTGCATTTTGGAGTAAATCAACATTTTCAAGGGAACAAACAATGTCCTCCGACTCCAAAAGAGAACGCAGAATTTCAGCTTTGGAATACGGTAAAGTGGCGAGTGTGATCAGTTTTTCGTCCATGGCTGTTTATTTTTAGTTGAATACGCTTTTACTTACTTGTTCGCATTCTGATTGATATTGGTTACCAAAAGAGTGTATTATTTTAAGTGATCTTCAACATCATAATCTTCAAAATGCATGTACAAAAAAAGGGACTTTACCGTGTAAACGATAAAGTCCCTTTTTGAAATTAGATGAGTATCCGGTTGTATACCTATACAGTTGAATAATGTAATAATATCCTTTGCCGTTCGCCTTTAGGCAACGGGTTGTATTGAACAGAGAGTATGGGCTTTAGCCCAAAATACTGTGGCTAAAGCCATTGGCCGCGATCATCAATTTATCCGTCAGCTGAAGCAGACGGCAATTGATATCTTGGGTACACAACCGGATATTCATATAAAATTATAACTAACCAAGAAAGTTTAAACCACTCCCTGAGCAATCATCGCATCGGCTACTTTTATGAATCCGCCAATGTTGGCGCCTTTTACATAGTTGATGTGGCCGTCTTTTTCGGTTCCGTATTTTACGCAGGTTTCATGAATGTTGATCATGATCTGGTGCAATTTGGCATCCACTTCTTCTCTCGACCAAGGCAAACGCATTGAGTTTTGTGTCATTTCAAGTCCTGAAGTTGATACTCCACCGGCATTTGCTGCTTTGCCCGGTCCGTATAGAATTTTGGCTGCAAGAAATACTTCAACAGCTTCAGGAGTTGAAGGCATGTTGGCGCCCTCTGAAACTGCAAAACAACCATTTGCAACCAATACTTTGGCGTCGTCTTCGTTGATTTCATTCTGAGTTGCGCACGGGAAAGCTGCATCACATTTGATTCCCCATGGAGTCTGGCCTTCGAAATATTCAACTTTATATTTGTCAGCATATTCTTTGATGCGTCCGCGACGGATATTTTTCAATTCAAGCACATAAGCCAGTTTTTCTTCGTCGAAACCTTCAGGATCGTAAACAAATCCGGTGGAATCAGACATGGTAACAACTTTTGCACCCATCTGAATCAATTTTTCAACGGCATATTGCGACACATTTCCCGATCCGGAAACTACCGCAATCTTTCCGTTTAAATCCTGACTGCGTGTTTTCAGCATTTGGTCGGCAAAATAAACCGCGCCATAACCAGTTGCTTCCGGACGAATCAAACTTCCGCCCCATTCGATGGCTTTTCCGGTCAACACGCCGGTAAACTCATTCCTGATGCGTTTGTACTGTCCGAACATGTAACCAATTTCACGTCCGCCAACACCAATGTCACCGGCAGGTACATCGGTATCGTTGCCAATATAACGTTGCAGTTCGGTCATAAAGCTTTGGCAGAAACGCATCACTTCATTGTCCGATTTTCCTTTGGGATCGAAATCAGAACCACCTTTTCCACCACCCATCGGCAGTGTTGTCAGGCTGTTTTTGAAAACCTGTTCGAAAGCAAGGAATTTCAGGATACCTAAGTTCACCGTCGGGTGAAAGCGGAGACCACCTTTGTATGGGCCAATCGCGCTGTTCATCTGGATGCGGTATCCCCTGTTGATCTGAATTTGTCCGTTGTCGTCAACCCACGGAACACGGAACATCATCACCCTTTCAGGCTCTACCATGCGATCAAGTACTTTGGCATACTGGTATTTTGGATTTTCCTGAATGAATGGCATCAGCGATTCAACCACTTCTTTTACTGCCTGATGGAACTCAGTTTCTCCCGGATTTTTGGCAATTACTTTTGCCATGAACTCGTTTACTTTTACGTCTAAAATGTTAGCCATAGTTGATTTATTTTTTTGTGTTAAAAATATTTTACTGATTGTTTCAATCTCTTTCTGAATATTAAACCATCTTTCAAAGCATAAAAATAGTATCCATTCAGGAAGGTAGCACTTCGTTGACATGCATTTACGTGTTTCACGTAAGGAGAAAAAGAAAGAAAAAAATGTTACCGGAGTTTACTGATAATCGGGTTGAATGCTTTTGAGAAAACCATTACCCTGTCGCCTATTTTCAAGTTTTCAAGGTCATTTTCGAAGGCAATGACTTTGATAATTTGATTGTTTCCTGAAATAACTGTCACCACATAAATGGTGTCCTGTTTTTCAATGCGTGCAATTTGGCCGGTGATCTGCACTTTTCCGCTGATGCTGTTGTCCAAAAACACATCTTCAGGTTTACCGGTCCGGGTAATTGTTCCGTTTTCGAGGCAAAGCACCTGAGAGGCCAGTCGAAATACCTCATTTAAATCGTGACTGACCATGATGGTGGTTACTCCCAACAATTTATGCGCCTGTACAATTTCGTCCTGAAGTGTAATGCGCATTTCAGCATCGAGCGCCGAAAGTGGTTCATCAAGCAACAAGAGTTGCGGCTTTCGGGCGAGAGCGCGCGCCAATGCAACCCGCTGTTTTTGTCCTCCGGATAAGCCATTGGGTTTCCGTTTTCGGAATTCAGACAGACCAAACATTTCCATTAATTCATTCGGCGCTGACTGGTTTTTTTCGGGCTGGGCAAACTGAATGTTTTGTTCTACCGTCATGTTCGGAAACAGGGCATAATCCTGAAACATCAGGCTGATATTGCGCTGCTGAGGCACAATATTGATCTGTTTTGCCGAATCGAACCAAACTGTATTTCCAAACCGGATCAATCCTTTATCAGGAATTACCAATCCGGCCAGAATTCGCAGCAACGTTGTTTTTCCTGCACCCGACTCACCAAACAAGGCAACCAATTCGCCCGCCGGAATAGTTGCCTGAATGACCAGATTCATCGGACCATTTGCCGTCAGCATCCGCTTTTCAACGTCGATAAAAATTACATCATTCGCCATGTGTCGTATTTTTTATTGACGCTGTAAATGGTAGTGAGCAAAATCAGCGAAATCAGAAATAAAATCAGGGCATATTGGTTGGCGGCTTCAAAATTGAGCGCCTGTACTTCGTCGTAAATGGCGATGGAGGCTACGCGCGTCTCACCGGGCATGTTTCCGCCCACCATCAGCACAATTCCGAATTCGCCGATGCTGTGTGCAAAAGTGAGGGCTACGGCTGTAATAACCGATGGTTTGATGTTGGGAAGCAACACCTTGAAAAATGTAATCATCTTCGATTTTCCAAGTGTGTATGATGCTTCGCGCAAACTATCGGGCAAAGCGCGCAATCCGTTGTGCAGCGGCTGAACCATAAAAGGCAAACTGAAAATGACCGAAGCAATCAGCACTCCTTCGAATGAAAACGCCAGACGAACATCGAATATCCGCCCCAGCCAGTCTCCAAACCAGTTGCGCGGACTGTAAATTACAAGCATGTAATAGCCGATTACCGAAGGCGGCAAAACCATCGGCATACTAACCAAAGCTTCAATCAGCGGTTTTATCCTGACCTTGGTATAGGCCAGCCAATATGCAAATGGCAACCCAATCAGTACTAAAATGATTGTTGTCGAAACCGCCAGTTTCAGTGTGAGCCAAAGTGTTTGTGCAAATTGAGCATCCATTATTTGAATGATGAGTTATGAATTTTGAATGATGAATTTTCCGGCCCTCTCCTGACTCCGGTCTCCCTTCTCCAGACTACTTTTTCATCAGCGAAACCTCGTTAGCCTTTACCAGCGCTTCCACTTCATCGCCAACTTTTAGGTCGAGCGAATCGACCGAGCGGGTGGTGATGGCAGAAGTAATGGTATATTTCTGAAATTGCAGGCTGATTTTGCTTAACAGCTCGCCACGTTCAACATGCTTCACTGTGCATTTCATCCGGTTGCGCATGCTGATGATTCCTGAAAGGTTTTTTGCCAGCGATACTTCGGTTTCTTTAAATATCAGTTCAATGTTATTGCCGGTTTCCAGCCATTCCGGTCGGGTTGCCGATTCGATCAACATGGCCGAAAAGTTTTGTCCATCCACATCGACATCCACCAGAATTATTGCACCCGATTGCTGAATTTTGGAAATTATTCCCTGTATTTTATTCATGTCGGTAAAGTAAATCCATATTTCTCAAATATCAGCCTTGCAGCAGGGCTGGAAATAAATTCAGCAAAAGCAAATGCATGCTTGTTTCCTTTCGCGTGGTTCAGTATTGCATAAGCCTGCTCGAGCGGACGATGTGCTTTTTCATCGATCAGAAAATATTTCCCATGATTGGTCATCGATGGAGATAAAACCAGTGATAACGCGATTAAACCGGCATCGGCATTGCCCGAAAGGCAAAATTGCGCTGCCTGAGAAATGTTTTCGCCAAATATCAATTGTTTCTCAACTTTTTCGTAAAGCCTGTAAAACTTCAATGCTTCAACCGATCGCTGACCATAAGGCGCATGTTCCGGATTGGCTGTTGCTATTTTAATATTCGGATTTCCGGCTAAAACAGACAAGCCTTTGCTGATATCCAAACTTGCACTCCACAAAACAATGCGCCCAATCGCATAGAGTTTGGGATCAGAAAGTGTTAATCCGGCTTCTTTTAATTTTTTTGGATATACAATATCAGCAGAAAAATACAAATCGAATGGCGCACCGTTTGAAATCTGCGTAAAGGCATTGCCCGACGAACCATAAATAACTTCAACATTTGCACCTGAATTGGTCTTTTTGAAGTCTTTAACGATTTCATCCATTGCGTAACGCAAATCGGCTGCTGCAACAATTTTTACTGTTTGCGCCTGGGCCGACATCGCAATCCAAAAGGCTATAATTATAAGTATTTGTTTCATATCTCGATGATGTTGTTCTTAATGGCGAATTTCACCATGTCAACCGTGCTTTTCAGGTTGAGTTTTTGCATGATGTGGTTTTTGTGCGACTCGACCGTACGCACGCTGATGAAAAACCGGTCGGCAATTTCCTGGTTGGTATAACTTTCGCCCCACAATTTCAGGATTTCAATCTGGCGTGAGCTCAAACTGGCAATATCAGTATTCTGACTCAGTTCATCTGCTTTCAGGTTCGAAATGTAACGGTTCAGTAAAATATGTGTGATCGATTTGCTGTAATAATCGTGCCCGTTCCGGAGCGTATAAACGGCTTCGAGCAGGTCGTTCCGGTCTGAATCTTTTCCGAGGAAGCCCTTTGCGCCGGCCTTGATGGTCTTTAGCACAATATCTTCGCTGTCGATGACCGATACAATCAGTATTTTTAACTTGGGACTGCTGATATTTAACTGAATGATCAGGTTTAGGTTGCGCACCGAAATGTCGTGCATATTCAGGATTAACACATGAACCTGAATTATTTTCAGCTTATCGGTCAGCACATTGCGGTCATCGCAAGTCAGCACAACCCTGAGATCAGAAATACCCGACAACAAACCCGAGAGTCCATCGAGTACCAGTTTATGTTCGTCAAAAATTGCGATATCAATCATTGTGTCTGTTTTTTACAAACTTAGGACAAATTTTAAAACCGCAGACAAATGTATTGATCCCGTTGTTTTATCAGGATTGAAAAGAATGTAGCAGATCATATCGAAATCAATATTTTAGCAGTGAATTTTTCAACTTTAATAAGGTATAATCCATTGTTCAGATTTGAAATATCCAGGGTTACTTCACCGTTAAAATCAAGTTTCACTTGTTTAACCAACTGACCCAACGGAGAATATATTTCT
>DAITNH010000289.1:0-6942 GCA_036834745.1 Prolixibacteraceae bacterium
GGCCCATGAGCGAAACCCAAAGGCTGATCCTCCAGTCAAAGATCGAACGCAAAAAAGCGAGATCCGCAAAGTCGAACCATTCGATATGGTTTGATCGGAAAAGGGGAAAGAGAGCGAAAATTTAAGCTTTGAATTTGAAGCGAGCGTTTAATCCCTGCCCGCTGTGGCGGGGTAAATAGTAAATAATTAAATAGTCAAACCTTGTTAATCCGCGTAATCCTGTTGAGTGGAATTTGTATCTTAGTTCACTATATTTGTTTTCCAATATTCACAATGACAAGTCATGGAAACAAAAGAGAAAAATCAATTGCTGAATCAAATCCTTTGGGATTATAATATCCCCATCGAAGATATCGAAGCTGTATTAAAAGGTAAAAAAAAACTTGCGGGTCATTATACCAGGGAGATGCTCTTTCAAAGAATGCTTGAATCATACTCCTGGTTCACAATCATACAATTGTTTACCCCAATCGAGATACAATATTTATTTACCAACCAAGCAATCAGCAAACTCAGATCACCGTCATTACGTCAGAAATATGAATTCGTTCAAAAAAGATTACACCAAATTATACCTGTTGCAGGATAAAAGCATAGATACGACCATAAACATTCTATCAAATAAGCTTACCGCTATTGTAGGACGCGACGAACCAAAAGATATTTTCGATATCATTCATCTTTCACTGAATTATTCATTTAGCTGGCTCGATATCTTTGAACATGCCAAACAAAAAGCGGTCATCAATGAATTGGATGTAGAACAACGATTGGATTCATTCCCAGTTGAATGGTTCGAAAATGTCAACTGGCTAAACACCACAATAGATTTCAAATCATTACGTGAAATTTTAAGTCAGATCGCAGATGACTTCCTTTTTGGGAAAGCGAATTCTTTAGGGATGAATCAAACACCAATAGAAAAGGCTAATTCGCATAATTCGTTCTAATTCGTGTAATTCGCATTTTCTGTAATTCGTGTAATTCGTATTA
This sequence comes from Prolixibacteraceae bacterium, assembly GCA_036834745.1. GTDB lineage: Bacteria > Bacteroidota > Bacteroidia > Bacteroidales > Prolixibacteraceae > Aquipluma. The sequence goes on from DAITNH010000289.1 coordinate 994, forward strand.
ATTCGTACAATTCGCATTTTAATGTAATCCCTTTTAATCCGCATAATCTTTATATATATATACAACAAATGAATCACGCTACCATTCTCCTGCAAAAAATTGCAGCCAATACCGAAGTAGTTGGTATTATTGGCCTTGGTTATGTTGGTCTGCCGCTTGCTGTTGGTTTTGCACAGGCTGGTGTGAAAGTTATTGGTTTCGACAAATCACAAAATAAAGTAGATAAAATTAACCACGGTGAAAATTACATCAAAGACATTCGTGATGCTGTTTTGCGCGAAGTGGTTGATAACATTAAACTTGGTGCAACCACCGACTTTACCCGAATAAAGGAATGTGACGCATTGCTCATCTGTGTACCTACCCCGCTTGATAAATTCCGCAAGCCCGATATGTCGTACATCGAATCTGCATGTATTGCCATCGGACAAAACATGAAGCCCGGCACCTTTATTAGTCTGGAGAGCACCACCTACCCCACCACCACCGAAGACTTTATGCTGCCACTAATTGTTGAATCATCCAGACAAAACCCATTTAATCCAGCAAAGGCCGCAATCCTTAACCCGACGGAGCCCGAGCGTCGCCCTGAGCAGCGAAGCGTGTCGAAGGGTAGCGAAGCAGTCGAAGGCAACAACGATAACAACGATAACAACCGCAACAACGACAACCCGCAACCCGCAACATTTAAACACGGAACAGACTTTTGGCTCGCCTACTCTCCTGAACGTGTTGATCCGGGCAACGCCTCTTTTCATACCAAAAACACTCCAAAAGTACTGGGAGCCATTACCAAAGAAGGATTAGAAATTGGAGAAAAAATTTATTCCAAAGCCATTGACACACTTCATTTGGTAAGTTCTCCAAAAGTGGCTGAAATGGTGAAGATATTGGAAAACACCTATCGTTTGGTAAACATTAGCCTGATTAACGAACTGGCTTTGTTATCTGGTAAAATGGGCATTGATATTTGGGAAGTGATTGAAGCCGCCAAAACCAAACCTTTCGGATTCCAGGCTTTTTATCCCGGTCCCGGCATTGGCGGGCATTGCATTCCGCTGGATCCCTTTTACCTTGAACACATTGCCAAAAAATACGATTTTGATTTAAGCATGATTCATGCGGCAGGGCATATCAACATGCGGATGCCACATTACATGTATATTAAGATTGCTACGGCTCTCAATAGCCAGAAAAAATCGGTGAATGGCAGTAAAATTCTGTTCCTGGGCGTAGCTTATAAACCCAACATTGATGATGCACGCGAATCGCCAGCATTGGAAATTATGGACATTACAGCACACAAAGGCGGATTGGTAAGCTACCACGACCCGTATATACCTTCGGTAGAGACGCACCATGGTGCGTCTCTACAATCTGTTCCATTAACACCGGAAACCCTGCAGAATGCCGACTGCGTAGTGATCGCTACCAACCACCTGGCCTTTGATGCTGAATTCATCCTGCAACATGCCCCACTGATTGTGGACCTTCGAAATGCAATCTCACAGTCAACAGATCAGGTTTTCAAACTGTAATCAATTCCGGGTACCCAAGGATTAAAAAAATCATTACTTTCGTCTTATCATGTAATTTCTATTTCTGCTATGATTAATTCTGTATATACTACTAATTTTGGACCTTTAACTGATTTAAACTGGAATAAATTAGGGAACATCAACCTGATACTGGGTCCAAACAGTTGTGGAAAAACATTCCTGCTTAAAGGGTTGTACAGTGCAATCCGTACACTGGAAGATTACCGGAGGGGTGATGATCAGCGGACAGCTCCCGAAATCCTGCAGGAAAAATTATATTGGACTTTTCAAGCTGATAAAATTGGAGACATGGTAACCAAAGGAGCAGAATCTCCGTTATCATTTAGGATGCAAATTGATGCTCACGATTTTAATTATTCATTTGGACGCGATACGGTTAAACAAATCTCTGAACTTGAAAACCACACCCCTAAACGTGAAAGCAACTCTATCTTTCTTCCGGCTAAAGAGGTTTTGTCAATACATCATATTATCCTTAAATCGAGGGAAATAGATAAGGTATTCGGATTTGACGACACTTATCTCGACCTGGCAAGGGCTATAAGGCAATCACCTAAAAAAGGAAAGAATTTCGATGAATTTGCCAGATCACGGCAAAAATTGGAGGAAATGATTGGTGGTAAAATTGAATTTGATGAATTAACAGGGAAATGGCTTTTTAAGAAAGGCAATGCAAAATTTACCATTGGCTCAACAGCCGAAGGTATAAAAAAAATTGCCATTGTTGATACCTTATTAGGAAACCGATATCTTGATGATAAATCGGTTTTATTTATTGATGAACCAGAATCAGCGCTGCATCCTGATGCAATTGGCACTTTACTCGATATTGTGGCTCTTTTGGCCGAAAGGGGTATTCAGTTTTTTATGGCCAGTCACTCCTATTTTGTAGTCAAAAAACTTCTGCTTATTGCAATGGAAAAGAACTTGTCCATCCCTGTTATCAGCTATCAGGATAATCAATGGAATAGGGCCGACCTAAGAGATGGGATGCCTTCAAATTCAATTATCCAGGCTTCGATCGACCTGTATATGAAAGAGGTAGAAATTCAAACTGCTTGATCATGATTACAGTTGAAGAATCGGGAATGACCTTTGGCCCCTTTCCTAAAGATCACTTCTTTCACATCGAAAAAAGCATGGTTTATCGTCAAATCCAAAACCAGATAAAAATGGTTGAATTTATTTTGCTTAAACAGCATGGAGATTATGGACAAATATGGTTAGTCGAGGCCAAACAAAGTTCACCCCATCCGGGAAATATTGAAGATTGGGAGATGTATTTGGGCGAACTGAAGGAAAAATTTGAAAACGGATTGGGACTCTTTATCGCTTTGTGTCTTAAAAGGCATACTGATCCCGATTTCAATCAACCCATGCGAACTGTTGATCTGAAGAACATATCCTTCAAAATAACTTTGGTAATAAAAGATCATAAATCCGAATGGTTAGCCCCACTTAAAGATGCCATTCAACAGAAACTTTTACCCTTGTGTAAATCCTTCAATCTCACATTCAACCCAGTACTGGTGCTTAATGATCAAATGGCACTCGAAAAAGGATTGATCACCTAATTCGTATTTTAGTGTAATTCGTACTTTAGTGTAATTCGTTTTAAATTCGTGAAATTCGTATTTACATAAAAATTTCTACGGCTCTCAATAGCCAACAAAAAGCAGTGAACGGCAGCAAAATTCTGTTCCTGGGCGTGGCCTATAAACCAAACATTGATGATGCACGCGAATCTCCAGCCCTGGAAATTATGGACATTACAGCACACAAAGGCGGATTAGTAAGCTACCACGACCCGTTTATTCCTTCGGTAGAGACAGGGCATGCCCTGTCTCTACATTCCATCGAATTAACGCCGGAAACCCTGCATGCTGCCGACCGTGTAGTAATCACTACCAACCATTCAGCGTTTGATATTGAAATGATTCAGCAACACGCCCTGTTGATAGTCGATCTAAGAAATGTTATCAAAGATGCGGGGGAGGATGTGTTTAAACTGTAGTGCATAAATGACCAATAACGGAGACTACGAGATGGGGCGATAAGGAAATATTCAATACACAATACCCAATATCCGTTATCCCTGCCCGACGCAGGCGGGGAATAAGAAATAAGAAATAAGAAAGTGAAGGAAGCAACCTGGAACCTGGAACCCGCAACCATTACAACAACGACAACCATTGACCATTTAACCATTTACAATCTAACCATTTACAATCTACAATTTCACCCGTTATTCTCATAAAATTTATTTGGTTTTTATTCCAGAATTTTCTAATTTTATTAGAAAATTTACCCAAAAAGTTCTGGTAAATTAATATTAACCTTTAAATTAATGAATTATGAGCACAAACACACCCCGCACTTACAACTGCAAAGACGAAGAATTACCCGTAATCTGCCGGTATTCCGTTCTAAATTTAAAACGCGATCTTAATGGGTTTACAACGTATTCGCCAAAGCTCAACGGCGAATTTGTAACGGTTTACGAAGCTAAAATCGCTGAGGCCGAAGAGTTGGTAGCTCCCGAAGCGGAAACTGTTGAAATGAAAAAAATTACCAACCGGATTTTCTCTACCATGTCCGACCTGATGGGACACGTAAACCATCTGGGCGGCTACATCGAAATGGCCAATGGCAGTATCAACCTTTCTACTGCTGATTTTGGTCTGTCCGACTTGCGCAGGGGAATCAGTGAGCGCGACCCCGAAAAAGTAATTGACCGGCTAAAGGATGTGAATCAAAAGGTGGTAAGGTATAAAGCTCCGCTGGCCGAACAGGGCTTTACCGATGCCCTTCAGGAAAAAATGGTAAATGCCTATGTTTCGTTAAACGCCGACCGGCAAACACAGTACCAGACCCTTTCGAACCGGCAAGCATTGGTGCAAAGCAACGTCGGGATCCTGAATTCATTGTATGGCCAGTTAACAGTGGTCCTGAAAACGGGAAAAATCCTGTTTGACCGGACTGATCCGTTGAAAGTAAAGGAATATACCTTCACTGAATTGAAAAAACGGGTAAGGCGCGTTTCAAAAAACAACGGAAAGGGTAACGGCGAACAGCCCGAAACACCCACTGCCTGATAAATAAGTACAATTGTTATAACGTATAGCATCTGCAAGCAAAAAATAACCCGCAGGTTTTTACGGGTAAATGCAGATGCTATACGGTTTTTTATGCTTGTTTCGCAAATGGCCTTTTAAGCGCCTCAAGTAGCCATCGGAAGACCTCAAGTGACTGTCGAAAGACCTCAAGTAATTTTCGAAAGGCATCAAGTGATTGTCGAAAGACCTCAAGTGATTGTCAAAAGACCTCAAATGACTGTCGAAAGACCTCAAATGACTGTCGAAAGACCTCAAATGACTGTCGAAATGCTTCAAGTGATTGTCGAAAGACCTCAAGTGACTCTCGAAAGACCTCAAGTGATTATCGGAAGACCTCAAGTGATTGTCGAAAGGCCTCAAGTGACTGTCGAAGAACCAAAAGTGATTGTCGAAGAACCACGATTGAAGATTTACGATTTTACTATTTACAACCATTACAACCATTACAACAACGACAACCATTTACAACAATTACAACATTTTCACTCCAAAAATATCCCTTCCCATAGCAGGCGGGCAATAACCATCCGGCAACCCATTTATACCAACATGCTTAAACCTGCGTTTGTATTCGATGGACGGAATATTTTGGATGCGGAAAAGCTAAATGAGATTGGATTTGAATATAAAAGTATCGGAAAAAGGTAATCCGCGTCATTCGTTCTAATTCGTGTAATTTGTATTCTAAGTAATTAACATTTTAGTTGAAACCTCAAAAGATGAACACAACCTTATCCGAAGTAAAAATAATCAATCTTCCAAAAATTGAAGACCCGCGTGGGAACCTCTCTTTTATAGAAGAAGAAAAACACATCCCTTTTAAAATTGAACGCACCTACTGGATTTATGATGTTCCTGGGGGACAGGTGCGTGGAGGACATGCCTTTAAAAATCAACTTGAATTTATAGTTGCCCTCTCAGGAAGTTTTGATGTAGTAATTGATGATGGAGTTAATAAACAGATTTATTCCTTAAACCGTTCCTATTACGGGTTATATATTCCAGCCGGTCTTTGGAGGCAAATGCAAAACTTCTCGACCAATTCATTGGCTATGGTATTAAGTTCCACGGAATTTTCTGAAGCTGATTATATCCGGGAATATCCTGATTTTTTAAACTATAAAGGATTATGAAACGAACATGCCGCAGAAATAATTTTTAAGGTGGCGGCACAAAAATAGGATGAAATTTTAGTTCGAATTGGAAATCTTCTGGCATGGAGTTCCATGAGAACGCTTAATAATCAATTAATTAATAACGATATTTTCGAATGA
>DAITNH010000290.1:0-6802 GCA_036834745.1 Prolixibacteraceae bacterium
ATAAAACGGGCATCTTCAGGAGAAACATAGCCGCGAACCAGCACATGGCTGATGTCGAGCACGCGGGCAAGCATTTGCAATGCATTTACAGACTGTCCCAATTCAACCGATCGCTGATCCATAATTCCGCTGATGGGCGAATGAATTTTAAGTGTCGGGTCGATACTTTCAGCAGTTTTAAGTGCGTTGATTTCTTTCTCCGGAACGCCAATGGCTTTTAGTTTCGAAACCGCAGCAATTACTGATGTTTTGGCGCGCTGGAAGTCGGATTGGGCGCGGTCGAGTTCACTTTTCGAACTAATGGTTTGCTCCACCAGTTGCTCCAGCCGCTGAAACCGTGAGGTCTGAAATGTCTCTTCTGAAACTGCCTGAATGTATTCGGAAACCATGTTCCCAAATTCAAGACTTTCGATACTGAACATTTCCTGTCCTTGCCTGATAACTTGCCCTTCCTGTGCCGAAATGCGGCTGATACGTCCGTCAATTGGCGTACTGATGATGCTTACATGATTTGGCGCCGGGAAAACCACACCAGGAACAGCAATGCTGTAATTTAAAGCGCTACTGCTCACCTCAATGGTTTGTATTTTTAGCTCGGCCATTTCTTTGGCCGAAAGCTTCACCAGATTTTCAGGTTTTACTCCTGAAACCGAAGGCGGCGAATCGGCAGATGTTTGTTCTTTTGCTTTTGTTTCAGTTTTACTTCCGCAGGATGAACCCAAAATTAGCAAACCGAAAAGGCATATTGGGACAATTTGATTGATATGAAAATTCATGGTATATATTTTAATATTTGTTTCTGTTTTTCTCACTCCGAAGCTTCTGGCTTTCCTCGCCCTGAAGGGGCAAAATCGCATAGCCCGGGGCAGCGCCCCGGGTAAAGGAATCGCCGAAGAAACCGTCCGCGAGACCAAAATATATAATGTGAAAATTTTGTTGCGGACGGAATTGCAGGACATCATTTTCCGGAAAACATGAGATTATCCATTTCGTCCGAAATGAGAATTCCTCTTTAATGAACATTATCGCGCGGACGATCTTCTTGATCGTTTTCAGACCCAGGGCGACACTCCTACGTCGTTTGCCCTGGGCTAGTAGATAACGTCCTTTCAGGACTTTTAGCTTTTCGATTATCATTGAATTTATGTTTCAATTTTTCACAGCACTCTTAATAAACAAGTTCTAAATCGAGGAATCTTTCGAGTTCAACAAGCTGGATGTAGAAATCGCGCAAGGCCGATAAATAGCGTTGCTGGCTGTTGAGGTAAATCTGTTGTGCAAGGATGAGGTTCAGCAAATCCACTTCGCCCAATCGGTAGGCACTCAAGGTGAGCGATTGCAGTTTTTCGGCTTTGCTGCGGATGGTTTCGTCGTACCGTTTTATAGTTGAGCGACTTACTTCGTAACTGTGCCAGGCATGTTCAATTTGCTCTTTCACACCCGACCTGATTTCTTTTTGCTTCCACTGTATTTCTTCCTGGCGGGCCAGATTCATCTTTATCTTTCCCTTTTGCTCCAGCGGATACCAGATCGGGAAACTCAGGCCGACTTCAAATCCGTTAAAATTGTAACCTGTTCCGTAATCCTGTTTGTAGAGGTTAAACCGGATGTCGGGCAGGATGTTGCTTTTGGCTTCTTTCAGGAAATAGCCGGATGCTTCCAATTCCCTTTCCGATGATTTGTATGATGGTTGTTCTGTAAGAACCGACAATGCCGTGATCTGCGAAATTTCAACATCTTTGCTTTGCAGCGTATCCATAAATTCAATGGTGTATTTCTGATTTTCAGGAGGTAATCCCATCAGCATAAAAAGTGAATACCGGGCCTGATGGAGTTGACTGCGAGCAGCGTCGATGTCATTGTTGGATTCGGCCACCTGCAATTCGGCTTTGGTCAAATCCATGCCATTTCCCATACCGGTTTCAAACTGGGTATAAACAGCATTGTACAATTCAGTGGCTAGTTTCAATTGCTGGTCGCGTAGTTTCTGAAGGTGCAGTGCATAAATAACTTCGATGTAGCGTGACTTTACACCAACTTTTACTTTTCGCTCCTCTTCCTGAATATTGAATTCCATCGCTTTTTCTTCCTCCTTCAAGGCTTTCAAACGGTAAGAAGTCGTAAGTGGAAAATCAACCGATTGCGAAATACTGAGACGTTGTTCCTGAAAAGGATCAGCCACTTTGTTGTTGATACCTTCTTTCATGTAACTGATTTCAGGAGAAGAAATGCCGCTTTGTGTCCGCCATTCTTCCTTTTTCTGATCCAACTGCGAACGCATCTGGTTGATCTGAGCATTGTTTTGGATAGCCTGATCAACCGCATCTTTGATGGTGAGCAATTGAGCTTTTGAGGGGGAAAAGCAAATGATAAGAATTGCCAGAAATAGAAATCTCAGGATATAATACATGATTGTTTGGCTTTTATTTGAAAGGTAAAAGTTAATAAAAATTGAATTAAAATCGTTTTGAAAAACCAACAACATTTAAAAAGCGATAAAGATTATTTCATTTCCAATCCAGTAATCAATTTAAGCTAATTTTAAGAATCTGCTAATAATTCTTCAGGAGAAATTTTATTTCTAAATGCGGCTGTATTTTGCCTATTGTTTATCTTCGGCCAATGTTTGAAAAGAATAATTCACCATTCTATGGAAATAAATAGTGCTGATTTATTGAAGTCATATCATTCTCTGCCCGAGTTCCACAAGAGTGTTCTCAATGTATTTGTGGTAAAGTATTCGGGTGTGCCAAAATACGATGTTCTTAAATATATTCAGGATAAAACTGGAAATAAAGCAACTCAAAAGGAATATCAAAGTGTGCTTAATGCGTTGGTTGACAAGCAACTGGTAGCATTGTCGGTAACCAGTTATGATATTCCTTTTAATCTGAAAGTTGCGCTTTTCCCAAAGTTGATCAAAGATGAAAGGTACAGCAATCTTTTGTGGAAAATTCAAAAGGAGCACAATCCATTTGGGCACATTCCAGTGACTGAATACATCCGCGATTTTCTTTTTGGATATTATGCAGGTGAAAGCAGGTTCAGCAAGGATGCCACCAACCGCTTAATTTCAAAAGCAATTGAAGCCGCTCCCCTGATTTCGGAGATGCTGCTCAATCCTGAATACGATCACGCTTTCCTGCAATCGCCAGTTCTTTTATACGAATTGTTGGATGCTGTTCAATTACTGAACGTGTTGCACTTTCAGGATTTTTCTCCTGTTTCCAGATTCTTTGATCGGAATGCGACCTTTGAAGGATTGTTTGATCAGGTTTCCATACAAAAAGCGGAGATTCTTTTTCAGCTTGGGAACATTGACGAAGCTGACAAACTGATTAAAAACCTGCACAATACGGCTTCATTGCTTCTAAAGTCTCAGATTGAATTATTCAGGGGAAATTTTAAATTATCGGCGGACTGTTATGAAAAAGCACAAATTACCGATAGGGACGGAATGAAAATGCCAAAATTGGAGTTTAACCTCTACTTTGAATTTCTATATTGGCTTAATTTTGCCTTAAATCCTAAAAGCGTAAACGAGAAGAAGCTAGAAGTTGCGATCAATAAAAAGTCGAGAAGCAAATTCAGCGACGACCATTTTTTTCTTCCACTATTATATTTCCTGAAGAATGATTTGGCGCAGGCAGAATCAAAATTTAAACAGATAAATACAACAAGCTGTTTCTCAACAACCGGTTTTAAATCTGTTTTTTACCTGATTTTGAGTTACGTAATTAATGGGGAGTTAAGTGCGGGGCTTCAAATGCATGCCCAAAATACAGGTTATAAACTGAGCCTTGCCAAACGCTGGCTGTTTTTGCGCGAGATCAACTTTATCATCGAAAAATCCGAATTTAATATTGAGATTTTTCCTGTGCCGAAAGAACTTGAAACGAAAAGTTCGCCTTGCCTGATGAGCCGGTTGACCATTCCGGAGAAATGGGAGCAATTGCTCGAAGGATTGCTGACTCTGACCAAAGGCATTGGAGGAACACAAAAAAAAGATCAGGGAACTGCCCGTGTTTGTTATCTGGTTAATCTTGAAAAAGGTTACATACAGCCCGTTTTGCAAACTTTAAATGCCAAAGGGATCTGGAGTATGGGGCGAAATATTGCGCTTAAAAAACTGAAAGATCAGCAAGTTGAAGGTTTGTCTGAGCAGGATAGGAGAATCGCAGCGGCTGTCACATTTCATTCAGGCTATTACGGAGCTACCGAATACAATCTGGACTTTAACAAGGTTATTACGGAATTGTGTGGCCATCCATACCTGTTTTTATCTTCAAATCCTTTGGTTTCAGTCGAGCTGATCAAAGCGCAACCTGAAATTAGTACAGAAATCGGAAAATACGGGATTAAGCTGAAAACAAATATTGCCAATACCGACCAACGTTCTGTTTTGGTGAAAGAGACCCAAACCCGCTTTAAACTAATCACGCTCACTCCGCAGCAGCATTCGGTTATCCGGATGATTAACCAGGGAATAACCATCCCGGTAAAAGGGAAAGACAAACTTATCGAAGCCGTTTCAGGCCTAAGTAGCTTAATGACTGTTCATTCTGATTTTGCGGAAGGAAATGTGCAAGTTAAATCGATAGAAGCCGATTCGCGGATCAGGATACAGATTGTTCCAATCGGCGATGGGTTAAAAGCGCAGATGTTCGTAAAACCTATGGGAACCGAGCCGCCTTACGTTAAACCCGGCATGGGCGGGAAAGTGGTTTATGGAATGGTTGACGGCGAAAGATGCCAGGCTTTGAGGAACATGAAAGCTGAAAATGCCAATGCCATGAAGTTGACCAATGCGGTTTCTGCGTTCATCGATGCTGATTTAATTGAAGAAGCCGAACTTTTTTCTGATCCTTACGATTGCCTCGGATTACTTGAAATACTGAATGAAAACACTGATATCGCAGTTGTTGAATGGCCTGAAGGTGAACATTTCAGGATGAAAAAAACAGCTTCGTTTGCAAACCTGAGCCTTCGGATTAAAGGGAAAGGACAATGGTTTGAACTGGAAGGAGAATTGAACATTGATGAAGCAACTGTTCTCAGCCTGAAAGAATTACTTAGCCTGAACCGTAAAAGTAAAGGCCGTTTCATTGAACTGAAAAAAGATGAATTTCTGGCTTTGACAGAGGAACTAAAAAAACACCTCGACGAACTTGAATCGTATTCCACCATCGATAAAAATGGAGTAACGGTCAACCGGTTTGCTTCACACGCTTTGGAGGAAATAACCAGTCGGGCAGCTTCGTTCAAAACCGATAAATCGTGGAAAGAATTTCAGAAGCATATCAAATCAATTTCAGCCACTGATGTTCCTGTTCCGGCAACGCTCGATGCAGAATTGCGTTCTTATCAGGAAGAAGGTTTCCGCTGGATGACACGCCTGAAAACCTGGAATGCCGGAGCTTGTCTGGCCGATGACATGGGATTGGGAAAAACGGTTCAGGCAATTGCCATGATGCTTCATTTAGCAGAAAGCGGACCGATTCTGGTTGTTTGTCCGGCATCGGTGGTTCCAAACTGGGGCAGCGAACTACAGAAATTTGCGCCTACTTTGAACATTGTAAACCTGAAACAGGGCAAACGGGAAGATGCTTTTACTTCGCTGGCAGCTTTTGATGTGCTGGTAATTACTTACGGTTTGCTACAATCGGAGGACAAGCAGATTTCGAAAATCACATGGGCGATGGCCGTTTTGGACGAAGCCCATGCCATCAAAAATACCCAGACCAAATCATCGAAAGCGGCCATGAATATTCAGGCCGATTTCAAACTGGCACTTACCGGAACGCCCATTCAAAATCATTTGGGCGAATTGTGGAACCTGTTTAATTTCTGCAATCCCGGACTGCTGGGTACTTTGCCGCAATTTACCGACCGGTATGTGAAAACTGAAATTCAGGCACAGAAAAACCACCTGAAAAAACTGATTACCCCGTTTATTTTACGCCGGACAAAAAATAAGGTACTCGACGAATTGCCACCCAAAACCGAAATTACGCATACGGTTAATTTAAGCGAAAAGGAGTTGGCATTTTACGAAGCATTGCGGCGAGAGGCTATCACTACCATCGAAAATAATGGTGGCGGCAACGGGCAGCAACATTTGCAAGCTCTGGCTGAAATTACCAAACTTCGGCTGGCCTGTTGTAATACTGCGTTGGTAAACAAAGACATACAATTGCCCTCTGCCAAACTCGAAGCTTTTTTCGAAATTGTTGAGGAATTGCGTGCCAATAAACACCGCGCATTGGTGTTCAGCCAATTCGTGATGCATCTGGCCATTGTGCGAAAGGAACTGGACAAGCAAGGCATCAGCTATCAGTATCTGGATGGTTCAACTTCTATTCCCGATCGCCAACTGGCTGTGAAAGCTTTCCAGGCTGGCAAAGGCGAATTGTTCCTGATCAGCCTGAAAGCCGGCGGATTGGGATTGAACCTCACCGCTGCCGATTATGTGCTGCACCTCGATCCGTGGTGGAACCCGGCCATTGAAGATCAGGCCAGTGACCGCGCCCACCGCATTGGACAATTGCGTCCGGTGACCATTTACAGGTTGGTGGCCAAAAATACGATTGAAGAGAAAATCCTGAAATTGCATTCCACCAAACGCGATTTGGCTGACAGTCTGCTCGATGGCACAGACCAAAGCGCCCGTTTATCGACAGTCGATTTGCTGAATTTATTGAAGGAGGTATAATTATCTATTTATTTCTGATTGAAAAGATTAATGCCATATTTAATATAAATTATCGATATGGTATGCTTACTTTTATGCTCAACTAAATTT
>DAITNH010000291.1:0-6752 GCA_036834745.1 Prolixibacteraceae bacterium
GCATGTTTTCCCAGTCCGGATTCTTCCGCTTTAATTGAAAATGAAGAAACGAAAGCGGCAATGAGCAATATGCTTTTCAATGAAAACAGACTCCCCGGGAATGTCTTTAGCGAAAAGGAAAGGTTTAAGTTCATAGTATTTAGTTTTTTCAGATTTGCAATAATCGCCACAATTCAAAAATTTCTCTTTCGCTATTGCATATTTCCCTTTCGCTATTGTAACATGCTGTTGATATTGTCGCATTTTGTATCTTTCGCAACATCTGCTATTGACTATTTAAAGTGGAATTCTTTTATTCGCTTAATAATCCTCCTGGCCGGGTAAAAACTTATAAAAATGAAACAAGCTGCAAAATGAAAACGATATCGTTCCCTATTCAAAATGTTTTCTTTTTGACTGTTTTATTATGTCTGACCTCGCAAGTCTATTCCCAAAAAACAGAAACCAATCTGATTTACCGGTACTCGACAGAACAGGGACTTTCGAACAACACCATTTATTCGGTTCTGCAGGACAGCAAAGGTTTTATCTGGATTGCCACCGACGAAGGATTAAACAAGTTTGACGGGAAGAACTTTACACATTTTGCGATCAACAAAGGCCGGTACTCGCTGTCACACAACCGCACCCAAGCCATGATTCTGGCTCCTGACGGCAACATCTGGGCAGGAACATCTGATGGATTGAATATATACAATTACAAATCAGACAGCATCATCAAAGTCCGAAACAATACCAGCCCACTGAAACTGGTTTACAACGACATTACCGCTTTGATAGCAAATTCAGATCAATCAAAAATATGGATGGGTACTTATGGGAATGGGGTAAATTATTTCGACTGGGCCAAAAACGAATTTTATGCTTTAACCCTGCCCAAAATACCGGGCATTGCCGCTCCTCTTAATGTAATGAGCTTGCTGGAGGATGACTATAAACGACTTTGGATCGGAACCCAAAATAACGGACTATACCGGTACGACCAAAAAGAGAAAAAACTGGAGTTTTATGAGTTGCCGGAAGGTGGACGCAACATCCGTTCCATCTATCAGGACAGTTTTCGCAGAATCTGGATCGGAACATCGAAAGGCTGCTATATTTACAACGAAACAAGTAATCACCTCGATTCGATAACTTATCCTGAAAGATTGATTGCCAATTCAATAGGAGCAATCAATGAAGATCACAACGGCAAAATATGGATAGGAACTGAATTGTTTCTGGTAAATTTTTCAGTACGCTCATTTTCACTGAATGAGAAATTTGCTTATCAGATGATCGAACATGGAGAATCTTCGTCGAGACTTAATTGTCCATCTGTCAATTCGCTTTTTGCCGACCAGGACAATAATGTGTGGATAGGTACGGCATGGGGTGGTGTAAATATGCTGAAAGGTACTCCCACCAAATTCAAACTGATTAAACATGATTCGGAGCTCTCAAATTCACTCCCGAATTCACCTTACATGGCTATTGCGAATGATAAAAGCGGCAACTTATTTATTGCGACCATGGGCACAGGGAAAGTCGGCTTGTGTAAAGTTAATTCTGAAACTGGTGAAGCCAAAGAGTTGCCAGTTGATCAAAAATTGCCGGGATATGTTTACCAATCGCTGTTATACGATTCTCAAGGCATCCTATGGGCAGGAACTTACAACAAAGGATTGCTAAAAATTGATCCAACAAGCTCAAACTACAGCCAGTTTTTATTCGACAACAAAAATCCAAATTCATTACCGGGTAACGATGTCCGATGCATTTACGAAGGAAAAGATCACACGATTTGGATTGGAACTGAATTCGGACTCGCAAAATATGACCGGAAAACGCAAACCATTATTCGTTGCCCGCTATCAGCCGATAGAAGCATCGCAATACGATCAATCAAAGAAAAAGCAGATGGATTGCTGTGGATCGGAACGTATGGAGTGGGAATAATTACCTATAACATCAAAAACCAGGAAGTAAACTTCAATCCAATAAATTTAGCGATACACATTGTTTCCGATCTCTTGTTCGATGGCAACAGTTTATGGATAACGACCCAGGGCGAGGGTTTATTTATGCATGATTTAAAGTCAAAAGAGAACGTTTCGTTTACCGAATCAAACGGTTTGGCCAGTAACTATCTGGCCTCATTACTTTGCGATCAATCGGGAAATGTATGGATTGGAAATAGCCGCGGAATTGCAAAACTAAATATCAAAACAAAGGAAATTGAAAATTTCAATTCGGGCGATGGACTTCAAAGCCGCGAGTTTACTGAACGGTCGGCAGTAGTTTTACCCAATGGCCTGATGGCATTTGCCGGTTTTGGCGGCATCAACATTTTTAATCCGGCAAATGTTACCAAAGATGATAAATGTCCACCGGTAATATTCACAAAACTGCTGATATTTAACGAATTGGCAACTCCTAGCGAAAACAAATACAAATATTCGCCTTTAAAACAGAACATCTCACTGGCCGATAAAATTGAATTAAAATACAATCAATCGGTCTTTACAATCGAATTTATGGGGGTGAATTACAACGCCAACCAGAAAATTCAATATGCTTATTTGCTCGAAGGTTCTGATGAAAAATGGAATCAGTTGGGCAATCAAAACAGTGTCACATTCCGAAATCTTCAATCGGGTGAATATGTATTTAAAGTAAAGGCATCAAGCCCTGATGCTGTGTGGAGCGATACGAACATCGCCTCAATTGTCATTGTCATTCGCCCACCTTTCTGGGCAACCGGATGGGCTTATTTAATTTACCTGATTCTACTTGTAACTTTTCTCTATTTTATCTGGGCATTCCTTAACATACGAATAAAAGCAGCTAACCGATTGAAAATTGAACGGGCAAAACGTGAAAAAGAGGAGGAGTTACATCAGGAAAAACTGCAATTCTTTACCAATATATCTCATGAATTTCGGACACCATTAACGCTAATCATTGGTCCGCTTGAGAAAATGAAGTTTGATGAATTGAATGAAGAAAAAAGATCAAATTTCAGGTTAATGCTTCGCAATGCCAATCGACTGTTAACAATGGTAAATCAACTACTTGATTTCAGAAAAGCAGAACGGGGACAGATGAAACTAAAAATTCAGCAATCTGATATAATATTGTGTATTAAAGAAATAGTCATTTCGTTCGAAGACCTTCGAAAACAAAAAAACATACAAGTAGAGCTAATCCATCAGGAGGAAGCTCTGATGGCATGGTTCGATACGGAATTTCTGAATAAATCATTGATTAATTTACTTTCAAACGCCTTTAAATTTACTCCGGATGGAGGCTATATTTCAGTTTCAACGCTAAATACAAAAGATGCGTTGGGTCACAATGAAGTTGTAATTTCAATCACCGACAACGGAAAAGGAATTCAGCAAAAAGACATCCATAGTATTTTTGACCGATTCTATCAGGGCGAAGGACAAAGTAATGTGCAACAAGGCTCTGGAATCGGTTTGCATCTGGTTAAAAATCTGATTGAACTTCATCATGGAACAGTTGAAGTTGAAAGCACACCCAATGTGAAAACCACTTTCAGAATTACACTTCCAATAGAAAAAAGTGCGTATCTGAAAGATGAATTTATGGATGAAACTGAGATTTTGCAAAGGCAGGCTGGCATGGAACCTGACATTGAGGAAATAAAAAAACAGGATGAAATATCCACTACGGAGCATACAAAAAAAGACAATAGAAAGCGGATATTAGTGGTTGAAGATAATGAGGATATCCGAAGTTATATCCGAAGTATTCTGGGATCCAGTTATATAATTGAAGAAGCCGAAAATGGTGCTATCGGACTTGAAATAGCTACAGTACAGGATTTCGACCTGATTATTAGCGACTTAATGATGCCGGAAATGGACGGCATTGAAATGTGCAGACGAATAAAAAGCTCCATTGAAACCAGTCACATTCCTATTATTTTACTTACTGCCAAGTCAGACGTTGAAAACCGTATTGAAGGTTTAAGCATAGGAGCTGATTCATATATCACAAAACCATTTCATCCACAGCACCTTACCATAAGAGTTGAAAAGTTGATTGAGCTGCGGGAATTGCTTAAAGAACGATATAGCCGGAAAATCTCATTGGGCGAAATGCATAAACCCGAGTTAAAATCAGATTCTCCGGATGAAGTATTTATTCAGAAAACCATTTCAATCATTCTGGCGAAAATGATAGAATCCGAGTTTAACGGAGACGCTTTGGCTCATGAACTTAGCATCAGCCGAATGGGATTACATCGCAAGATTAAAGCGCTTACAGGTCAGAGCACCGGTGAGTTAATCAGAAACATCCGGTTAAAAAAAGCCTGTGAATTGCTTAACATTAACAACAAAAACATTTCTGAAGTTTGCTACGATGTTGGATTCAATTCGCCATCCTATTTTACGACTTGTTTTACCGAAGCATACAAAATGACCCCAAGTGAGTATGCAAAAAATATTAAAACACAATGACCTGGGTTTTATCAGCTTTTTATTCTTATTTTTCATCCTGAAAGTGATTGTTTTTTATTAGTCGGTCACTGCATAATAAACTGAATATAAACATTCAACATCATTTTTTCACAATTTCTATTCTGGATTTTTAAGTACGATATAAAGATGAATATAAATATTATCTGGACTTTTCTGTTTTTATTGACTATTGGATTTACTTATTCTGCCTCCTCTCAGGGAAAAACTAATACTACACAAACAGACAGTCTCCGCAAAGAATTAAATAGCAAAAAAGGACCCGATAAAATCTCCACTCAATTGGAACTTGCGCTTCGAATCATGGAAAGTGACGGACCTGAAGCGCAAAGCCTGGCAAGTTCTGCGCTATCTGAAGCAAAAACTGCGAATAATAAAAACCTGGAGATGCGCGCTCATTTGATTCTGGGAAGAATAAGTGATGTGATGGAAAACAAGGATCTTGCTGAGGCCCATTATGATTCAGCCTTAACAATCTCAGAAGCATCGGGTGATAATTGGAACAAAGGAGAAATCTTGTTCCGTAAAGGAGTAATGACATACAATCGCAGGGACGAAATGCATGCTCTCGAGTATTTTAATGCCTCGCTTCAGGCTTGTCGGTTATCAAACAATTACAAAATCATGGGTTCTTCCTACTCAATGATGGGAACAATATTCAGGGTAAATGGACTATATGACAGAGCAATAGAGTACATAGTTAACTCAAAGCTAAATTATGGGAAAGCAGGTTTTTCAGAGGGTAAAGCATGGGACGCGTATATATTGGGACGGATATACTCTGACTTAAAACTTCCTGAAAAAGCACTCGAATATTTTCAGGAAGCCCTGGAAATATATACCAAAATGGCAACTATTGATGGAAACCAAAACGGAGTAGCTATTTGTTTAGAACAGATTGGATTACTCAATTTAGAATCGGGTGATTTCAAGGAAGCACATAAGTACATTGACAATACAATGAAAATATATGTCGCCAATGAATCAGAATATGGCCTGTCAAACTCCCAAAAGAACCTGGGTATGATTGAATATTCAATGGAGAACTATGAGCTGGCTGAAAATTATTTAAATGAGTCACTCAGGATAAAAAATAAAGTTGGCGATGTACTTAGTTTGCCCACTATATATGAGTACCTCGGATTGTGCCTCATTGGAAAAGGCCAAATAGATGAGGGATTTAAAAGTTTATACAGAGGCTTGGATTTGGCTATAGAAAACAACCAAAAGAAGATACAGTTAAACATTTATTCAAAGCTGACCGAAGTTTATCTGAGCATTAATGATCTGAAAAATGCTTTTAGCTGCCAGAAAAAACAAATCGATATTCAGGATTTAATTCTTTCGGGTGCTGCAAACATAAAAATTGAGCAGTTGCAGGCGATTTATGAGATTGATAGACAAAACGGGCAGATTATAGAGCTGGAAAAACAAAACGAAATTAATTCACTGATAATCAAGCAGCACAGGATTTCACAATTAATAATGATTTTAGGAATCATTGTTGCATTTTTAGTTTCCATATCCATCTATTGGTTTTACCATCAAATCCGGAATAAAAACCTCCAACTAAAGGAAACCAACGCGGCGAAAGATAAATTTTTCGCCATCATTGCACATGATTTGCGCGGACCAACCGGGAATCTTGCTACTTTTCTGGAGTATCTCAATGAAACGTATAATGAACACAGTCCGGCAGAATTAAAAAAAATATTATTAACACTTTATAAATCAGCAGAAAGTGTAAGTGTATTGCTTGAAAATCTACTTATCTGGGCGCAATCACAATTAAATAAAATTGAATTCAGTCCGGCGGAATTAAAACTGACTGATGTTATTCAGAATTCGATAAAAGGCTTAAAGCAATCTGCCGACAACAAACAGATTGCTATCAGGTTTGAATTAAATGATGAGATTTTTGTACTGGCTGACCACAACATGGTTCAGACCATAGTGCGTAATCTTCTCAGCAATGCCATTAAATTCACTCCCCGGGGTGGTTCGGTAATCATCAAAACCGATGTAAATAACACGAATAGCGCAAATATTAGGATTACAGACAATGGGGTAGGAATTGAAAAATCATCACTCTCAAAAATCTTTGATCTTAGCAATACACATCACACTACCGGTACTGAAGATGAAAAGAGTACCGGTTTGGGATTAATCCTCGTCAAAGATTTTATAGAGAAAAACAAAGGAACGATTACAATAGACAGCGAAAAAGGTAAAGGCACTGTTGTTTCATTTACATTACCTGCAACT
>DAITNH010000292.1:0-6721 GCA_036834745.1 Prolixibacteraceae bacterium
AATCGAATTCAGGTTTTTCTTTTCAGTTTTGATGGTTTCAATACTTCTGAATTTGATCAGGTTCTGAAATTGCTGCAAAAGACTTTTGTTTTTCAAAACCTGTTGCCGAAAAGCGAAATTCAGCTTGTTACCCGATTGTTCCAATAAATGGTTTTGTCGGGTGACGTATCGGTGGGTTTGGTTTTTTGCAATTGCCGAGATTTGTTTCAAATTCGAGAACTGGTTTTTCAGGAAAGTCTCCGACCGGTTCTCCAGTTGAATACGCGCAATTTCCAATCGATTGGATTGTTTGACAATCAATTGATTCACGAGTAAACTCAACTGATGAGCAGCATCGTTCAGCCGGTTTTTATTTTCTTCGAGCTGATCATTTACCAGTTCAGTAAAATGTTTCTCCAATTCGTTCAGTTGCTGCGAAAACTGCAATGCTCCCGAAATCAGGAACTCAGCGACAGCAGTAGGCGTTTTCATCCGGGTGTGCGCCACCATGTCAATCACCGTGTCGTCTTTGTCGTGCCCAATACCGGTAATCACCGGAAGCGGAAATTGTGCCACATTGAATGCAAGTTCGTAATTGTCGAAACACGCCAGATCAATTTGCGCTCCTCCGCCACGAATGATCGCTACTGCATCAAACAAATCTTCGTATTCAAAAATCTGCTCAAGTGCTTTGGTGATACTTCCCGGAGCTTCGTTGCCCTGCATCACCGCCGGAAACAGTTTGGTGTAAAAAACGAATTTGTGCGGATTGTTGTGCAATTGGTCTAAAAAATCCTGCAACCCGGCAGCTGTGGGCGATGATATGATCGCGATGCGCTGGGGCACCAAAGGCAATTCGAGCTCCTTGTTCATTTCGAGTACTCCGTCTTCTTCGAGTCGCCGGATAATCTCACGGCGTTGCCTTGCCATGTCGCCCAGAGTATAAACCGGGTCTATGTCGCGGATATTCAGGCTAAAACCATACACTTCATGGTATTCAACTTTGACTTGTAAAAGCACTTTCAGCCCTTCAGTAAAAACCTGACCGGTAGTAGTTTCGAAGTAAGGTTTGAGCATCCGGAAAGTATATGACCATATTGTTGCACGGCAGCGGGCAATTACGGTGTCGGTTCCCTGTTCAGTTTCTATCAGGTCGAGGTAACAATGACCGCTTCGGTTGACAGTCATTTCACTGATTTCGGCTTTCACCCATACAGGAAGTGAAAAAGTGTCGTCCAGACTTCCTTTAATCTGACGTTGTAATTCGAAGAGAGAAAGTTGCTGATCGTTCATCTTCCTGTTTTTATAAGTTTAAACCTATCTTCCTTACCGCCGGAACGGATGGATAGTACTAAAAACCCATTAGGAAGGTGATCCAGATTATTCAATAAAATTTGCTCCGTATTTTTGAAAGCAGACTCCCAAAGTAAAATCCCCTGAAGGTTGTAAATGTTGATCAAACAGTTGTCTGCCGACACCGGATTCATATTTTGTATCAGAAGGTAATCGCTGAATGGATTGGGTGAAACAATCCATTCTTTTTGAGCTTTTAAATTGTTTGCGATATTCACTTTCAGGTAGTTGTCGGCTTTCTCGAAATCGGGAATTCCGTAGCCCAGTATCGAATCTGGGTTACCGTGCTGGTGGGCGCTTTGCTCAATGGCATTTTTTATTTGCTTCACATTTGCTCCCGGATTGGCCTGTAACAAACAGGCTGCCATTCCGGCCAGTACTGGCGACGAAAAGGATGTTCCGCTATCATAACCCATAGATCCATCTCGGGTTACCACGTAAGTAAATAAACCGGTAGCCACCACATTGGGCTTTATTGCACCTCCATAAGCCGGGCCATACGAGCTAAAATAGGCACGGGCACCGTTTTTGTCGACAGCCCCCGCGGCAATTACGTTTTCTCCGTCCGATGGCGCAACAATCCATTTCCATGGATTGCTGACAGCACCTTCGTTTCCGGCGCTGCTAAAAACCAATATGCCTTTCCTGAACGCCATATTGGCGCCTTGGGTCACCCGAGTGGTTTTCCCGTTCAAATCGGCATAGGTATGGTTCATCGCCGGATCATCGAAAACCGTATAGCCGAGCGACGAATTAATAACATCGACCCCCAGGCTATCGGCCAACTCGGCTGCTGCCACCCAGTTGTCTTCTTCAACGAGGTATTCCGAGGTGTCTTGTTCTGTCCGGAACAAATAATACGAGGCATCGGGCGCTGTGCCAACCAGTTTGCCGGGCAGTTTGCCCGCCATGCACGAAAGAACACTCAATCCATGCCTGTCTTCCTGATAAATATTTGATTTCGGGTTGACAAAGTCGCGCGTTCCCAATAGTCGGTTTTTTAGGCGAAGGCTGTCGAAAGCGGCATGTTGGTTTACATTCAAAAAACCTGCATCGAGTACCGCGACATGGATGCCTTTTCCTCTATATCCCAGGTTGTGAAGGTATTGTCCCTTTAGTTGTGTCAGTTGCCCGAGTGCGGTGCCATAATCGTCCGGATCGAAGTTTTCATCAGAAACATTTCTATTGAATTTGCTTTTTGCTGATTTCAATACGTTGGCTGGCCGCGTTAATTGCACCGAAGTAACAAATGGCAGCGCAGCAATTTTTCGAATCAGGGCAGTATCGGAAGTTCTTACAGTTGCCCCATTCAGCCATTTCGAATTATGAACCACTTCCAGTCCAAGCTTCCGGAGCGAATCCAAATAAACTGGAGATACGGGTAGATCGGTTTCGTCGATGGCAATATGCTGTTTGATGCGTCGGTTGATAGACCGCTGCGATAAAAATTTTTCTGGCCGGTCAATCTGATAGGATGTTCCTTTTTTATCTGTCAGCTTTACCCAATAAGTATTTGGCTGATTTTGGCCTGATAGGATCAAGCCTGTCAGCAGTGCGAATAAAAAGAATATCCATTTCTTTTTCATAACAGGAAGTTATTTGATTTTCATGTGTTTATAATTTGTTTTTTAGTTGCCACATGGAACTCCCAGATAATCATCCTCCTGTGTGAGAAGGATTTTCTCATGGTCGTTTCATCAACTCCATATATTCTTCAGGATTCTGCATAAATTTTTCGGGATCGGGAATATTTTCTTCCCTGGTTTTGAATGTGTCTGATTGTGCAGCATCAATGCTGTCCTGAACTTCAGGATTCAGCAAATTGCCCAACTCAAACCTCAGGATATATAATAAATCGCCGTTTTTGTCGTAGTATTTCCAGGCTTTGTCGCGAACATTGCTGGTGTAATTGGCATCCAGTTCAAGTGTTCCGTCAGCAAACCAGGTTTTAAATGGTCCGTTTCGCATTCCTTCCGAGTACTCACATTCCAGAAAAGTCTTTCCATCCTGAAAAAATGAACGGTAAGGTCCGTTTAACTTGTCTTCTTTCCAGTTCGATTCTTCAAGCAATTCACCTGTTTGGTAATATCGTTTTGAATTTCCGTTTTTTTGTCCGTTCAGATAGTTTTCAGTCGATACTATTTTTGTCTCCCTGAAATAGCTCCATTCACCGGTTTTCTTTTGACCGATGTATTTCCCCTGAGCAATCAGATTGCCACCTTCATCGTACAAACGGGCATCCGAAAGTTCACTTCCTTCAACAAAATTCAGAACCGCTCTTAATTTTCCGTTCGGATGAAAGCGTTTCATTTCGCCCACCGGCTGATCATTTTTAAAGGTTCCCTGATACAATAATTTTCCTTCGGCATCTTTTTTTGTCCAGAAACCTTGTTTCCGTCCCTGTGCATCCACTTGATTAATGGTGTTTTGGGCATCAATACTTCCAGCGAAAAGAAGAATAATACAAACAATCAATACGCGCATAATTTATACTTTTAACGAACCACGAAGTTAAAGATTTATTTGGCGGAAACAGTTTTTCATATTTCTCATTTTTGGTGATGCTTTTGAATTGATTGGAGATTTAATCCTATTTTTGATTCGAAAAAACAATTCTCATGCATCCAATCCAATCACCCGAATTTATCCGGACTACCAGTGAAAATAACGATTTCAGAAGAATGGTCAATTCTCTGGACGAAGATCTTAATCAACGAAATGGCGATATACAAAGGCAATACGATCAATACAATAAAATTGACAAAATAAAACATGCAATCGTAATTTATGTCGGTGAAAAACCGGTTGGTTGCAGCTGCTTCAAACGGTATAATGACGAAACTGTGGAAATGAAGCGGATGTTTGTCCTTCCTGAAATGCGGGGCAATAGACTGGCGGCCAAATTACTTCAGGAGTTGGAACAATGGGCTGTTGAAGAAGGTTTTACCAAAGCGGTGCTCGAAACCGGAGTCCGTCAGGTGGAAGCCCAACACCTTTATTCGGTTGCGGGTTATTCCAGAACTGAAAATTACGGACAATATGTTGGCATGGAAGACAGCCTTTGCTATGGCAAAGAATTGAAATAGAATCAGTAGGTTAAACCAAACTGCCAGAGTGGTATAGTGTTCAAATATCCCAGTTCAATGTCATCTTTTACGATAAAAGCTTTGTCAATACCTTGGATTTGCTTCAATCCTTTATTCTTTCCACCTACTTCAAACGTGTAATCACCAATCAGAAAATCAGCAATTGGAGACACCATTACATCATACTTTACTCTTAGCTGATTCAGAAAAAACGTTTCTCTTATATTTCCTGTATTGGAGTTATCGTTTGCTAAACTGTAAATCAGATTAGTATTGTCAAGATAAATTTTATCCACTTTACCCAACACCCTTATTCCTCCGCTAGAATCCCGCAGTTGTGCTATCATTCCGGCTTCTTCAATAAACAGGCAATAATCAGTTATGTTATTCCGGCTGGCGGAAAGTGCAGTTGCTATACTTGTCATATTGGGCTTAAACGGCACACTTTTAGCAATAATGGCGAGCAATTGCTTCAATTTTCGGCCCGTGGACACATTCATCCCAGCATACAACGGAATATCTGTCTCTAAAGTTTGGTTAACAATCTGTTGTAGCCTCAGATCAAAACCTTCCTCTAATGCAAAAGGATAATACCCTCTTTTCAGATAATCCTCAAAAAAAGGCAATGGATGTTTTACTCCGGGAAGTTCGGCTTTATGGCCCAGTATTTCTTCCAAAGAATATGACTGGACAGCCATTTGATGAAACAATTGCAAATACTCCCTGAAAGACAAACCTTGCATATTATACATTACAGCCCTGCGACTTAAATCTGAGGCTCCTTTTTTGATATCCAAGACAGATAAACCAGTAAATACCACATTCAGTTCCGGATGATAATCATATATCAGTTTTAGTTCCTTAGCCCAGTCTTTATATTTATGTATTTCATCTATAAACAGGTATTTCCCTCCGCGCTTTACAAAATCACCAGCTAAATCAATCAGCTTGTTGTCTGCAAAATAAAAATCTTCAGCAGTTACATAAAGCGTCTCAGCAGGATTCATATTCTTTTTAATATGCTGTAAAACCAGCGTAGTTTTCCCAACTCCACGTGGACCAGTAAGTCCAATCATACGACTTTTCCAGTTTATCTCAGCATAAATGTAGCGGAAGAAACCGGTATCTGTCTCTCTTAGAAGTTTCTGAAACTGTTCAAATAATTTGTCCATGGCAATTTTTTTTCTGCAAAAATAATCAATATGCACTAACTGAGTGCATATTTTGACAAAAATAGCACTATTGAAGTGCAAATTGTATTTTGATCGATTCTGTTTATATCTATTAGTCGTTGAATGACATTAATTTCTATAAAAAAGGAAATGGCAAATTTCAGGTATGATGATGATGTGCTGTTGAAATGGGAAATAACTGGCACCGGGAGGTGCGTGGGCAGTTATTCTCATTTCAATAGCATGATGAAACGATCAATGAAGGCTGAACAAAGCGACAATGAACGGGAACCGGTTTTATGGGGCAAACAATTCGCAGGTAAAATAAGTGGAAAAGCTGTTGTCGTGGGTGGGGATAAGTGTGGGTGTTGAGGTACGAAACACTTACACGCGGGGTGCTGAAGCTGGTGAGGTGAACGAATGAAATAGTGAAATGAGGTACGAATGGAACGGTTGAATGAGAGAGACGAACCGGCTGCAAGCATAAGGCCATGCGCGAATGATCTTTTATTTTTACCTGTACCATTAAAGGGCGGTGGGGCTTTTGTGGTTTTTGGTCTTCAGGGGTGAACACTTCGCAGGACATACCGTTGATTGGGTTGGGAAAAGCAAGGGTGGTGACTGAATGCAATGAAACAGTGGGCTGGCCTGAGCGCAATGGAATGAATGGAAGCACGCTTGCACGAGTAGCCGAGGCTGGGGGCTGACAATGAACGGAATGTAACGAAAGGTGGCGGACGAAGTGCAGCCCTGGAGTGTAATGGAGAGAAGCGGAAGCCACCTGCCGCAGGCTTTGGCCGTAAAACAATTCATGGCCTGCACCTTGGACGGGTGGTGGGGCTTTTGTGGTTTTTTCCGGCGACTATGCTGATTAGAAAGATGCTGATCGCGAAATGAGTGGGTGGGGTTTGTGCGGCTATTGTACATAGCGTGATTCTATGGCAGTCCAGCCGTTTTTCCGGGGTTCGGCTGGGGGTTTCTGTTATAGAATATGAATTAAGTGATACCACGCTATGGTTTTTAAGGTTGTATACGGCGAGTGTGTGCCTAAAGTGTTTTAGTCCAATTCTCAATTTCAATATTACTAATCCTTCCAAAATGTGATTCGTTATTAGTAACCAAAATCATCCC
>DAITNH010000293.1:0-1865 GCA_036834745.1 Prolixibacteraceae bacterium
TTCAGAACAACCGCTCGGAAAGCTCCTACATTAATTCGTCAAAAATTATTTACGACTCATCAAAATGGTATAACCTTTCAGCCAACCTCAATGGTAATCCTGACAGCTACGGAACAGGTTTTTCTGAAAACTCGTTGATG
Source organism: Prolixibacteraceae bacterium (assembly GCA_036834745.1). Lineage (GTDB taxonomy): Bacteria > Bacteroidota > Bacteroidia > Bacteroidales > Prolixibacteraceae > Aquipluma. The sequence goes on from DAITNH010000293.1 coordinate 141, forward strand.
TCGTACATGGCCCGTTTCAATTATTCATTGATGAACAAGTACATATTCACAGCAACCGGTCGTTACGATGGCGCTTCGGTACTGGCTCCCGGAAACAAATGGGACTTTTTCCCATCGTTTGCCTTAGCATGGAAAATGCAGGAAGAGGAATTTCTGAAACCATTGACATGGATTAATGAATTGAAACTTCGTGCAGGTTACGGAGTGGTGGGTAATTCTGCAGTTGGGGCATATTCTACTTCAGGTCCACTTTCTCAGTATAAATATGCGTTTGGCGATATAGCTGCAATTGGTTACAATCCATACAACATGCCAAACCCTGATATGAAATGGGAAACAACTGCGCAAACCAACTTTGGTATTGACTATGCTTTCCTGAATAACCGTATTTCGGGAACAATCGAAGTTTATCAGTCGAACACTTCTAATATTCTGATGGATCGTAATATTCCTGCGATCACAGGATTTCCTTTTATTACCGGAAACATTGGTAAAATGAAGAACCAGGGTATCGAATTATCAATTTCAACAGTAAATGTTCAGACCAAAAAATTGCGTTGGACAACCGATTTTAACTGGTCGAAAAACAACGAAGAAATTGTTGAATTGGTAAATGGCAAAGAAGATATGAAGGGTAACAATTGGTACATCGGACAGCCACTACAGGTTTTCAGAACTTACAAAGTTGATGGTTTATGGCAAAATACCACTGAAGATTTAGCCGAAATAGCACTTTGGAAAGCCAACGGTTATAATTTCGAACCTGGTCAGTACAGACCCATTGAGCAGGGAACCGCAAACTACAAACTGGAAGATGAAGACAAAGTTATTGTTGGTACAGTTCGTCCCAAATGGGTTGCCGGTATTACCAACAGCGTGAGCTACGGCGATTTTGAACTGAGTACATTTGTATATGCCCGCATTGGTCAGAAATATTTTTCTTCATTAATTCCTGGAGGATCAGGAGGTGGCAGTTATGTTGGCTATGTTCGTTCCGAAGATGCCTCGAATTTCTGGTCTCCTGAAAATACAAGCGCACGTTGGCCGCAACCAACTACCAATCCCAAAGCATCGAATGCCGATGTAAACAGGGCTACCTTTATCAATGATGGTTCTTTCGTTGCTGTTCGCAATATCTCACTGTCATACAGTATTCCAAATTCAATATTGGAACGTTTCAAGGTTAAAAAATTCCAGGTTTACGGGCAGGTACTCAACCCATTCCTGTTTGGCGGCGATGTTGTAAAAGCTGGTATAAATCCGGACGATACAAACGGTTGGAGCAATGTAAACTCAGTTGGTGACCCGACTGGTGGTTCAAATAACAATACCATGATAATCAAGAGTTTTGTGCTTGGTGTGAGGGTAGGTTTATAATCAACAAACTTTAAAATATTTATTCATGAAAAAATATATTGTCATATTTGCCTTGATTCTTTCCTTCGTTTCCTGTGAAGATTATCTGGAGGAGAAAACTGTAAACACCCTTACGCAGGATTTTTATAAATCGGCTGAAGGTCTTGAATCGCTAGTAAAAGGCAGTTATCAGATACTGCGTTTTAAACCCGATTATAATCAGGGACATTACCTGTTTGGTACTTGCAGCGATGTGGAAGTATTTTCGTGGTCGCTGGCTGATCGTATTGCGATGGGAACTTATGCCATTGATGCATGGGGGCCTTCTGCAACCGGAACACGCATGACACCAAACGTCAGTTCTCTCAT
>DAITNH010000293.1:1965-6682 GCA_036834745.1 Prolixibacteraceae bacterium
CCGGCCACCACAACTGAATTGGGACGTATTACAAAACCGGCTGCTGCTCATTTTCTGGCCAAACTGTATTTGCATCGTGCACAGGCTGCAAATTGGGCAAGTGCCGATACTCACCTGAAAATGTTGTACAAAGGAAATGTTTCGACCGACCTCGATTCAGCCAAATTCTATTCAACAATGGTGATCGACCAGATGAAAGGCAATACCGCTTTTGCTGGTTTGGAACCTGATTTTGGAAATCTGTGGAAAAATGCCAAGGGTGATTATACCCGTGATAAAAGCAAAGAGATCATTCTCTCAGCTCAGTATGAACCTACAATAACCTACAATGGCCGCTACGGAAATAACCTGGTTCATCTTTACACAAGCAATCACACATCGTTAAGAGCAGCTACTCCCCGTACCCTGGATTATGGCCGTCCGTATGCCACTGCCGGCCCGTCTGACTGGGGTATCGACATGTACACCGACCGGGCAAACGACTCACGTTATTACAAAACATTCCTGACCGATTATATTTCAACTACAACAGTAACTGATCTTACCAAAAATGGTGGAAAACCATGGGATGCCCCATCAGCCTACTATTACAATCAAAAACTAAAAGTTTCCGGAGCCGCTGATGTGGTTGTTGACGGAAAAACCAGTAAAATAGCAATGGGCAACCGTTCAATTGTCTATATCGAAAACTCAAAAGATCAGCCGCTCGATTCACTTTGGGTAGTTAGTCAGCCTTACATCATGATGGTTCGCTGGATGGTTGGAAGTCCCAATGGCGCAGGATACTTTACCAAAAGCGGTGGCAAAATCACCGGTTTCAAATCAGGTGCCGACGTTGATCCGGCAAATCCGGTAATTACCAATACTTCAGGACGAAAACTGATGTACCGTATTAGCGGCGATAAAGGCGATGCTTTTGGTCTTGACCGTGGAAATGCTGTTGCCCAGTGGTATGTTGGCCCGAAAAAATGGCTGGATATCAACCGCGGTAAAGGAACCGATCCGAATGGTTCAGGAGCGATCGACTTTCCGATTTTCCGTCTGGCCGAAACATATCTGATTCGTGCCGAAGTATTGGGTCGTCAGGGTAATTTCGCAGGAGCTATAGCTGATATGAACGTTCTTCGTAAACGTGCCGCTTTCCATTCCGGAGAAAAACGTTCTGACGCACTGGTTACTCTCGAACCAGCTGTAATTACCGGCAAATTGAGTATTCCGGTAGCAGAAAAAGTAGCTCCTTACACCGTAGCAACCGATTCGTACGACAAAATTTCTATCGACGGAACCGAATGGCAGTCGGGAACACCGAAAGCCAAAATGGAGAATTATCCCCCAACAGCCGGCTCCGAAATGGATAGGTTTATCCATTTCGTTTACAACGAAAAAGCCCGTGAATTCATTTTTGAAATGACCAGCTGGGAGGATCTTCACAACGCGGGTATTTTGTACGATCGTGTATATTACCGCGACAACATGGGAGCACCTTCGGCATCAACCGGAACTGATGATTTTCCATTTCCAACCGATGATATCTCGACTGGAAACGTTGGCGCAAGAGGAACAGGCAAAGGCCAGTTCCAGAAATACCATACTTTCAAAGCATGGCCACTTTCGTTTCTTGAATTGCTGACCGATGAAAATGGAAGCCCAATGGCTGATGATGCAAAAGCTGCTTATCAGAATCCCGGATACTAGTTTTTAATTCAATAACATTAACTGAATAGATTGAAAAGGTGGGTGTGAATGCCCACCTTTTTAATAAACCAACAAACCAATAAAACCAACAAACCAATGAAAACCTATTTGTATTTATTCCTGATTTTTATCCTTTCCGGTGCCTGTCAACAAAAAAAACTGCCAGTCATCGAAACTGGTTCAATGACGCCAATGCCAGATGAATGGATCGATAAAGATACCGGCCATAAGGTCGTAAAACTGACTGCCCGGATGGAAGGCAACAGCCTGAGTTTTTATTTCCACAACAATCCGTTTATTGGCGACGAAATGATTTTTCACAACAGTAGCAAACAAAATCCGGATGAAGTTACTGACATGAAAAAAGAAGAGACTTACAATACGAACGTAAAAAACAAACAGCTTTACAGTATCAATCTCACCACAAAAAAAATCAATCAGCTTACAAATAGTTCTTCCCCAATGAATGGTGAAATAGTTTCAGAAAAAACCGAAACAGTTTTCTACCAAATAAAAGACAGTGTCTTTTCTCTTCAACCTTCAGCAAAAGAACCCAGGCTGGTGTATGTTTTTCCTGAAGATTTTAAAGCATCGATTACCACTGTAAATGACGATGGTACATTGCTGGCTGGTTCGAGAGCAACTGAAGCAGAAAAGGAAATTCTGAAAAATAATCCCCAAAAGAGCGATTTCTTCAATTTGATTTATGAAGCAAAACTGCCTAAAACTTTATTCACCATCGAAATAGAAACAGGTCAGCTTAATAAATTATTTACCGACAGCGCATGGCTGAATCATGTGCAATTTTCGTCTGTAAATCCTGATTTATTGATGTTTTGCCACGAAGGTCCCTGGCATAAAGTTGACAGGGTGTGGACAATTGATGTGAATACAAAACAGGTTACTCAAATTCATCACCGCACCATTGACCGGGAAATTTGGGGACACGAATGGTTTGGAAAAAGCGGAAAGACCATCTGGTTTGACCTGCAACAACCAAGAGGTGAAACATTTTTTGTAGGTGGCTATGACGTAGCTTCAGGCAAAGAAATAAAATACAGTTTGCTTCGCAATGAATGGAGCGTACATTACAATTCCAATTCTACGGAAACACTTTTTGCAGGCGATGGCGGCGATCCTGGCTCTGTAGCCAAGGCTCCCGATGGACAATGGATCTACCTGTTTACACCTGATGGCGATAAATTCAAGTCAGAAAAGTTGGTGAATATGAAGCGGCACCAATACAAACTGGAACCGAATGTTCATTTTAGTCCCGACGATAAATGGATCATTTTCAGGGCAAACTTCGAAGGCGAAGCCAATGTTTACGCGGTGGAAGTGAGCAAAACAGAAGATTAAATTCCTTAAAAAGCGGTAGAAAAATTAAGTGTTCGGATAAGCCGATAACGCAGGATGCATTTGCAAATTAAAGTGGCTAAATTTCACCATTGAAACAAGTATTTTCTATTCCTAAATTTTTCATCATGGAACTAAACTTAAAATATTTCTGGGTGGTCGTTTTAGTTATGGCGACCTGTTTTTGTGGAGAAAAAGTTAAGGCTCAGGGCAATGTAGCTGATTCTGTTACAATAAACGTCAATTTCAACAGGGAAGTTGGGAGCATGAACCCGATCTGGGCTTGTTGGGGTTACGATGAACCCAATTACACTTACATGAAAGATGGGAAAAAGCTCCTTTCCGAAATTGCAGCTTTAAGTCCTGTTCCGGTTTATGTTCGTGCCCACAGCTTATTGGTGACCGGCGAAGGAACTCATGCTTTAAAATGGGGCTCTACCAACGCTTATACCGAAGACAAAAACGGCAATCCGGTTTACGACTGGACGATTATCGATAAAATATTTGACACCTACATTGAACGGGGAATGAAACCCATTGCTCAAATTGGGTTTATGCCACAGGCCTTGTCGGTAAAACCTGAACCATACCGACATTACTGGAAGCCCGGTGCTGCCTACAACGATATTTATACCGGCTGGGCATATCCGCCCAAAGATTATAAAAAATGGGCTGAACTGGTTTACCAATGGGTACTTCATTCGGTTGATCGATATGGGAAAAAAGAAGTGGAAAGCTGGTACTGGGAATTGTGGAACGAACCAAATATTGGCTACTGGAGAGGAACTACCGAAGAATACATCAAACTGTATGATTACACGGCTGATGCGGTAAAACGCGCTTTGCCAACTGCGAAAATCGGTGGACCCGAGACAACAGGACCGGGATGGGACAAGGCGGAAATTTTCCTTCGTACTTTCCTTGACCATATGCTGACCGGCAAAAATTATGTGACCGGTAAAGTAGGTTCGCCGCTCGATTTTATTACTTTCCATGCCAAAGGCGATCCCAAATTGGTCAATGGAATGGTACAAATGAACATGGGTACACAATTGCGTGATATCAACAAAGGTTTTGAAATTGTAGCCTCCTATCCGGAGTTTAAAAAACTGCCCATTATTATTGGTGAATCAGATCCCGAAGGTTGTGCTGCCTGCTCTGAGGCAGATTACCCGCAAAATGCCTATCGCAACGGAACCATGTATGCAAGTTATACTGCCGCAGCTTTTGCCCGAAAATACGAATTGGCCGATCATCATGCAGTCAACCTCTTTGGTGCGGTTACCTGGGGCTTCGAATTCGAAGACCAGCCCTGGTTTGCCGGATTTCGTGATATGGCTACCAACGGTGTTGATAAACCTGTTCTGAATGTTTTCAGGATGTTTGGTATGATGAGCGGAAACAGGGTGGAAGTGAATCAGAATAATCTGGCATACAGTTATCAGAAAGTGCGCGACGAAAGTGTAAGGGGCCAAAGTCCCGACATCAATGCCATTGCTGCAAAAGGGAAAAATTCAGCCACTGTCATGGTTTGGAACTATCATGACAACAATGATTTGAACGTTCCTGCCTCACCGGTTAAAATTAAACTGGAAGGCATTCCGGTCGGCAAAGTATTGTTGAACCATTACCGGATCGACCAGCAATTCAGTAATTCCTATACGGC
>DAITNH010000294.1:0-6681 GCA_036834745.1 Prolixibacteraceae bacterium
TTATTTTTGCAGAATCAATTCTCCAAAACGAAAAGTTTGATTATTTCATATTCGGACACAGGCATATCATGGTTGATTGTCCGATTGGAGAGAAAAGCAGGTTTATCAATCTGGGCGACTGGATCAACCACTTTTCTTACGGAGTTTTCGATGGAAAAGAATTTGAACTGAAACGATTTAATTATCAAGGTCCACGAGGCCACTGAAAATAGGATTATGACAAAACGGGTTTATACAAAAATAGTTGGAACAGGAAGCTATATTCCTTCACGTACCATTGGGAACGATCATTTCAGAAATTATACTTTTTTTGATCCTGGTACGAAACAACCATTGGCGAAAAGCAACGAGGAAATTATTCGGAAATTCAAGGAAATAACCAATATTAGTGAACGCCGGTGGCTCAGTGATGATATGATGAATTCGGATATGGCTGCAATTGCCGTGAAAGATGCTTGTGAATCGGCAGGGATCGATCCTGAAACACTTGATTTCATGATTATCGGACACAACTTCGGCGATGTTAATCCAGGTTCAACGCAGGTTGACCTTTTGCCCAGTCTTGCGAACAAGGTCAAGGCCAAGCTGAATATTAAAAATCCGGCATGTATATGTCACGATATTATATCGGGCTGTCCGGGTTGGACCCAGGGGATGATTGTTGCTGATGCATACATCCGGAGTGGAATATATAAAAGGGGAGTAGTAGTAGGTTCTGATGTTCTGTCGAGAATATCCGATCCGCACGACCGTGATACGATGATTTATGCCGACGGTGCCGGAGCAACCATTGTGGAAGCTGTTGAAAGTGATGAGCCAACCGGAATCCTGTCGCATTCAAGCAGGTCGGACTCGGTGAATTACTGGAATTTGCTGACCAATGGAGATTCGTTTAATCCAGAGCTCAACGGAAATATTCAGTACATAAAGATGGCAGGACACAAATTATATGTCTATGCTTTGAGTTATGTTCCTGGAGTTGTTAAGGAAAGCATTGAAAAAGCCGGGTTGCAGTTGAGTGACATCAAAAAAGTACTGATTCATCAGGCAAATGAAAAAATGGACGAAGCCATTCTGAAGAACGTTTTCAAACTCTATCACGTGAAACATATTCCTGAAGGCATTATGCCAATGAGCATCGAGAAACTCGGAAATTCATCGGCGGCAACAGTGCCAACATTACTCGATTCAATCCTGAAAGGCCGGATGGAAGGGCAAGCCATCAACGAAGGAGACTACATTATTTTGTGTTCGGTAGGTGCAGGGATGAATATCAATTCAATTATTTATAAAGCATAAAATTTGTTCGCCAGATAGGTTGTGGCTCAAAATCCATGCTGAAGATTTAAATCGGGTAACAATTCAATGGCTTGGGATTTGGTCGGTTAACAGAAACGAACTTTCAGAAAAATGACAGCATTTAATGTTGCCATTTTTCTATATTTGTTGAAACCTAATAAATTGACCATGAGCAAACAATTAAATCGCAGAACTTTCCTCACACAAGTATCGGCAGCAGGAATTGCCGCCGGACTATCATCGTTTCCTTTTATCTCGAGTGCCAAATTTGTAAATCAGCAGAAGAAACTGGGCATTGCCCTGGTTGGTCTGGGCTACTATTCAACCGGATTACTGATGCCGGCACTGGAACAAACCCAACACGTTAAGCTGGTTGGTCTGGTAACCGGTACTCCTGAAAAAGCCAAAAAGTATGGCGAAAAATACAATATCCCGAAAGAGAACATTTATAATTACCGGAATTTCGATGAAATAGCTTCGAATCCGGCCATTGATGTGGTTTATATTGTTCTTCCAAACAGTATGCACAAAGAATATACTATTCGTGCGGCAAAGGCAGGAAAGCATGTGATTTGCGAAAAGCCGATGGCTTTGGATGCTGCTGAATGTCGTGAAATGATTGGTGCCTGCGAAAAAGCCGGCGTTTCGCTTTCAATTGGGTATCGTTTACATTACGAACCTTATACCCAGCGCATCATGCAAATGGCCAAAGAAAAACCGTTTGGCGAAATTTTTATGGTTCATGCTTCAGCAGGCTTCCGCATGGGACGGCCAACTGAGGCGTGGAAGGCGAAAAGTTTATTGGGTGGTGGCGCTATTATGGACATGGGGCCATATCCTTTGCAGGCCGCACGCTATTCCACCGGACTTGAACCAATTGCGGTTACTGCCCAGCAATTTAATACCGATCCCAAAGTTTTCGATGGAGTGGATGAAACCACCACTTTTCAGCTCGAGTTTCCGGGTAATATTATAGCCAATTGTTCAACCTCATTTGCTGCCAATGTTAATTTTCTGAATATTAATGCACAAAAGGGAGAGTATGGCCTCAATCCATTTAGCGGATACGGCGGTCTTCATGGATATTTACCTAATAAGGAAACTTTTGATTTTCCGGTTATGAATCAGCAAGCCAAACAAATGGATGAAATATGCCTGTCGATTATGGATAAACGTTCATCCAAAACACCCGGAGAAGAAGGTTTGCGCGACATGGTGATTATTGATGCTATGCGTGAATCCGTAAGAAAAGGAGGCAAGCGCATAATTCTGTAATAGATTCACCATCATCAGAAAAAGGCAGTGATTAAACTTAAATAGTTTTAGTCAGTGCCTTTTTTCTGACTTCATTTCTCTTTCTGCCTTCCGGATTTTACAATTCATCTATCTTTTCCGACGGTTCAGCAACTGTTTTTTTTTGCTTCAAAGACTTTGTTTCACCTTTGAATCGTCAAACATGAAGAAGTCAGAAACATGAAACGAATATTCATTTTTATTTTCTCATTTTCATTTAGCCTGAATGTCTTTTCGCAAACTGTTATCACCGGGAAAGTAATTCAGGAAAAAGGCGAACCAATGCCGGGTGCAAATGCCTATTTGCTGGGAACATATGATGGAACTTCATCCGGAGAAAACGGTGAATTCAGGTTTAAGACGAATAAAACCGGACAGCAAACTTTGCTGGTAGAATTTATTGGTTACGAATCATTTTCTAAGGCTGTGGAATTGAAAGGCGATACCATTCGTGTTAATGTCAAACTGAAAGAATCTTTTAACCAATTGAATGCAGTGACCATCACTGTGGGAACTTTCGAGGCTGGCGATAAAAAACAGGCTGTAACCATCACTCCAATTGATATGCTGACGACTGCCGGTGCGGTTGGCGATATTTTTGGCGCATTGCAGTCGTTGCCGGGAACCACTGTCAACGGTGAATCGGGCAGGCTGTTTGTTAAAGGTGGCGACAGCGAAGAGTCGCAAACATACATCGATGGTTCTCTGGTGTCGGTTCCTTACAATTCTTCGGCACCCAATCTGGCTACCCGCGGAAGGTTCAGTCCATGGATGTTTAAAGGAACTATTTTCAGCACCGGCGGATATTCTGCCGAATATGGGCAGGCACTTTCGTCGGTTTTAGTACTTATTACCAACGATATGCCTGCCGAAGATCAACTCGATTTGTCGCTCTTGTCGGTTGGATTGGAAATTGCCGGTACCAAATTGTGGAAAAATGGTGCCATTACCGGAACTTTGAGTTACAACAATCTGGCTCCTTACATGAGTCTGGCTCCGCAGAATTACGATTGGGGTAAGTATCCTGAATCGGCTACCGGTGCAGTAAGCGTCCGGCAAAAAACGAGCAAAACAGGCATGTTCAAGTTTTATTCGAGTTTCGATAACGGCAGTTTTACGCTCAGTCAGGAAAATCTGGATGCTGTTGGAAAACCGGTCGATTACCATCTTAAAAATGGCAATCAATTTATGAATGCTTCGTGGAACGATAAATTGGGCGAAAAATGGTCGGTCAGTACTGCAGCTTCGTTCACCAACAACACCGATGATATTCAGTTCGACCAAACTACAGTTGCCAAACAGATTCAGGGAACTCACCTGAAAAGTGTGTTTTCGTATCCGTTCAGCGAAAAATTTATCCTGAAAATGGGCGGCGAATTGTTCTCGAAGAAATTCACTCAAAATGTGCAATTGCCCGGTGAAACTCATGATAATAGCTTTAACAATCATACTTTCTCGGGATTTACCGAAGCGCAGATTTATGCTTCGACAAAGTTCTTAACCCGCATTGGTGGCCGTGTGGAATATTCAGACTACCTGAATAGTTTCACTGTTTCGCCCAGATTATCTGCCGCCTACAAAATCACAGACAAAAGCCAGTTTTCGGCAGCTTACGGTTGGTTCTACCAGAATCCGGTGGACGAATACCTCCTTTACACCGATTTGCTGAAACCCGAACGGGCAGATCATTACACCTTTAGTTTTCAGTCGTCGGCAAATCAGCGCACCATTCGTGCTGAGCTGTATTATAAAGATTACAAAGAATTAGTGAAACTGACTGGTGGTGAATTTTACCTGTCAACCAGTTACAATAACTCCGGAAGTGGTTACGCCAAAGGGCTCGACCTATTCTGGAGGGATAAAAAATCGATCAAAAATGGCGACTATTGGATTTCATATTCGTATTTAGATACCAAACGCGATTACCGCAATTTTCCGGAGGAAGCAATTCCGACTTTTGCCAGCAAACACAACCTTTCGGTGGTCTACAAACATTGGTTCGGAAACCTAAGATCGCTGGCCGGAGCCAATTTAAGGTATTCGTCGCCACGGGTGTTCAACGATCCCAATTCACCCGTATTTAATGGCGAAAAGATGTTGGCATACCGAAGTCTGGATTTGAGTTGGAGTTTTCTGTACCGTCAGCACATTATTATTTACGGTGCGGTGACCAACGTACTCGATTTTAAAAATGAATTCGGTCAGCGGTACAGTAACAATCCTGATGCAAACGGCCGGTATCCTGGAGCCGCTATTCAACCCGGTTCGAACCAGTTTTACGTGCTCGGCTGTTTCATCACCCTGACCCGAAAAGGAAATGTGAACCAGTTGGATAAGATTGAATAGGCGAGTTGGCAGTGATCAGTCGCAGTGTTCAGAAAATGGGCTGTCATTAATGGTTTTTTGTTTCATGTCATTAGAAGTTCCTCAAAGTCCAAAAAGAATTGATTTTATTGGATGTAGTTTGGGGTTCAGCCCAGTATGGGCGAAATAATTATAGCCTGGGGCAGAACGACGAAGGAGTGGCGCCCCGGGAAGAAATTAAGAGTAGAAAATCGTCCGCGCAAGGAGGTTTACAAGGTATAAATCATCTTTCGGACGGAATTGAATATAGATATGTAAGAATTTTTGTAGCTCCTTATTATTTCAGGAATTAATTACAAATGACATGATGACTATAAATGAGATATTGAATTAAAATTTTAATCCTTTAATAAAAACAATCATGAAAAAGATCATTTTATCACTTGCAGTAGTGTTGGTTAGTTTAGTTTCTATGGCTCAAAAGCCGGAGTATTATCAGGCCATGGGCGAATCGCTCGGGCAGTTTGCAACCTGTAAAAGTGTGGCCGATTTTCAAGAGCTGGGCAATAAGTTTCAGATGATTGCCGCTGCCGAAAAAAGCGAATGGCTGCCTTTGTATTACCATGCACAGTGCTACATTCTGATGAGTTTTATTGAACAGGATGTAACCAAAAAGGATGGCTATCTGGATGTTGTCGAAAAATCAGTTACCTCTCTGCTTGAAATGGTTCCCGCTGAATCAGAAGTTTCTGTATTGCAGGCTTTTTACCTTGTTGGTCGTCTGGTAGTAAACCCGATGGAACGCGGTCAGGAATACGCCGGACTTTCAGGTCATGCACTAGGCAAAGCTCTGGCTTTGGATGCCACTAACCCACGGGCTCAATTGTTGCAGCTTCAAATGGACATGGGATCTGCTCAATATACCGGCCAGGATCCAAAATCATTCTGCCCAAAAGCGAAAGAATTACTGGCCAACTGGGATAATTTCAAACCTAAATCGCCCATTCATCCCAACTGGGGAAAAGATCAGGCTGAAGGTGTGGTTAAAGGCTGTGAATAATTAAAATTCCGGTTCCGGGAAGCGCAACGTTCCGGAACCGGATTAATCTTTACTTTTACAAAAAGATCGAAAACAAAAATCAATTTGCAGATGACTCCATTCAGATTTGGAAATAAGCCAGTCAATATACTGCTCTATATTCTGGCCAATGCCGGATTACGTAACATCCGCACCAAGAATAACATTCCAAACAAAGATCAGCTCGAACTGTCCATCATGGTAGGCGACAAAGGTTTTGCTCCTGAATTCAATAGCGTATTGGTAAAAATGGGCAACCTTTCAGCTTTAAATTTGGTTTCCGAAGAAGTAAAATTAGCCGCTTCGTTTTTAGTAAAATCAACTACTTTCTTTGTGCCGATGGGCGGAACCATTGATATTGAAGAAGAGCTGAAAACACTTCAGTTTGAATTGGATTATACCAAAGGTTTCCTGAATTCAGTAGTAAAAAAACTGAGCAACGAACGTTTTGTAAACAGCGCTCCCGAAGCTGTTGTTGCAATCGAACGCGCCAAACAGGCGGATGCAGAAGCAAAAATCAAGATTCTGGAAGAGCAAATTGCGGGTTTAAGGTAAGATATTCCAAAGGAGAGTGAGAGTTTGACTTCAAGTCAGGCCCTCACTCAACATCATTGTAGATATTATAATAACGGGGTGGTTCTCAATCACCCCGTCTTTTTTTTGCCGGTTAGCTTGAGCGCCTCACTATGAATTATTCCATTCAAACA
>DAITNH010000295.1:0-6649 GCA_036834745.1 Prolixibacteraceae bacterium
CCTGATTATGAGTCAGGTGCTCTAACCAACTGAGCTATAGGCCCTAAATATTGTGTGGTTTTTATTTGTTTTAAATTCTCAATGCCAAAAGAACGTGTGATTTTTTCGGAGTGCAAGTTTACAGAATTCAATGCGATTTAACAAGCGAATTTGTTAATTTTCCTTCGATTCATTTTCTACTGCATTTTCCGGAACTTCAACAGCTATTTCGTCTTCTTGCGGGGTTTCAGGTTCGTTCGATGTAATATCGCTGAATTGCTTCCGGTAGAAAATCATGATCGAAAAAATTCCTATCGTGATGGCCGAGTCAGCTATGTTGAAAACCGGACGGAAGAACTGGAAATCGCTGCCGCCAACAAAAGGAACCCATTCAGGATAAACGCCTGAAAACAAGGGAAAATAAAACATATCGACCACCCTTCCGTGTAAGAATGTTTCATATCCGCCGCCTTCAGGAAATAAGGTTGCAACCTGACCGTAGCTGTCGTTAAAAATGAGCCCGTAAAAAGCGCTGTCGATAATATTTCCAATGGCTCCGGCAAATATGAGTGAGGCACAGGCGATGAAACCCATTGGAATGTCTTTTTTTGATAATTTCATGATATACCAGCCGATTCCGAGAACTGCGACTATCCGAAACAGGCTTAAGAAGATCTTTCCATATTCTCCGCCAAATTCGAACCCAAAGGCCATCCCGTTATTTTCAACAAAATGAATGATAAACCAATCCCCGATAGCAGGAAATTCCTGTCCAAGTGTCATGGTTGTTTTTATCCATATTTTCAGGATTTGATCGGCCAGCAAGACCAAAAAGACGATGAGGGCTGACTTTTGTAATTTTGACATGATTATCTGTTATAAAAAAATGATTGAAAGAGCAATTCTTTCAATCATTTTGCACTATTTCTTTTGAGATGTTTTACTTCTGATTGTTCTTCGCATCAATGCTTAAAGTCGCATGAGGCACTGCGCGCAGTCGTTCTTTCGAAATTAACTTGCCTGTTTCGCGACAAATGCCGTAAGTTTTGTTCTCGATACGTACCAAAGCTGCCTGCAAATACTGAATAAATTTTTGCTGGCGTTGGGCCAATTTGCCTGCTTCCTCCTTCGACAAGGTGGCTGCACCTTCTTCAAGAACCTTAAATGTCGGTGACGTATCCTGTGTGTCATTCCCGTCGCTCTGGGTTATGGAGCTTTTGTACATTACGTAGTCCTTTTGTGCCTTTTCGAGTTTATCAAGAATCAGTGCTTTAAATTCCTGTAACTCATCGTCCGAATATCTGTTTTTTTCACTCATAACGTTAAAGCTTTAATTTTTTTTGAGCCGATTAAAGTTTATCATCTTTCTGGCTCAGGTGCTAAAAGTATAAAAATAATTCTAATTCATGCAGTCATAATATCATCCAAAAACCGATTCCTTTTCAGGAATATTTTTCAACCAGAACAACAGCTTCCAGATCAGTGTCAATTTCAACTGTGTGAGAAGAGGATTGATTGATCAGATCAACCAGAACCAATTCATTGGCAAGTGTTTGGTTGCTGATGTAATCGCGGAAGTTCTCGACAGCAAGGTTGAATTTTTCATTCTTCTGGATTTTCAATACGATCCGGTCGGTTACTTCAAAATCACTGTCTTTGCGTATGTTTTGAATTTTGTTGATGAATTCACGTGCAATTCCTTCCTGTTTCAGTTCTTCTGTCAAATTGATGTCGAGGGCAATGGTCAAACCACCTTCGCTGGCAACCAGCCATCCCGGAACATCTTCGGTCTGAATTTCAACATCTTCCAAACATAAAGAAATGCTTTCTCCGTTGATACTCAAATCACGGCTTCCTGATTTTTCCAGTAGGCTGATGTCTTCCTGGCTGAATCCTGCAATTTCTCCGGAAATCTGTTTCATCAGTTTCCCGTATTTCGGGCCAAGTGTTTTAAAGTTTGCTTTTATCTTTTTGCTGATGATTCCGGCTGCATCGGTCAGGTATTCAACCTCTTTAACGTTTACTTCAGAAAGAATGATGTTTTTAACCGCATCAAATTTTTCCTGAAAATCTTTTGATAGAACCGGAACCATGATTTTTGCCAGCGGTTGACGAACCTTCAGTTTTTCTTTCCGACGAAGGCTCAGAATCATGGAAGAGGCTTTTTGTGCAATGGCCATTCTTTCTTCCAGATCGCGGTCAATCATTGTTTCATCAGCAACCGGAAAATCAGAAAGGTGAACGCTTTGGTCTGTTTCTTTTCCTGAAATTTTGTTCAGATCGGAGTAGAGCAAATCAGCATAGAATGGCACCATTGGCGCCGATAGTTTGGCAACGGTGTTCAAACAGGTATAAAGTGTCTGGTAAGCCGATATTTTATCTTTATCGTACGATCCACCCCAATAACGGCGGCGGCTCAAACGAACAAACCAGTTGCTCAGGTTTTCCGAAACAAATTCTGAAATGGCACGTCCGGCGCGGGTTGGCTCGTAAGTTTCATAGCATTCGGCTACTTCCTTAATCAGTGAATTCATCAGCGAAATGACCCAGCGATCCAATTCAGACCTTTCAGCTACCGGAATTTCTTCTTCTGAATAAGTGAATCCGTCGATGTTGGCATACATCGCGAAAAAGTTGTAGGTATTGTAGAGAGTGCCGAAGAATTTGCGTTTCACTTCGTCAACACCGTTGATATCGAATTTCAGGTTGTCCCAGGGTTGGGAGTTGGTCAGCATGTACCAGCGCAGCGGATCAGAACCGTGTTCTTCGATTGCTGCGAACGGATCAACCGCGTTGCCCAAACGTTTCGACATTTTGTTTCCGCTTTTATCGAGTACCAGTCCGTTTGAGATAATATTTTTGAATGCGACCGATTCGTCAATCATGGTTGCAATCGCGTGAAGCGTAAAGAACCATCCACGTGTTTGGTCAACTCCTTCAGCAATAAAATCCGCTGGGAATACCTCGTTAAATTTCTCTTTTTTATGAAACGGGAAGTGACATTGCGCATACGGCATTGCTCCCGAATCAAACCAAACGTCAATCAGGTCGGGTTCGCGGAACATTTTTTTGCCTGTGGCTGAAACAAGGAAAATATCATCGACAAACGGACGGTGAAGATCAACCTTTTGGTAGTTTTCCGCGGAGTTGTTGCCAACTTCAAAACCTTCAAAAATATTTTTCTCCATTACTCCTGAAGCGACTGCTGCATTTATCTCATTCATCAGTTCTTCAACCGATCCGATGCATTTGATTTCAGTGCCATCTTCGGTACGCCAGATCGGAAGCGGAGTTCCCCAAAAACGTGAGCGGCTCAGGTTCCAGTCAACCAGGTTTTCGAGCCAGTTTCCGAAACGTCCGGTTCCGGTTGACTGTGGTTTCCAGTTGATTGTTTTGTTAAGGGCAATCATTTTGTCTTTTACCGCGGTGGTTCTAATGAACCACGAATCAAGCGGATAATAGAGTATTGGCTTGTCGGTTCTCCAGCAATGCGGGTAGCTGTGAACGTGTTTTTCAACCTTAAATGCTTTGTTCTCTTTTTTGAGCATCACCGCAATGTCGATATCCACTGTGGAATCGTCTTCAGTAAGTGCTTCGTCGTATTCATTTTTCACAAACCGGCCGGCAAATTTAGGATAAGTTTGCCGGTTCACGTATTCAGCAACAAACTTGGTGTCCATGTTTTCAATCAGGAAAAAACGGCCGTTGCGGTCAACCAGTGGCTGACGTTTGCCTTCAAGGTCGTCAACAATCAGCGGAACAATTCCGTGCTGTTTGGCAACCCTGTCATCATCAGCGCCAAATGTAGGTGCGATATGTACTATTCCGGTTCCGTCTTCGGTCGTTACAAAATCTCCTGTAATCACCCGAAAAGCAACCCCTTTTGGTTTTACCCAATTGATAAGTTGTTCGTAGTTAACACCTTCAAGTTCTGTTCCTGAATATTCGCCCAGAATACGGAATGGTATTTTCTTGTCGCCCTGTGCATAATCTTCCAAAGGAATTTCTTCATTCTTCGGATCAAAATGTGCCGAAAGCAGATTTTTTGCCAATATAAGTGTAACCGGTTCGCCTGTATATGGATTGAAAGTTCTCACTTTCAGATATTTGATTTTTGGGCCAACGCACAAAGCGGTGTTCGATGGCAATGTCCATGGAGTGGTTGTCCAGGCAATGAAATACAAATCAGTTTCGATGTTGCTGAATAGAAATTCTGATTTTTCGTCCCTGATGGCTTTAAACTGGGCGATGGCAGTCGTGTCTTTCACATCGCGGTAACATCCGGGCTGGTTCAGTTCATGAGAGCTAAGTCCGGTTCCGGCGGCAGGCGAAAATGGCTGGATGGTGTAACCTTTGTATATCAGATTTTTTTCGAAAAGCTGTTTCAGCAACCACCATACGGTTTCGATGTAGCGGCTATCGTAGGTTACATAGGGATTGTCCATATTTACCCAGTAACCCATTTGGCGGGTGAGTTCTTCCCACTCGCGGGTATATTTCATTACCTCCTTGCGGCAGGCTGCATTGTAATCTTCGATGCTGATTTTTTTGCCAATGTCGTCTTTGGTAATTCCCAGTAATTTTTCCACACTCAGTTCCACCGGAAGACCGTGTGTATCCCATCCGGCTTTGCGGTGTACACGGAAACCTTTCATGGTTTTGTAGCGGCAGAAAGTATCTTTAATGGCGCGTGCCATCACATGGTGAATGCCGGGCATTCCGTTTGCTGATGGCGGTCCTTCATAAAATACAAAGGTCGGATGTCCTTCGCGTGTCGAAATACTTTTATGAAATGTATCGTCTTCTTCCCATCTTTTCAATACATCTTTATTGATCTGAGATAGGTCTAACTGTTTGTAAACCTGAAATTTATTGCTCATCGAAACCGAAATTATAGCCGTAATTTTTAAAAGGTACAAATATAGAAAAATTTAGTTCCCGAATTTCAAAAGCTTATTCATCGTTGACGATCCGGCAAACAGCAATGAAAAATTAATATTCATGAGAACTTCAGGAATAAAAAAGCCGGTCAAAATTCCTTTTAGGGTTTTTTGTCCGGCTTTTCAACTTCATGAAGAAGCAGTATAATCAGTCCTTTTACGAGGATCTACTCAACAAATTTATAGCCGATTCCTTTGAGGGTTTTGATATGATCGTTGCCGATTTTTTCGCGGAGTTTGCGAATGTGAACATCAATGGTCCGGTCACCAACCACCACATTATCACCCCATACTGAATAATAAATTTCTTCGCGGGTAAATACTTTTCCGGGTTTGGAAACCAGCAACGACAGCAATTCAAATTCTTTTCGCGGCAAAACCATTTCCTTACCATCCTGAACGATTAGGTAACGTTCCTTATCGATTACCAGACTTCCGACAGTGACGGTATGACTGTTGTCAACAACAGGAGCCAGAGGTTCGCCAACGCCGGATGTTCTTTTCAGGAGTGCTTTTACCCTGCTAACCAGTACTTTCGGACGGATAGGTTTGGTGATGTAATCGTCGGCGCCAGCTTCAAAACCGGCTATCTGCGAGTAATCTTCACCCCGGGCAGTTAGAAAAGCGATCATGGTGTGCTTAAGTGTTGGAATTCTCCTGATTTCTTCGCAGGCTGCAATTCCATCCATTTCAGGCATCATCACATCCAGAATAATCAGGTCGGGAAGTGTGCGTTCTGCAACCTTGATTGCTTCGGCGCCATTCTGGGCAGTATAAACTTTGTATCCTTCTTTTTCCAGGTTATAACTGATAAACTCCAGAATATCAACTTCGTCATCAACCAGCAGAATTTTATATTGACTGTCGCTCATAGTAAATTTGATTTAGAATTTAAAAGTATCTGCACTCCAAAGGCTTGTTTAAAAAACGGCTGAAAATTAGCAATTTCATTTGAGACTAACGTGTTTGTGGCTCATTTATTTGTATTCCGGAGATAGAAGGTGTTTTATAACAAATGAAGATTACTGATTATTTGGCTTTTTCGAGCGTGAAAGTAAAGGTGGTTCCCTTGTCGGCAATACTTTTTACATTGATGGTTTGATCGTGTGCTTCGATAATGTGTTTCACGATTGACAATCCCAGGCCTGTTCCTCCCTGTTCGCGCGACCTTGATTTATCGACCCGGTAAAATCGTTCGAAGACGCGGGGCAAATCGCTTTTATCCATTCCAATGCCATTGTCGCTGACTTCTATCAGAACGGTTTCATGCAAATCGTAAAACCCAACTTTAACATGTCCGCGTTTTTTCCCGTATTTGATGCCGTTGCCAACCAGGTTGTTCATCACCTCCATGATCCGTTTTTTGTCGGCATTCACCATCACGGGCTTATCCGTTTTTGTAATAAACTGAAGGGTGATATTCCGCTCATTTGCAAGCATCTGTGCAAGTTCAAACACATCTTCGGTTAACTTTACCATGTCGAGATTGACAAGGTTCAAGGTCAGTTCGCCCGATTCAAGTTTGGTAATCGATTCCAGATCTTCAACGATTGAGATCATCCGGTCGATACTTTTCTCAGTTCGCTGCAAGTATAATTTATTGATTTTCGGATCGTCGATTCCACCTTCGAGCAAGGTGAGAACGTATCCCTGAATGTTAAAAATAGGGGTTTTCAATTCGTGCGAAACATTGCCCACGAATTCTTTGCGGTATCGCTCAAGGTCTTTCA
>DAITNH010000296.1:0-6596 GCA_036834745.1 Prolixibacteraceae bacterium
TGTCGAGTCAAAATATGATGGTATTGCGGAAATTGATGAATTGAGGGAAGTTGAGCATTTCAGCGAAACAGGTGTAAAAACCAATATTGTTGTAAGCCGCCTTGCTGAATTACGTATCATCGATAAAAATACAAGAATCCAACTTTCTACTCATAACATTCCTTACGGTTCCAAGCTGTTTATTGACAACGGTCAGGAAGTGAAAAAAGGAATGCGTATTTGTGAATGGGATCCATATAACGGTGTAATCATTACTGAATTCAAGGGAAAAATTTCTTTTGAACAGGTGATCGATGGTGTCACTTATCGCGAGGAATCTGATGAGCAAACCGGTTATAAGGAAAAAGTAATTATTGAAACCAGAGATAAAACCAAAAATCCAGGTTTACGAATTCTGGACGAAAAAGGTGATACAATCCGTACATACAACTTACCGGTAGGTGGTCACATGGCTGTTGAAGATGGTCAAATTGTTGAAGCGGGTGCTGTATTGGTGAAAATTCCACGTGCAGCCGGTAAAGCCGGTGATATCACGGGTGGTTTGCCACGTGTTACAGAGTTGTTCGAGGCCAGAAATCCTTCGAACCCTGCAATCGTTTCCGAAATCGACGGTGAAATTTCTCTTGGTAAAATCAAACGTGGTAACCGTGAAATTGTGGTTACTTCAAAAGGTGGAGATGTTAAACGTTATTTAGTGCCGCTGTCACGTCAGATTCTTGTTCAGGAAAATGACTATATCCGTGCCGGTATCCCACTTTCTGACGGAGCGATCACTCCTGCTGATATCCTCGCGATCAAAGGGCCAACTGCTGTTCAGGAATATATTTTGAATGAAGTTCAGGATGTATATCGCATGCAGGGGGTAAAAATCAACGACAAACATTACGAGGTGATTATTCGCCAGATGATGCGCAAGGTTGACATTGACGATCCGGGCGATACCAGATTCCTTGAAAAACAGATTGTTGACAAACATGAATTCCTTCACGAAAACGACTGGATCTACAATAAAAAGGTTGTGATTGATGCAGGGGATTCAGATAGCCTGAAACCGGGGCAGATTATTACTTCGCGTCGAATGAGAGATGAAAATTCTACCCTTCGCCGTCGCGATAAAAGGTTGGTTGAAGGCCGGGATGCAATTCCGGCAACATCAAGCCAAATACTTCAGGGTATTACAAGGGCTTCACTTCAAACACGTAGCTGGTTGTCAGCCGCATCGTTCCAGGAAACAACAAAAGTACTGAACGAAGCTGCAATTCATGGTAAAGTTGACTACCTCGATGGATTGAAAGAGAACGTAATTTGCGGACATCTTATTCCTGCAGGAACCGGTTTGAAAGAATACAAAAACCTTGTTGTCGGCTCGCGCGATGAATATGACAAAATGGTTGAGATGAAAGATTCTGATAGAATGTCAAGAGATTAATCGATGGAAGATTTGAAAAACAACAATCAGTTGCAGATTGAATTAACCGAAGAGATAGCTCAGGGTATTTATTCAAATCTGGCAGTTATTACTCATTCAAGTTCTGAGTTTGTGCTTGATTTTATCAGGGTAATGCCTGGTATTCCAAAAGCAAACGTAAAGTCGAGGATCATTTTGACCCCTGAACATGCCAAACGCTTACTGTTGGCTTTACAGGATAATATTCAGAAATACGAGAGTATAAACGGTTCGATTAAAAATGTCAGGGGGCATGATACAATTCTTCCTCCCATGGCATTTGGAGGTCCTGCCCCAATAGCGTAAGAATTGAAAACTTAAATAGTTAATAAAGGGTACCCACAAGGTGCCCTTTATTTTTTGCTATAAAAAATCAGAACAGTTTGTTGTTTTGTTTCAAATGATAAGTATAAATGTTAATTTATTGGTAATTGTACAAATCCGATCAGGTTAATTATTTAAACTTACCGATATAATTTGGTAACATTACATTGAAAATATATAAAATGGGAAGTGTTTTTTTATTCAAACCTTTAAACGAATAATCATGAATGAAATGGGAATAGCTCTTGAGCTTTTGGGAGTAGGGATGGTGACTGTATTTATTATTTTGGCGTTAGTTGTGATTTTGGGAGACTTGATAATCAGGTTTGTAAATAAGTTTATGCCTGAAATGGGGAAGGTAGCTGTTGAAAAGACAACAACTGCTGTTTCTGCGATCAATCCCAAAAAAATGGCTGCCATTGTTTCGGCAGTAAATAAGGTAACCGATGGAACCGGTCGTGTTATCAAAGTTGAAAAGCTTTAATCCCATCGGATTTTAAAGCTTTTTTGTTGTTTGACTGTATATCTTACAAATTATAGAATTAACAAATCATTGAATAAAAGACTATTGAATTATGAGTGGAAGAAAGATTAAATTTTCATTGGTTTATCGTGATATGTGGCAATCTTCGGGTAAGTATGTCCCACGTGTTGATCAATTGGTGAAGGTAGCTCCACATATTGTGGACATGGGATGTTTTGCTCGTGTTGAAACCAATGGCGGTGGATTCGAGCAAATCAATTTACTTTTTGGGGAAAACCCTAATAAATCTGTTCGTGAATGGACAAAACCATTTAACGATGCTGGGATCCAGACCCATATGCTGGAGCGTGCTTTGAACGGTATCCGGATGAACCCGGTTCCGGCTGATGTTCGGAAACTGATGTTCAAGGTGAAAAAATTACAAGGTACTGACATTGCCCGTTCATTTTGCGGATTGAATGATCCACGGAATATTCTGGATTCAGTAAAGTATGCCAAAGAAGGCGGCATGATTGCCCAGGCAACTTTGAGCTTAACTTATTCAAAAGTTCACACTGCCGAAAGTTTCGTTCAGTTGGCTGATGAATTGATTAAAGGTGGCGCCGACGAAATCTGTTTGAAAGACATGGCAGGTATTGGTCGCCCGGCTTGGTTGGGTAAAATCGTTAAAGGCATCAAAGCTTTGCATCCTTCAATTCCGCTTGAATACCATTCACATTCGGGCCCTGGTTTTGCAATGGCTTCGATTCTTGAAGTATGCCGCGCAGGTGTTGATTACATTGATGTGGCCATGGAACCTCTTTCATGGGGAACCGGACATATCGATCTTTTGGCAGTTCATGCCATGCTCGAAGACGACGGATTTGATGTGCCTGCCATTAATATGGACGCCTACATGAAAGTTCGCTCTTTGACTCAGGAATTTATTGACGACTTTTTAGGATTTTACATTGATCCGAAAAACCGGTACATGAATTCAATGCTTATCGGCCCTGGGTTACCCGGCGGTATGATGGGCTCGCTGATGTCGGATTTGGAAAACAATCTGGCCAGCCTGAATAAATGGATGGCGAAACGCAATAAACCACAATTAACTCAGGACGAGTTGCTGATAAAATTGTTTAATGAAGTTGAATTTATATGGCCAATGTTGGGATATCCGCCATTGGTAACTCCTTACAGCCAGTACGTGAAAAACCTGGCCCTGATGAATGTGATGCAAATTGAAAAAGGCGAAGCTCGCTGGAGTATGATTGCTGACAATATCTGGGACATGTTGACAGGAAATGGTGGAAAACTTCCCGGAGAACTTCATCCTGAAATTATCAAACTGGCGAAAGAAGCCGGAAAGGTATTTTACACAGGGCATCCACAAGATTTGTATCCCGATGCATTGGATACTTTCCGCAAGGAAATGAACGAAAAAGGATGGGATTTTGGTAAAGATGATGAAGAATTGTTCGAACTGGCCATGCATCCACAGGAATATCGTGCATACAAATCAGGAGCTGCAAAAAAAGCTTTTGAAGAAGATTTGGCAAAACGTCGCATCGAAGGTGGCGGTCTTAATGCCGGAACTGCCGTTGCAAATACAACCGAAGCTGCAAATACTGTTGCCGACTTGAAACCATCAACCATGTTTATTGATGTGGAAGGCGAACGTTTTAAAGTTTCTGTTGAATACGGAAATAACAGTTCTACTTCTGAAGTTAAATCCGCAGCAACTTTGGCGCCTCCGGCTCCTGTCATAAACGGAGTAGTAAAAGATATTCTTGCACCGCTCGAAGGTAAATTTTATCTGACCAAAGAAAGCTCTGAAACGCCTATTAAAGTTGGCGATTCGATTAAAGTTGGCGATCTGATTGGTTATGTGGAAGCAATGAAAACATTCAATGCCATTCGTTCTGATGTTGCCGGCACTGTGGTAGAGGTATGCTACGCCACCGGAGTCGAAATTGAAGAAGATGACGTTTTAGTTAAAATTAAATAACAAAACAGTAAACGATGGGCATTTTAGAAAATCTATATAAAATGACAGCTATTCAGGATATTATTGGTAATCCTGGATATCTGTTAATGCTGGCTATCGGGGCATTTCTTTTATACCTCGGTATTCGAAAACAATATGAACCCTTGCTATTGGTTCCGATTGCATTTGGCGTAATTCTGGCCAATCTTCCCGGAGGAACAATGGGAGTTGTTTCTGCTGATTTGATTAATCTGGAAGGTGGACATACCAAAAACCTGCTCGAAATTGCACATGATCACGGCATCATGAACTTTCTCTACTACTCGCTGATTAAAACCGGATTTTTACCTCCGATCATTTTTATGGGAATTGGAGCGTTAACCGATTTTGGCCCGATGTTGCGTAACCTGAAATTGGCTTTCTTTGGTGCTGCAGCACAGTTAGGAATATTTGTTGTATTGATTACTGCCATTGCTTTGGGATTCACTGCAAAGGAAGCTGCTTCGCTTGGCATCATTGGAGGCGCCGATGGCCCGACAGCCATTTACACAACGATCAAACTTGCTCCGCATTTATTGGGACCAATTGCAATTGCTGCCTATTCGTACATGGCTTTGGTTCCGGTTATTATTCCACTGGTGGTTCGGTTAACCTGTTCTAAAAAGGAACTTTTAATTAATATGAAGGATATGGATAAAAAATTTCCTTCAAAATTGAAAATTAAAAACCTTAAGGCAGTGAAAATTGCCTTCCCGATTGTACTTGGAATAGTAATTTCAATCTTTGTTCCTTCATCTGTTCCACTTTTAGGAATGTTGCTTTTCGGTAACCTTTTGAAGGAAATCGGAACTAATGTTGCACGTTTAAGTGAAGCAGCTACTGGCTCTATCTTGAATACAGCTACTATATTTCTTGGATTAACTGTCGGAGCGACTATGACAGCGGAGGTTTTTCTTGATTTCAAAACCATCATGATCATTATTGGTGGGTTTCTGGCTTTCGCTATTTCTATTTTTGGGGGAATCATGTTTGTGAAAATCACCAATTTGTTCAATAAGAAAAAGATAAACCCATTGATTGGCGCTACCGGTCTGAGTGCAGTTCCAATGGCCTCGCGTGTTGCAAATGATATTGCATTGAAACTCGATTCTTCGAATCACATTTTGCAATATTGCATGTCAAGTAATATTTCAGGAGTAATTGGCTCGGCTGTTGCGGCCGGTGTATTGATTTCGTTCCTGCAGTAAAAGATAATCGATTTGATATTGAAAACGCTCTTCCGAAACGAAGGGCGTTTTTTTTGAGATTGAGTACAAGATATTTGCAAAAAATTGAATCTGACAATAATCAAATAACAGACCTGACCGGATGTCTCAAAGTTCTCCGATCGGTAGTTTGTCAAACCACTTTTACTGTTCATAAAACTTGGCAAGAATCTCTGTTATAACAGTTAAACCTGTCATTTCTTACTTAAATTCATTTTAAATAACGGTTCATTCAGGCCTGAAATATTTTTTTGAAGAATACTGTTGATTGTTTGATTCGCTTTGTCTGTCAAGGCTTCAGCTTTTTTTTCGCGGCCAATTCATCGTTTTGGGTACATTTGGGTTTCACGCTGCACTTATCTCTTTTTAATGTCTGGAAAAGTTGCTTGATTTCTTTGGGTCGATTATCTATATTTGCTCCCCTTTGAAAGGTTTAGGCTGACAAAACAGATCATTCGCTGATGCAGCGCTAATGGGTAACAGATTTTGCATTGGTCAAGAATCGTAGTTGATCGATGTGACAACATATAAAAGCAAATAATACTAAGACAATTTATGAAAGGTTACAAAATTATCGTACTCGCCAAACAAGTTCCCGATACACGGAATGTTGGCAAAGATGCAATGAAAGCTGATGGTACAGTCAATCGGGCTGCCCTTCCGGCGATTTTCAATCCGGAGGATTTAAATGCTCTGGAGCAGGCACTCAGAATTAAAGAGCAATTTCCGGGAACTACCATTACCATTTTAACCATGGGGCCGGGTCGTGCTGCTGAAATTATCCGTGAAGGTTTGTTTCGTGGTGCCGACGATGGTATTTTATTGACCGATCGTGCTTTTGCCGGTTCTGATACCTTGGCAACATCGTATGCAATTGGACAAACGTTGAAAAAACATGGTGCATACGACATTATTATCGCAGGTCGTCAGGCAATAGATGGAGATACCGCTCAGGTTGGTCCTCAGGTTGCCGAAAAATTAGGAATTCCGCAAATAACGTATGCCGAAGAAATTCAATCTATTGAAAAAGGCAAGGTTACCATTAAGCGTCGCCTTGAACGAGGTGTTGAAGTGGTGAAATTTCCCATGCCGTTGGTTATTACAGTG
>DAITNH010000297.1:0-6556 GCA_036834745.1 Prolixibacteraceae bacterium
TACGATTTATACAATGGTTATAAAGTAGTAATGACCGATTATCGTGGCAACGCTCCATATTCATTTTTCAAGGAGCACAAAGTAAAATATGCCAAAGGATACAAGGGCAGTGCGCAAAAAAACATTGGACAGCGGCCTGCAAAAGGCAACTCAGAAACAAGAGTTTATACCAAAGCACGTTCCGATCAAAATAAAAGCCGCATTGTAGGTAAAAGTTCCGGAAATAATAAAAACAGCGGAAAAGGCAATGGCGGTGAAAAAGGCAAGAAAAAATAAAATGGATATCAAATTGAATTTTATTACCAAACTCTAAAATAAAAATAATGAAAACAAGAATCTTAACATTTACATTGCTGTCCCTTCTAATGATTTTTGGGACTAATCTATCAGCTCAGAATCGCACAACCGGTAGCGAAAGTTACGGTGGTACTTTTAACGCAGGTTTGGGTATTGGCGGTTATTACGGTTATTACAACTACGTAGGGCGTACATTACCGGTTTTTAGCCTCAACTATGAATTTGATGTGGCCAGGAACTTTACATTGGCTCCCTTTGTCACTTTCTTATCATACAGAAATAACAAGTACTATTATCGTGAAACAGTGATGCCTCTTGGTGTTAAAGGTTCGTATTATTTGGATCAGGCGCTGAGTGCAAATTCAAACTGGGATTTTTATGTAGCCGGTTCATTGGGATTTACAATCGTAAACACCAGATGGGATAGTGGATACGATACTTATCCCGGTTATCGGACTGCAAGTCCTTTGTTTCTTGATTTACATTTGGGAGCAGAATACCACCTAAGTAACCATGTTGGATTGTTCCTTGATCTTTCAACCGGCGTTTCAACTGTTGGTCTGTCATTTAAATAAGAATCGGACAAGCAAAACAGATATTGTTACTGAACATACCGAAAGCATAAAAAAATCCCGTCACGACGGGATTTTTTTATGTTCTGTGTTTATCTGAGAATCTGTGGCAGAAACAATTTTTTTAGCTTTTTTTTGCTTTGGCAATCATTTCATTAAAAACCATCATCTGCTCGTTCATAGCAGCAATTTTGTCCACTGGTTCAGTGCGGGCTTCGAGTAAAATCCAGCCATCGTATTTGATCCCGGTAAACAGATCCATCAGTTGCTGATAAGGATAATTGCCCACATTCAATTCACGCACATGAACAGTGTCGCCGAACCATTTTTTTACTGAATTAAAATTGGGTTCCAATCCGGGTGGCAACAAATCCTGATCGTTGCAGTTCCAACACATTTTCACACTCTTTTCGGTCACCTGTTCAAAAATGGCTTTCATATTTGGTATCTCCTGCGACAGGTTTCCATGCACCTCCACCCTCACCAATTGCCCCAGATTACTGGCAAACTTACCAACTTCGTTCAGCGAAGCGGCAATCTGCGCAATCGTTTTTTCCTTCGCAACTTCGGCAGGCAAACCATTTGGCTTTACTTTAATACCGGTCGCTCCAATATCCTTGCAAAGCTGGATGTACTCCTTGGTCTGATCAATATTTTTCCGGAGTGCTACTTTATCGGGACTATGGTATTCAAAATTTGCCCCGTAGCCCAGACAAGTAACCGGACTGTCGGCAAACCGTTTTTTTACATCGGCACGTGCACTGGCCGAAAGATTCGATTCAACTTTGTGGGCATGTTCAGTGCGCAATTCAACACCCAGGAATCCTGTTTTTTCACAATTGGCAATCAGTGTCGGTAAGTCCCAGTCTTTGGCCCACTGGTAGGTAACCAAACCCAGTTTCATTCCTGATTTTTTTGTGCTTGCAAGCGCTGTAAACGGATCGATCATTGAAAGGCCGATTCCGGCAACGATACTTCTTTGCAGAAAAATACGTCGTGAAAGATTTTTTTCCATCATTTTTGATATTGATTTATTGGTTAATAGTTGGATAATATATTGTTTTAATTTAAACGATTTAAATCTAAGAAAAATTCAGTATCTTTTCCCGTAACTTTTTCTGATAATCAACCAATCTAACTTTTCCTGAAATGATGAAACAAAACTCAACTCCTTCGGGCAATTCATGCCCAACTTCAGAAGTATCTTCCAGAAAAAATCAACTCACCCGCCGCAAATTTATCGGTGGAATTGCAACTTCCGCGATGGCTTTGACAATCGTACCACGGCACGTACTCGGCGGAACCGGTTTTGTTGCTCCCAGCGATAAAATCACTTTGGCATACATTGGCGCCGGCACGCAAGGCCTTCGCGAATTGCTTCCGCTTCTATCTATTCCTGAATTGCAAATCGTGGCCGTTTGCGATCCTCAAAAATATGCAACCGGGTATCTCGATTGGGGCAAAAACGGACTCCGCGACGAAATCCGTTCAACATTACAGAATCAGGATTGGAAATCGGGTGGCGACAATACTATCCCTGGTGGACGAGACAACGGCAAAGAAATCGTTGATACCTTTTATTCTAAATTTCGCGGCGATCAAAAGTCAGGCAATTGCCGGGCCTATGCCGATTTCCGCGAAATGTTCGAAAAAGAAAAGGATCTGAACGCCGTTAAAATAATGACACCCGACCATCTTCACGGTATCATTGCAATGGCTGCCATGAAAAGAGGGATCAGTGTTACCACGCACAAACCAATCTCGAACAGGTTGGAAGAAGGCCGGAAAGTAATTGAAATGGCCGGGAAATCGAAGGTAACTACCCATTTAATTGCATGGGATTCAAACGGCTCGATGGATCAGGTGATGAGCTGGATCAACGAAGGAGCCATCGGAACCCTCAAAGAAGTTCACAACTGGTCAAACCGCCCGGTTTGGCCGCAATACCCTACCCTTCCAATCGATTTGCCTGCTGTTCCAAACGGAATGGACTGGGATTTATGGCTGGGACCGGAAGCTGAACGCCCCTATCATCCGTATTACACCAACATGGTTTTCAGGGGCTGGTACGATTTCGGCGGAGGCTCGATGGCCGACATGGGACATTACAGTTTGTGGACCGTTTTCAAAGCGCTCGGACTGGAAAACCCGACCATTATCGAACCAAATTTCAGCCACGTTTGCGGCATTCGCGATTCAACAGCGTTTCAGGTTAAAAATGATTTTTCGTTCCCATTTGCCAGTTCTGTCAGGTTTAAATATCCGGCCAAAGGCTCGCGCCCGACAGTCGATTTAATCTGGTACGACGGTGGAATGCGTCCGCCAGTTCCCGAAGAATTGTATGAAGACAACAAGGAATTGCCCGCCGAAGGGATGATGTTCGTTGGCGACAAAGGGAAAATTCTGGCCGGTTTCCATGTGAATAATCCTCAGCTTATTCCTGAAAAACGAATGGCAGGGCGCACAGTTCCTGAACTTCCGAAAAAGGAAAGAACCTCGGGATTCATTCAATTTATGGAAGCTGTAAAAACCGGAAAACAATGCCCCGGAAGTTTCACCGAAGCTGGTGATATTACCGAAGCAGTTAATTTATATGCAGTTGCACTGAGATCCGGTCGCCTTTTAAAGTACGATGCAGCCAACCGCAAAATCACCAATGTTGAGGATGCCAATAAATACCTTTCACGCGAATACCGAAAAGGCTGGACTCCTGAGGAGATTTAAGAATAAAACCAATAATGAAAAACCTATCAAAATGAACAGAAGAGAATTTTTCGGTAAAAGTGCATTGGGAATCGGGGCAACTATATTTGCCTCACAGTTCCCGATGAACCTCGAAGCAGCAACAGGCGCAAAAGCCTTCAAAAAACCGCTTGGCTTTCAGGTTTGGACTGTTAAAGACCAGTTGATCAAAGATTTTTCCGGTACCTTAAAAATGATGGCCGGACAAGGATACCAAAGTGTTGAAATGTGCTCTCCTTCCGGATACGTAAGTTCAGGATTTGGGCCACTGGTAAGCATGAAAGCATCAGAAATGAAAAAGATTGTGGAAGATGCCGGTCTCGTACTGGAAAGTACGCATTACGGAATGGGCGAACTTCGGGACAACCTGAGCGAACGGATTGATTTTGCGCTCGAATCGGGACAAAAACAGATGATTGCCTCGAGTTTCTGGCTTCCGAAAGATGCCACCATGAACGACTGGAAAAAAGCTGCTGATGAACTGAACGAAATTGGCGCAAAAACAAAAAAAGCCGGTATCCAGACAGGTTTTCACAACCACCACATGGAATTTGAAAAGATTGATGGCGTGTTGATTTACGATGCACTACTGAAACAATTCGATCCCGATCTGGTGAAAATGCAGTTTCAGGTGGCAGTAATCAGCATCGGATACAAAGCGGCCGATTATTTCAAAAAATATCCAGGCCGTTTCATTTCTGCCCATCTGGCAGATTGGTCAAAAACCACCGACAAACAAGTGCCTGTGGGTCAAGGCGTAGTTGATTGGAAAGAACTTTTTGCAGCTGCCGATAAATGCGGGGTAAAGAACTATTTCGTTGAGATGGATCCCGAAACATTCAAGGAAAGTGCGGAATACATTCACAAATTGTAGGTAGAAATTCATAAAATGAGTGAGATTTCTAAATTAATTTTTCTTTACAACCTGTGTTCTTACCAATCCCTGTTTGTTGATTTTCAGGATATACACACCGCTTTTAAACTGAGAAAGGTCGAGCTTTAATTTTTGATCGCCCTGAAAAAGTGATAAAGTCTCCCACTTTTTCACCTCTGTTCCCAGTATATTAAAAAGGCTTACTTGTATTGTTCCCGATACTTCAGTCTGAAGTTCGACGGTAACAAAATCCTTTACAGGGTTTGGATACACTTTATTGATGGAAAAAGAGGAGGTTTCGGCGGCTGTAACCGACGGTTGCAACACAGGTTTTTGTGCGTAACCAACAAATCCAAATGCCATTATCAGTAGAAAAGTATAAATTGTCTTCATGGTAAAAAGTATTTCAACCTGCATCTAAAGACAAAAATCAGACCAGTTAGTTGCAAAACACAAGCAAAAAAATAAGCTGACCTTAAAATGATCAGCTTATTTGCAGCTTTATTCCGACCGGTAACTACTCTGCAATCGAAATTGCATCAACCGGGCAAACTTCGGCACACGATCCACAATCAGTGCAAAGGTCAGCATCAATTTTATAGATATCTCCCTCAGAAATTGCTTCAACAGGACATTCATCGATGCATGTACCGCAAGCAATACATTCTTCTGAAATTTTATAAGCCATAACTTGTTCTTTTTTAGTTTTTGATGTGGCAAATGTACAAAGTTTGACAAAAAATAAAAAAATTAACAATATTAATTTCCATAAACTTTGAATATTTAATATACAGACTGATCCGATGAAGGCTTATAAAAAAGCAACAGCGTTGAGAATGATCCCGACTTTTCATTTTCAATTCATCGGATCAGGAAGAAATTCATTTTTTCTGTTCCTCCTGAAAATATTTGCAGACGTCCGTCAATCCGCACTTTTCGCATTTTGGCGAACGAGCCACACAAGTGTATCGTCCGTGTAAAATCAGCCAGTGATGAGCCAATGGCAGCAATTCTTCAGGAAAATATTCAACAAGTTGCTTTTCTGTTTCCAAAGGTGTTTTTGAATTGGTGCTCAATCCAATGCGGGCAGCTACCCTGAAAACGTGCGTGTCAACAGCCATCGCCGGTTTGTTATAAACCACCGAAGCGATTACATTGGCTGTTTTACGTCCAACACCCGGCAATTTCTGCAATTCATCGATGTCATCAGGAACTGTTCCTCCAAAATCGTCCACCAGCATCCGGGCCATTCCAACCAGGTGTTTGGCTTTGTTATTGGGATACGAACACGACCGGATGTAATCAAAAACCTCCGCTGAATCAACTTCAGCAAGCATTTCAGGAGTAGGAAACCGCTTTAATAATTCAGGCATCATCAAATTCACACGCTTGTCGGTACATTGGGCCGAAAGGATTACCGCCACCAGCAACTCATACGGATTGGAATATTCCAGCTCGGTTTCAGCAATGGGCATTTCCTTCTGGAAATAAGCGATTACCCGTTCAAAAAGCTCTTTTTTGTTCATCTCACATTGATTGGTTTGCGATTTCAAACTTAAAAGAAAAAAGGGTTCTAATTCGATTTGAAAAGGATATTCAATTGCCGAATCGTCAAATTTTCAAATTCACACATTGGTTGCCTGAAATTACTATTTTTGCAGAAAAAAGTATGACTCCGTTTTTGCAGGCTGAAAATTTATCGAAACGATTTGGCGAACAGTTATTATTCGAAAATATTTCCTTCACCATATTTGAACATCAAAAAATTGCCCTCATTGCCCGCAACGGCACCGGGAAAACTACGCTCATGGAATTGCTTGCCGGGAACGACACGCCGGAATCGGGATTAATAACCAGAACCAGCGATATCCGGATTGCGTATCTCAAACAAATTCCTGAACTGGATGAAAATCTTACGGTTTTTGAAGCGGTATTCCAGTCGGGCAGTGAAATTGTGGAAACCATCCGAAACTTCGAACTGGCTTTGCGCCTGAATCACAAGGACGACATTACGAAATACACCGAACTGATGGAGCACCATCATGCCTGGGACTATGAAGTAAAAGTAAAA
>DAITNH010000298.1:0-6553 GCA_036834745.1 Prolixibacteraceae bacterium
TGCAACCATCATGCAAAAAACACACTGATCATGAACTACTTGCCCGATGCGGTGAATCATGGTGCCGAAATTTTTTGTGAAACGGGAGTGCAATATCTGGAGCGAAAAGATGGCCAATGGTTGGTTTACTTTCATCTGTACAATGTAGGCCGCGAAAAATTTGACGCGCCACCACTTTGCATTTCTGCCGACAATGTGATTTTATCGGCTGGTGCGTTGGGCAGTACCGAAATATTGTTGCGCTCGAAAGCAAAAGGCCTGAATGTATCGCCTTTGCTTGGAAAAAAGTTCACCGGAAATGGCGATGTGCTTGGCTTTGGTTACAACAACGATGTGAAAATGAATGGCATCGGTTTAGGAAAGCGTTACGACGATGCGGACAAAGAACCGGTTGGTCCGTGTATCACGTCCATCATTGACATGCGCAAAAAAGACAAACTCGATGAAGGAATGACTCTTGAAGAAGGAAGTATCCCTGCGCCTGTCGCACCTTTGCTTACTGCTGCATTTATATCACTTTCAAGGCTGTTGGGCAACGATACCGATGACGGCCATCAGGATTGGGTAGCCGAAAAAAAACGGGAAGGTGTGAGTTTGTTGAAAGGCCCTTATCATGGTGCATTAAACAACACTCAGGTATATTTGGTAATGACGCACGATGACGGAAACGGATCGATGCACCTTGACAACGACCGCCTTGAAATTAGCTGGCCGGATGTAGGCAAACAAAGTATTTTCAAAAAGGTAAATGGGAAACTTCAGGAAGCCACCAAAGCGCTGGGCGGAACATATATGCCAAATCCGCAATGGAACAAGCAGATGGATTTCGACATGGTAACTGTACATCCGCTGGGCGGTTGCGTGATGGGCGACGATGCTGCAACAAGCGTGACCAATCATATAGGACAGGTTTACAGCAATTCCTCCGGAAATGATCTTCATGAAGGGTTATTTGTCATGGATGGCGCCATTATTCCGCGTCCGCTGGGAACCAATCCGTTGCTGACCATTTCTGCATTGGCCGAGCGTAACAGCAAACTCATTATTGAATCCAATCAGAAAACCTTGAGTTACGATTTTAAACCGGTAGTAAAATCACCACTAAAAGAGAACGAAGCAGGAGTTTCGTTCACGGAAACCATGCGTGGATTCATTTCCCTGAATGAAAAATCGGATTACAAAAAAGCCTATGACGAAGGGCAAAAGAATAATTCGCTGTTCGATTTCACCCTGACCATTCAATCACAAGATGTGGAAGCCTTTGATACGGATAGCAATCACAAGGCCGAATTGATCGGAACAGTAAACTGCCCGGCATTGTCGAAGTACCCGATTACGGCCATCGATGGTGTCTTCAACCTCTTTGTAAAAGATGATTTGGAAGGAAAAGTGAAGGTGATGAAATACGGAATGAAGCTGAATACTTATGAAGGTCTAGGCTTTTACTTCTTCGGGTTTAAAGAAATAAAAGACGATAAAGGATTCGACATGTGGAGCGACACCACTACCCTTTTTATTACCGTTTACGATGGAGCCGACGATCAAAGTCCGGTAAAAGGGAAAGGAATCCTTAAAATCGAAATTGGCGATTTCATCAAGCAACTTCGTACAATGAAGGCTCTCAATGCTGAGAGCACAAAAGAGTCTCTGAGCGCTGTTTCAAAATTTGGGAAACTGTTTGCCGGCGAAGTTTGGGAAACCTATTTTTAGAAATTTTTTTTTAACCCATAATTTCAATATCTTTAATCAAACCAATCTTTGCTTTTCGACCAGTTAAATTTGTAGCTAAACAAAAGATTTTACCCATGAAACCTGAAACTTCCTCTTTTCACCTCGGAATTAACATTGGGGCATCGTCAATATCAACTGTTGAGCTTCAGAAAACAGATGGACATATAAAAATTATTTCGGCCAAAACAATTGCCCACCACGGAAATCCCAAACAAATAATTGAGGAAATATTCCAAAATGAAACTCCTGTCAACATCGTTGTGACTGGTCGAAAATTCAGAAGTCTGCTCAATGTCACTTCTATTCCGGAGCCCGAAGCAGTTGAATTGTCGGCAGAATTTCTTCAGCTTGATACTGATATAATAATCAGTGCCGGTGGTGAAAACTTCATTATATATCTTCTTGATAAAAACCGGAGGATATCTAAATGTATGACCGGGAACAAGTGTGCTTCCGGAACCGGTGAATTTTTTCTTCAGCAAATTAAAAGGATGGACTTAACCGTTGAGGAGGCCATTAATATTGTTGACGGAAACGAAGCGTATAATATCTCCGGAAGATGTTCTGTTTTTTGCAAATCGGATTGCACCCATGCCCTGAACAAAGGCATTTCAAAATCAAATGTGATTGCAGGTTTGTGCCGCATGATGGCCAATAAAATCATTGAACTAACTTCTCACATTTCATGCGACAAGGCTGTAATTATTGGCGGTGTCGCCCGAAACAGGAAAATCTTAAGTACGCTGAAGGATCACTTCAGCCAACTGATCGTTCCTGATGAGGCCACCTGGTTCGAAGCGCTCGGTGCTGCCTTGTATTCGACCAAACATGAAGTTACCCGAGTTAATATTGATGATTTATTCAGGAAGGAACATGTTTCGTTTACCTTTCACAAAGATTTAAAAGAGTTTGTCGATTTTGTGGAATTCAAAACGTTTAATATCGGGCAAGCTATTGAAAATGACATTTGCATTCTTGGACTTGACGTGGGTTCCACAACCACGAAAGCAATCATGATGCGCCATTCTGACAACGCTATTCTTGCGACAGAATATCTGAGAACCAATGGCGATCCGATTCAGGCCTCAATTGCCTGCTATAAAAGTTTAAAGGAAAAACTGGATGCCCCGGTAAAAATTATCGGGTTGGGCGTTACCGGTTCTGGCAGGCATATTTCCGGTCTGCACGCTGAAACAAAAGGAATTATTAATGAAATTCTGGCACATGCAAATGCGACCATTTATTTCGATAAAGATGTAGATACCATTTTTGAAATTGGTGGGCAGGATGCGAAATACACCTATATCACCGCCGGTGTTCCGTCGGATTATGCCATGAATGAAGCCTGTTCGGCCGGAACCGGATCTTTTCTGGAAGAAGCGGCGAAAGAATCGTTGAATATTGACTACAGAGAAATCGGCGACGTTGCTTTGCGTGCAACGAATCCACCTAATTTTAACGATCAATGTTCCGCTTTTATCAGCAGCGACGTTAAAAATGCCTTGCACGAAGGTTTGAACAAGGAAGATATTGTTGCTGGCCTGGTTTATTCAATTTGCCTGAATTTCACCAATCGGGTAAAAGGAAACCGCCCGGTTGGAAACAAAGTATTCATGCAGGGCGGGGTTTGTTATAACAAAGCGGTGCCTGTCGCCATGGCAGCGCTAACTGGCAAACACATTATTGTTCCACCCGAACCGGGACTGATGGGAGCTTTTGGTGTTGCGCTTGAAATTAAACAACGGATTGCGCTTAATCTGCTGGAAGAGCAGGCGTTTGATCTGGATGAATTAATTAACAGGACTGTCGGATACGGAAATTCATTTATTTGCAAAGGCCAGCCTGAAGGTTGCGACCGCAAATGCAACATCAATATCATACATCTTGACGGGAAGAAAATTCCTTTCGGAGGTGCCTGCAACAAATATTACCTCGACAAAAAATCAGGCGAAACTGAAAAAGTAAGTTCCAATTTAGTTCGGATCAGACAGCAATTGGTGTTCGAAAAATACATTCCTGAATACCAGATTGCAGTGGATGCGCCTGTTGTTGCAATTTCAAAATCCTTTTTGGTAAACACCCTTTTCCCACTTTATTATAATTTCTTTTCCAGATTGGGATTTAAAGTAATTGTTGGCGATGTTCCTGTAAAAGAAGGAATTGATAAACAACAGGCATCTTTTTGTTATCCGGCGGAACTGGCACATGGATTTTTTCAGGGCCTGATTGATTTAAAGCCTGATTATATTTTCCTTCCTCATGTGACTGAAGTTTATGATCCGCTTGAAAAACAATACAACAAAACCTGTGTATTGCTTCAGTCGGAGCCGTATTATCTGAAGTCAACTTTTAAGGATTCGCTTCATGGAATCAAGCTACTCACACCTATTTTAAATTTTTCGAAGGGATACGAAAGCAGTGAAGCCAGTTTCACTAAACTTGCGTTTGAATTGGGGAAAAGCAAAACAGAAGCTGAATCTGCCTTTCAGTTTGCGATCTCACAGTTGAAGCAGATGTTTGCTGAATTCTCAGCTTACGGAAAAGAAGCGCTTCAGAAATTGGAAAAAGATCCTTCCGGAATGGCCATGGTATTGTTCGGAAGATCGTACAATGCCTTTGCCAAAGAAGCAAACCTTGGTATTCCCCAGAAATTCTCGTCGAGAAATATCACGCTCATTCCACACGATTTTATTCCAAGCGAGCATCTCGAAAGCGGCGAAAACATGTACTGGGGAACCGGAAATCAAATCCTGCGCTCGGCAAGGTTCGTAAAAAATCATGATCAGCTTTTCGGAACTT
The DNA here is from genome assembly GCA_036834745.1 of Prolixibacteraceae bacterium. Classification (GTDB taxonomy): domain Bacteria; phylum Bacteroidota; class Bacteroidia; order Bacteroidales; family Prolixibacteraceae; genus Aquipluma. The sequence goes on from DAITNH010000298.1 coordinate 4,531, forward strand.
ACATCACCAATTTCAGTTGCGGACCCGATTCGATGATGATTCCCTATTTCAGGAAAATAATGGGTAATAAACCATCGCTTACCCTGGAACTTGACAGTCATTCGGCCGATGCAGGCCTCAATACGCGCATCGAAGCAGCCATTGATATTATTTACAGATACCGTGAACTTTCGAAGAAAGGGATGCTCAATGAAACGACTGCAAATTTCAGAGTTGTTGAAATTCATGGTGATGTAATTACTGACTCTTTTGGGGAAAAGCACAACATCAGGGACAAAAATGTTAAAGTGATTATACCTCAAATGGGACGATTTGGAACAGACGCATTGTCAGCGGCTTTCCGGCATTGCGGTATCAATTCAGAACCTCATCCTGAAAACACCTTCGAGATATTAAAAATCGGGCGTGGATTAACCACTTCAAAGGAATGTATTCCACTTACACTTTGTGCCGGAGCAATGGTCAATCATCAGATGAACAATCCTAATCCTGATGAAATCACACTTATGTTTATGGCAACCGGTTGTGGCCCCTGCCGTCAGGGACAATATACGGTTTATCTGAAAAATATCATTGCCAATAAGAAGCTAATCAACCATGGCGTAATCACACTGACCGACGAAGATTCGTATAGTGGAATGGGAAATGAATTTGTGATTCGGGCATTTTTAGGAATAACCATCGGAGATGTGATGCAGAATGTTTACAATGCGATACTGGCCCTTGCCGTTGATCAGAAAAATGCAATTGAATTGTTCGACAAGGAATGGGAGAAAATTGTAGCTAAAATAGAAACAGGGACTTCAAAGGAAATTTATATCCAGCTAAAGCGTTCTGCCACGGCATTTAAGAAAATTGAAAAAATTCATTCTTTGGATAATGCAGTAAAGGTGGCTTTGGTTGGTGAAATATTTGTCAGGAATGAAGATTTTTCGAGAAGGGAACTGGTGCAAAAATTACTGGAACATCACATTGTAATAAAAACCGCTCCAATCGGCGAATATTTATTCTACGCAAACCACCAGATCAAAGGGCTTTATAAACAACATCTGCCATCGCTTAATTCCAGAATGAGGTTTAAACTGAGAGAAATTATTCAACGGAAAGTGGAATTGCGGGTCAAAGATATTCTGTCACAATCAGGTTTCGTTGAATATGAACCGCTGGATATTGAAAGGATAGTCAACCATTCAAAGAAGCTGATTCCGATAGAGTTGGAAGGGGAAGCCATTCTGACGGTCGGAAGTGCATTGGCAGACATTGTCCACCATGCTTCGGGTGTGATCTCGTTGGGTCCGTTTGGATGTATGCCCTCCCGTGTTGCCGAATCAATCCTGAACGTAAATATGAATGTGAATGGCAAGGCAGCGGCGTCGGGAAAACCTTTTTCACTGAATGGTTCTGAAATTGTGAACCTGCCTTTCTTATCTGTTGAGACGGATGGAAATCTATTTCCCCAAATCATACAATCAAAGCTCGAAATATTCATTCTGCAAACAACACGGCTTCACAATGCGTTGAAGAAAAACAGCAAAGAACATCAAATGCAAAACTTCTGGTTTTTAGGATAATAGAAATCATTACTATGAAGATGGAAACTACCATTGCTTTTTGCGGCCTGAATTGTGAAACATGTCCGATTCATCTGGCAACTTTAGAGCCAGATTCCTCGCACAGGCAGGCGATGTAAGAATCAATCGCAGAAATCTGCAACAGTCAATACGGAATGAACCTGAAACCCGAAGATATTACTGACTGCGACGGATGTCGGGCCAACTCCGGAAGGTTGTTTTCCGGATGCCAGAGTATCAGCACTCCCTTCGACTGCCTTCGGCGCTCAGGGAGCGGCGCTTCGAATTACAGTATTGGTTCGCAAAAGCCTCAAAACTAAATGTTCAAAAAAGTAAATCTGCCCGCAAACCAGCTGCTTGAGCTGTTGCCTGAGTTTGTCGAAAGCAGAAGGCGATTCGTTGATAAGAGCTCCGAGGAACATTTGTAGCCATGAAATAAAACTGCTGAAATA
>DAITNH010000299.1:0-6523 GCA_036834745.1 Prolixibacteraceae bacterium
TTCTTCGCGGGTATGCTGCAACTCAGCCTCAAGCTCCGACTGTGTAATATTAACGATGGTTTTATTTCCTTTTTTTTTCTGAAGTTCAGCATCCGAAACCTTTGGCAAATCATTGAAAATAATCATTACCATCCCGTTTAAAGGTTCAGGTTTATCGATCCACTTTAGGGTAACATTGATGTTTTGGGTGCCTCCGTTTGTACCAACTTTAATGTTGTGCAAAACCACCGGTTCTTTTGTAAGTAGGGCTTTACGGAATGCGATGGGGAAATCGTTGCGCAAACCCTCGCGAAGCATCGCAAAAATATTGAGGTTAGCCTTGCCCACTGCAGGTTCCAGATATTTCCCGGTGCGTCCGCTGATGTAAACGATGTCGCCCTTTTCGGTTACCAAAACTCCGGGGGGCGAAAAATGCTGCAACAAGATTTTATCGGCAAGCGCTTCAATATTTTGGTGCAATTTAACTGTGACCTGTTTCTCCATATCAGTAGATTTAGAACGGGAAAATGATGAGGGAAAATCGAATAATTCGCGCTCTGCCAAAGTTTTATCGTACGGTTTGTAAAGCTTCAGTTTATTATCGGCCACTTTAAAAAGATGGCTTTGGGTTCCGAGCGACTCAGAACTGCCAAGCAGCATAATCCCTTCAGGGTTAAGGCTGTAATAAAACAGCCCAAGTATTTTCTTTTGCAGCTCAGGATCCATGTAAATCAACAGATTACGGCAGGTAAGAATATCGAGTTTGGTAAAAGGCGGATGCATGATAATATTGTGCTGCGCAAACACAACCATTTCCCTGATTTCGGTATTTACACGGTAATTCTCATCCTGAAGGACGAAAAACCGGTTCAGCCGTTCGGGGGATACATCGGCAGTAATATTTGCCGGAAAAACTCCTTTTCTGGCGGTGTCAATTGCTTCATTGTCGAGATCGGTGGCAAATATCTGCAATAAAATACCTCCGTGCGGTTTTACTTTTTCGAGTGTTTCTTTAAACACGATGGCAAGCGAATAGGCCTCTTCTCCGGTTGAACAGCCTGCCACCCATGCCCTTAGCGATGCGCCCTCCTGAAGGTCGGCAATCAAATTCGGGATAATCGTCTCTTTCAGCTTTTCCCAAACAGCAGGATCCCTGAAAAAATTGGTTACTCCAATCATCAGTTCCTTGAAAAGGATTTCCACTTCCTTCGGATTTTCTTTCAAAAAACTGACGTACAATGCTATTTTGTTGATTTGGTGTATAGTCATTCGTCTTTCGATACGACGGTACATTGTATTTTTCTTATACAGTGAAAAATCGTTCCCGGTTTGTTTGCGCAGTAAGGAAATGATTTTTTCGAGCGAATTTTTGTCCTGAACTTCTGCGTCAGGAATTGATTTTATTTCAGGAATATGATTTAGAAATTTCACCAGGCTTAAAGGCAGATCTTCAGCCGGAGCCAAAATATCTACGATCACCGAGGTGATTGCATTGCGCGGCATGCTGTCGAATTTTGCAGTGGATGGTTCCTGTACCATCACAACGCCGTTTTGTTCTTTTATGGCGCCAAGTCCCAGACTTCCGTCGGAGCCCATTCCTGAAAGAACCACACCCACAGCCCTTTCCTGTTGGTCATCAGCAAGCGAACGCATGAAAAAATCGATTGGAAGGCGAAGCCCTCTTATTTCGACCGGATCGACCAGGTGAAGTACTCCCTGCGATATTGACATACTTTTGTTGGGCGGAATAACATACACCAGGTTTGGCTTTACCGCCATACGGTCTTTCACCTGAAAAACTTCCATGGCTGAAATTCGCTGAAGCAATTCGGGAAGCATTCCTTTTTGTGTCGGATCAAGGTGCTGGATAACAATATACGCCATACCGCTGTTCTCGGGCACATGGCTCAGAAATTGCTCCAGGGCTTCCAAACCTCCGGCCGATGCCCCAATACAAACAATTGGAAAATTAACGGTCTTCGATTCAGAAGGTTTTTTCCTTAACATTTTTGTGAATTTATCCTGCACTTGTTTCACCGTTATCTAAATTGAAAATTCACTGAAATATACAAAAAATTCGCTTACGGAATTCGTTTTACGCTGTCAACTATGTATTCCGATTCGCCCTTCCAGAACAATGCGCCGTTTTTCTGATTGTAATGAACGATCACCATTTGACCCTGAATCGTATCGAGGTGATTGGCCAGATTCTTGTCGGTCACCGAAAAAAAGAACTTTTCGGATGCAATCGCGACGTTCTGATTTCCTACCACGCTGCTGAGTATCATTTCTCCCTCGTAGGTTTTGACCAGATTGCCCTTGTGCGAAAATTTCTGTAGTAATCCGGCACGGTATCCTTCGCTGTAAGTATAAAAATACTTCACGTAAATAAAGGGGCCTGAAATAATTACAATCAGGAAGATAATACCAAAAAAGAATTTTTTCATTTTTCGTTTGGCTCCAGTCCATCTTGTGACATTGACCGATTTTGAGTTTGCAATCATGAATATTTGATTAAAATAATTTTAGATTGCGGATTACCACCATCTCCTCCTACGAGAGTACAATAAGCCCAATCCAAATCCGATCGCTAAACTAATCAAAATTTGTAACCATCTAAGATTTTCCAGACCCAATGATCTGTTTCCTTTGAGCACGGAACCACCGCCCAGTAGTAAAAAAGCTACTATAATAACCAATATCGCAACTGCATAGAGCAGGGTGTTGTTTGAAAATTTTCTCATAATTTTTTTCAGTACATATATTTTTTCAGGGATTTCTATTTCCTCCAACCAGTTCCTGTAATGTGATGGAGGTTTTGTTTTATAACTGCTGGCTGGCCGATTGGTTGTAAACTATGCGCAGATGGTGGTCTGAAATCAATTCAGGACTGGATAGAAATTGCCTGATCTGATGGGCCGATTTCCTTTGTTTGTCCAATATTCCAGCTAAAAAATCGGCTGTTTCAATGTCTTTCAGATTGTCTGAAATTGGCAATATTTCGCGTTCAATAATACTGATAATTGCTTCGTGATCGCCTAAAAGAGTACCAAGAATTTGCGCTAAATTGTCATAGTTATGATTTTCTTCGCCCATTTGTGCAACACTCAGGAAATCTTTGAGCGAGCCCAATGCAAAATGTCCGAGCGATCGGATCTGTTCTGCCAGATCATCAATGATTACGTCCAACAAATTATATTGGTGTTCCAGAAAAACATGCAACTCGAAGTAGTTAGAACCATCGACGTTCCAATGTGCAGTCCTGGTTTTTGTATATAGTACATATTCATCAGCCAGCAGAAGATTGAGAAAAGTAACAACGACCTCATCGTTTTGGTCTGGAATTTCGTTTACTGGTTTCATAATTATCGATTTACATTTAGACTCCCAAAGTTTTTATCTGTATAAATATACAGCGATGCACCGACCCAAGGCTTACACAATTTTTGGAAAAAATTACATAATTCACACATTTTGGGATTTGCCTGCACTGGTTTTTCGAAGTAGTTTGTAAAAAGCCGTAGATATACCGGTTTCCTTAATAAACTTGCTTTCTAATTTCGATACACTTCGAAAGTGTAATTTTCGGGCAATCTCGAAAAGGTCGGTTTCGTCGTAAACCAGTATTTCTTTAACAAGTTCGATTTTCTGGTTATTGATATATTTTTTAATTGAAATGCCTGTGATGCACATAAAAATTTTGTTCAGATAGGTATATTCGCGGTTTACTTTAATACTGATGTAGTTTGAAGTTTTCTGTTGTGGAAGTTTATCAGAAAGATAAATTAACTGATGAACGGCAGTTTTAATTTTTTCAACCAGAACATACAATTCGGTATCGACCTGATCGGTATGAAATAATTGAATATTCTTAGCTGAAAACTCTTCCTCTGATTCAACTTCAGGTAATTCTGTAATTTTGCTGTAATGATTTGGTTTAATCAGTCCATTTATTTCAATTGCGATATGGTGGTCATTTTTCATTCGTTAAATATAAAAACATTAAATTTTTTGTATTATCTAAATAGCTCATCAATAATTAGTATATGAATTAAGATTCAGTTTTTTGATAGATAGCTGTTTAATACCTCCATAAAGAGAATGCTGTCAATGGGTTTTGTGAGATAATTATCAAAACCAACTTTAATGGCTCTTTTCCTGCTGTCGCTATTTGCATAAGCCGTTTGAGCAATTACAGTCAGTTCTGGTTCGATTTGTTTAATAAGCTGCATGGCTTCATTACCATCCATTACAGGCATTTTAAGATCCATTAAAACCAATGAAATTTCAGGATGGTTTTTCACAAGTTCAACAGCTTGTTTCCCATCCCATGCATGAAGTGTTTTTGCATTTGTATCTGAAAGTAGTTCTTTAATATAGGTGTGGTTATTTACTTCATCTTCAACAATTAGAATGGTTTTATTATCCCAATTATACTTGTCTGTTTCAGAAGGTGTTGCCACTGCATCTACTATATCATTTTCGTAGGGAATTGTAAATACAAACTTTGAACCTATTCCGGGTTTCGAATGAACGCTAATGGTTCCGCCAAGTTTTTCAACCAACGCTTTTGATATGGACAATCCTAATCCATTGCCTTCATTTAATTGACTGTTGGTTGCTTTCACCTGCCTGAAACGATTAAAAATAAGCGACAAGTTTTCAGGTGCGATGCCCACACCGCTATCATTAACATAAAATTCAATGAAATTTTCCTGAATAGTATATCCAAAGCTGATTTCACCTTCTTTCGTAAATTTGATGGCATTATTCAATAAATTACAAATTACCTGTCTAATTCTGTTCCCATCTGTTTTTACCTGAATAAGTTTATTGGGATCAGCAACCTGACAGATCAATTTCAATTTCTTTAAATCGACCAGTTTTTCATACGAAACGAATAATTCATCCATCATATTATTGATGTTAACCAATTCCGACTCAATATGTAACAGACCAGATTCTATTTTTGAAATGTCAATTATATCGTTTATAACTGATAAAAGCTGCTGACTGCTGGCAACAATAATATTAAGGTATTTCTCAAGTTTATCTTTCGATAATCCCGCATGCAAAAGTAATTCTGAAAATCCGGTTATTGCGTTCATGGGTGTCCGAATTTCATGGCTCATATTGGCCAGGAATGCAGATTTTAGCTGATCCGACTCTTCAGCCTTATTTTTTGCCAAAATCAAATCATTGTTGATCTGCTGAATTTGATCAACGCTTTCTTTTAGTTCTTCATTAAGTGTTGAGTATTCTTTATTAAGATTAGCGTATTCCGTGTTTTGCACCTTTAATTTAGCTTCACTTTCTTTTAATTTAAATGCAGCTTTAACTCTTTCAGTAATGTCTCTGATATTGCATTGAATTACTTTGGATTTGCCAACCGGATATACGTTGCTAATAAACTCAACCTCTGTAATTTCTCCATTCCGTTTCTGTATCGGCATGTCTTCAAAACGGATATAGCCATTCGTTTTCAACTCGATAAAGGCAAGTTCCGATTCTTCTTTATTACTGAAAAGTCCGATTTCCCAAAGTTTTTTCCCGAGTATTTCCTCTAAAGGCAAATCAATAATTTTAACAATAAATGGATTTGCATCAACTATATTGCCGGTTTTGAAATCGAGGATCAGGATTCCGTCTTTTGCCGATTCGAACAACCGGCGGTATCGCATCTCCGATTCTTTCAGCTTTTCATTAAGTTGCAAATCGTCATTTTCATCATTCAGACTTTGTCTTCTGATATCTTCCTTTGATTTTTTCTTTGTCTTATTTTCTCCTGAAGGTGATTTATTCATATCAATAATTCTTAATCCTGTTAAAGCGCTTCTATGATTTTTGCCAGTTCCAACTTTGTTAATCTAAGCTTATATTCAAGCTTTTCGATCATTTCTTTCTCCTTGCCTTCATAAAAGATTAAATCCTGATCGGTGATACCTGCATATTTTTGTTTGATTTTTTCTTTTTTCTCATTCCAGTATCCCGATACAATTGTTTCCATTTTAGATTTTTTAATATTAGAGAATTTAGCATCTCAAAATAAATGATATAACAATGGAAAAATTTATACAATTCTGTATTATATTTACATGATTCACACACTTCGATTAATTGTTTTAAATACACTGAGACTGTTTAAGTTTCATCTGTTTATAATTTGATTTTTAATTGCCACATGCCCGCCTGTCCGGCCGGCAGGGAACTCGCCAATAATCATTCTCCTGTGTCCCGATTAATCGGGATGGCTCGTTTCCTGATTTCAAAGCAAAAAAGAGATGTAATACTGAATTTCAGTATTGATGGAACATTTTTGGGTGGAGGATTGAAATTCAGATTATTTGCATGCAAACCGTTCGGCTTTGGCTTCGACTTGGTACACTTCGAAAGTGTAATTTATGGGCAATCATGTAAAGGTCGGTTTCGTCGCAAACCAGTATTTTTTTAACGAGTTCAATTTTCTGGTTGTTGATATTTTTTTAGACGTTTTTGAAAGTTTTTTGATTCATCAAAGATCAGCTTTTTTCCTTTGGAACTTTTA
>DAITNH010000300.1:0-6521 GCA_036834745.1 Prolixibacteraceae bacterium
TTTTTTTATGACATAAAGTTCCGATAATTGCCGGCGGCGATCAATATTGCGATTTTAACTTCTATGTTTTTTTTACCCCTTGTTCGTAGAATTTTACTGTATTTCGAAAAACCTAGGTATTTCTGCATTAATCCCTTATTCGGTAAGTTTCTAAATTTTTATTTGTATTTTTCACACCGATATAAATGTTCTTCAGTATTTTTATTTCTAACGATTTGATTCTAATAATTGGAATTCTTCAAATCAATTTAAAAAATAAAATGGAAAGAATTGGATTTGTGCTATTTGTTCTGGCAATAATTGGGATGACAAACTGTAAAAAAGAAGATGCCGTTATTGATAATAGTATGAGTATTGTAATTAACGAGCTGATGCCCAAAAATTCACAATATGGTTCCGATCAAAATGGCCAATTCGACGACTGGATTGAGCTGTATAACCTTTCAGCTGAGGATTTGAATATTTCCGGGTATTATCTTACCGATAGTAAAAAAGAATTGACCAAATGGAAATTTCCGGAAGGTACCATATTGGCGAAGAATGGATACCTGATTGTTTGGGCTGACAGTGATACTACTCAAGTCGGTTTGCATACCAATTATAAATTATCAGCAGTTGGCGAAAATGTGGTTTTGCTCTCGCCTGATCAGGTAATTATTGACCTGGTTGAATATCCTGCAACAACTTTAGAACAATCCTATGCACATAAACCCAACGGAACGGGAAGTTTTCAGTGGGCAACTCCAACTTTTAATAAGTCAAACGATTAATTCAGGAGGACTAAACTTGATCCACCTTTTTGAATTCAGAATGTTGCCTTTAATTTCCGATTTATCTCAAACGACACAATGGACCTACCGAATGCCTTGAAGTCAGTTGAACCGAAAACCTGTCGGATAAAGATCTAAAACATTCAACGGCTAATTCAGGCCGGTTATTTTCTCCGGAGAGGTGACTGAGGAAAACATGTACCAATTCCGGACCTGCATGATCGCGAATCAACTCAAAGGCCTGGTCGTTGGATAAATGCCCAACTGCCGAAGCTACCCTACTTTTCAAATGATAAGGATATCCTCCATCCCAAAGCATTTTCTCGTCGTAATTGGTTTCGATAAACAGTGCATGGCATTTGCGCAGGTGGTGGATGACTTTTGGGCAGGCTTCACCGATGTCCGTAAAAACGCCAATGTGCCAATCATCATGTTCTATCCTGAATGAACAGGGTTCTGCCGCATCGTGATTCTTCAGGAACGGATGAATGGTAATTGAGCCTACCTTTAACGCTTTGTCAGGAACAAAGATTTGAACCAATTCCGGTCGATCCGCCAATTTCATCGCATCGAAAGTTCCCTGGCTAAACCATGCCGGAATTCCCAAACGCTTGCTTAAAACTCTTACTGCATGAATATGATCGCTGTGTTCGTGCGAAATGAATATTCCCCGAACTTTCGACTGCCGCAATCCGGCTTCTTCCATGCGCAACAATATTTTTCTGGTGGAAATGCCTGCATCCACAAGCACTGCATCTTTCTCGTTGCCTATATAGTAGCAATTCCCATTACTTCCCGAAGCCAATGCGCAAATTTCGATCATTATAAAAGTTTATTGTTCAGATTGTTAATTGGTGAAAAATGAAGCAACTTTAAGCTAAATCCTCGGTCTCCAGCGAATTCGCAGCGCACATAAATCGTTGTTATCCGATTCCCGAACCAGACAATTAAGATATTCGTTATCCGACAATTGTGTGCGGGTAACGGCGATTAAATCTCCAGCCTGGCCTTCTTTCAGGTAATTCACTTCCATTTCGGCAGGTTCGTTTTTGTTCAGAAATTCAATTCCAAAATCGTCCAATACACGTTCAACTGATTTTACGCTGTTGAAATGCTGATTGATGTCGAGTTCGCTGAACAAGACAGGATAGTAATTCAAAACTTCGGTATGAATGTCAGGTTTGATGCGCCTGGGGTTACGACAGGCCTTGCTATCGATCCGTTTTGGGAATGTTGTCCTAAAATCGCTTAGCCTGAAAATTTTATGGGTTTCCAAATCAAGAATCAGCCAGGCCGAGCTTGCCTTTAGAAGTATTTCGCCCTTTTCGTTTTCTACAATGTATTCGCGGTAGGCATAGATTCCATCCGTTCCGGCCGACCATGTATTCAGTGTAATTTTATCCTGCCATGCCGGATATTTCTCGATGTGAAAATACATTCGTGACAGTACCCAGAATAAATTATTGCTTTTTAGACTGTCGTAACCCCAATCCATTACCTGTGCATGGGCCCAGGCAGCTTCAATCAGGATGTTGAAAATTGATGCAATTGACGCTTGTCCGTATTGGTTGGTATGATAGGACTTTATTGAAAGATGCTCCGTGTATTTTTCCATAATTTGCAGGTTGTCTTAAACCTTTGTGCAAATGTATTGTTGAGTTTTGAATTACCAATCAATTTAGCGACTTTTGCACAAATTTTAAAATTAGATGGAAAAAATTATCATAAAAACACCTGAACAGATTGAGGGAATTCGAAAAAGCAGCAAACTGGCAGGACAAACATTGGAGTATATCGCACAGTTTCTTAAAGAAGGTGTTTCAACCGAATTTATAGATCAAAAAATTGAGGCTTTTATTCGTGAAAATGGCGCAATACCGGCAACACTGGGCTACGGCGGATTCCCGAAATCGTGCTGTACATCCATCAATGAGGTCGTTTGTCATGGAATCCCATCTGATGATACAATATTAAAAAACGGCGACATCCTGAATGTTGACGTAACAACCATTTTGAATGGCTATTTTGGCGATACAAGTAGAATGTTTACCATTGGTGAAGTGTCGCAGGTTGCTCTTGACCTGATCGAGGTTACCAAGCACAGTCTTTACCTTGGCATTCAACAGGTCAAACCTGGAAATAACTTCGGGAACATCGGTTTTGCAATCAGCAAATATGTAAAATCAAAAGGATTCAGTGTGGTTTATGAGTATTGCGGACATGGCGTCGGCATTGAATTCCATGAAGAGCCGCAGATAGATCATACTTCCAGAAGAAATACCGGTCCGATTATGCAACCTGGAATGACTTTTACGATCGAACCGATGATTAATCAGGGGCGGCCCGGAACGGTAGTTGACAAAGTGGACAAATGGACTGCCCGGACAGTTGACAAAAAACTTTCGGCACAATTTGAACATACGATTCTGATTACCGAAACCGGATATGAGGTTCTGACAGACGTTACCGGAGAGTATTAGATATTTTTGTAGAGACGCGATTAATCACGTCTCTATAATCATTTCTTCCAGTATTTTAAATTTCCTCCAGTCCCAATTCTCCCAATTCAATCAAATGCAGGCAGTTTTGACGATTTCGTTTGGTCAGATCGTCGTCCCAAATCTGCAAATCAGGCAACGAAACAGCAAAATAATCGAGCTTAAATTCATCTTCAAGGTGTAATTTACCGAAGTTGATCAATGTTTCAAAACGAGCTTTGGCTTCTGCTTTGTTACCCAACTTGATCAATGCCAACCCCTGGTAGAAAATCGTATCAGGCTGTTGGTCGTTGTAAAAAATCGCAGGCTCCGGTTCTGAGATGCCGGAGGAAGCTATCTTCCAGTATTGAAGTGCCTTTTCGTTTTCTTCCAATCCGGAACATGCATTTCCGAGCCAATAAAACAGTGCATTTTCCTGGGCGCCACTTAGTTTTCCTTCACCCAAATTTTCCGGATAAGTTTGCGCTTTGGTCAGGAGATCAACAGCATTTTCGTATTCTTTCTCCTGAATAGCTTTCTTCGCCATTTCAGTCAGGCTAAAAACATACTGCCCGGTAACTTTCCCTTCTCCGCCTTCCCACGGGTGAAACTTGCGTGCCATGATTAATTCATAAGCTTTTTCGAATTGACCTGTCTGATTGCACAACGTTGCCCGTTCGAGGTACAAATCATCGCGATCGTCAACCAATTCCAGATGTTTCTCCAGTTTTTGCAGACGCACATCTGGTGCAATATTTATTCGTTTGTACAACTGATCCAATTCCATTAAAATGCGCGAATCGGTTTCATCCAAGGCAAAAGCTCTTTCGAGTTCGGCCAAAGCTTTTTTAGCTTGATTTTGTTTGTTGAAATAAGCCAACGCCAGATTCCGATGTACAGTTGGAAAGCTATCATCCAGTTTTGCCGACAATTCCCAATTGGTTACGGCTTCCTCGTACTGACGGGCATTGTACCAGAAATTACCAAGGTAATATGGAGCTTTCGAATCAGCCGGATTTTGCTGTTTGGCCCATTCCAAAACCAGAACAGATTCTGTTTGATTCGGAAAACAGAAATCAGGACAAGCCTTTGCTGCTTCCTGAAGTGTTTTTCCTAAAGCTTCAAAATCGCCATTTTGCGCTTCGAACCAAGACTTGTAATACAAAGCCATCGGAAAAACTGGCTGGTCTTTCTGTTCTGCTATTCCGATACTGATTAGCTCTGTTGCTTCATCAAACAAGCCGGACAAAGCAAAATCGAGTGCAAATTCGATGTAAGTGTGGATGTTTCCACGAAGTAAGTGTTTTAACGCTGACAGGTCTTCGACGCTGTCAGGTTTAAGAAGGCATTTTTCAAATAGAACACCAAAATTAAACTTATCCAATTTTAACGATTCTTCTATTAACAACTCAGCATCTTCTGTTTTGCCCAGTTTTCGGAGAATGCTCACTTTTAGCTGACGTGCTTTGTGGTTGTGCCAGTTGCGAATCAGCGAACGGTCGATAAGTTCCAAAGCTTCGTCCCAGTTTTGTTTTTTAGCGGCCAGACGTGCAAGCTGAAAATAGCCACTGTCCATCCAGGCAGCATTCCATACCGATTTATAAAAGGCATCGAAAGCCTCATCGTCCTTACCCAGAAAGCGCAAGGTCAATCCCATATTGAAATATGGTTCTCCATCAATTGGATTTGGATTGCGCTGAGTCAAAGTTTCTATCGCTTTTCTGAAATATGTTTCAGCTTTGGCGAACTGTCCGCGACGCAGCAGCCATAAGCCCAGCGCATTGTTGCAACGACTGTCCTGCGGGTCACGCCTTAGTGCTTCCATGTAGTAATCGCGCGGATCGTAAGTGGCATGCCGGTATTGCTCCAGATGCAATCCGGTGAGGTACAACTGTTCGTTGCTGTCAATTTCTGCCGGAAGTCTGGCGGCTTTGGCTGCTTCCGGAATTGCCTTTTTGTCGTCAGGTTCTGGAGTCCAATCAACCAGAATTTTTCCTTCGCAAGAAATTATAGAAACCTCAAAGCCTCCCCCAACCCCCTCCACAAGAGGGGGCTTTTGTTCACTACTTCCCTTCAGTTTATTATTATCAATTGTATTTTCCAGAAAAATGGTTTTCCCATAGGAAGTCGCAGGATGAAAATCGAACGAATCTTCCAACAAAATTGTTTTTCCGCATTTCAGGATAATTTTTGAACCTGAATAAACTCCGGTTGTGTATGCCTTTATAATTGCTTTTCCGTTTTCAACTTCCAGGTTAACCATTGCTTCTTTGGTGGCATTCTTAACTACCCCCAAATCACGGTAAGGCATAAAATACTGGCTGAAAGCTTTTTCTTCGCCCGGCATTAGCCACGAAAAGTCAGGCTGATTGTCTGTATAAACGCCACACATCAGTTCAATGTACGGGCCATCTTCATCGGTCAGGTTGCGATCCCAGGCACGGCCAAAATCTCCATGTCCCCAGGTCCATTGCTTCTTTCCGGGCGAAACATGATGGTTGGCCACATGCAACAAACCACCCTTGCTATCGTTTTCGTAACCGCCTACGAAATTGTATTTCGAGTTGACAGCCATGTACGAAGTGGGCACTGGAATATTTTTGTAGCGCGAAATGTCAGTTCCGGGTGAATAATCGACCTTGTAGTAAGTTCCTTTGGCGATAGGAAATTCGGAAACATCGCGTTTGCCATGATCAAAAACGGCATTCACATCAGGCGGAAAAACCGATTGATAATCGTCGTTCACTTTCACGGCAGGATTGGCCCACCACAGGAAAGTCTGCGGATGGTTGGTGCGGTTATAAAGTTTTACTTTTATTTCGAGGTACGCCTTATCCGGATGCAGTGTAAAACCAGCCATTCCACGGGTACGGAACATGCGCTCCACTTCACTGCACCAAACGGTCACGCTTCCGTCCGCATTTTCTTCGATGCAATGATCGACCGCATCGTAAGTTGACGGACGGTGATGTTGCGGCCAGTTAAATTCGAGTCCGCCTGAAATCCAGGGACCGATCAAACCAACCAAAGCCGGTTTAATTACCTGATTGTAATAGATAAAATGGCGCTGTTTGGTTTTGTCGAAGGCCATCTGAACACGTCCGCCCAATTCCGGTAGGATCATGATTTTCAGGTATTGATTTTCGAGGTAAACGGCATTCCATTCTTTGTCAACCTTTTCATCCAGAATTTTCTCAATCACCGGATGCGGATACACCACGCCGCTGCTTCCCTGATAAACCCGTTTCTCTAAAAACATGGGATTTTTCTCCGG
>DAITNH010000301.1:0-6496 GCA_036834745.1 Prolixibacteraceae bacterium
TGCACCAATTAAGATAGGAGAACCGGTTAGTATTTTTGTCAAATAAAGCTCAACTTATTTCTTTCGGATATAGCCAAAATTGGGTACGAGACTCTTTCTGCATTTAATATCCTAAATTTGCGGTCGTAACTTTTGATACCGAATTCCCATGCTTCAGAAAAAAAAAGAACACCCGAAAGAAAAATCAAAATTGCATCCGCGAAACAAAAACCGGGAGCGATACGATTTCAGGCAATTGATTGGTAGTTTTCCGGAATTGGCAACTTTTGTAAAACCAAATATTTATGGCGACGAGTCGGTTGATTTTGCTGACCCGCAGGCGGTCAAAGCATTAAATAAAGCCATTCTGAAACATCACTACGGGGTCAGCTGGGAAATTCCCGAAGGCTATCTGTGTCCGCCCATTCCCGGAAGGGCAGATTACATTCATCACATTGCCGATTTTTTGTGCCGTAACAACTACGGAAAAATTCCGACCGGCCCACAAATAAGATGCATGGACATTGGCGTGGGCGCAAGTTGCATTTATCCGATCATCGGAAACCATGAATACGGATGGTCGTTCGTTGGTTCAGACATTGATCCGGTGGCGATCGAATCGGCCAATCAAATCATTGCTTCCAATCCGGCCATGCAGGGCAACGTGGAATGCAAGCTGCAAACCAATGCGAAAGACTATTTCTACGGAATTATCAGGAAGGATGAACACCTGGATGTATCGATCTGCAATCCGCCCTTCCATGCTTCAGAAAAAGAAGCGCAGGCAGGTACCATGCGGAAAACACACAATCTGAATCCGGGAAAAAACGCTGAACCAATCCTGAATTTTGGTGGTCAAAACCATGAATTGTGGTGCGACGGCGGCGAAGAAAAATTCGTCCGAAACATGATCCTGCAAAGTAAAAAGTTCTCCGGAAATTGTTTTTGTTTCTCCACCCTGATTTCGAAAGAATCGAATCTGAAAAGCATTTACAGGGTTCTGGAAGAAGTCGAAGCTTTTGCAACGGAAACCATTCCGATGGGACAGGGAAATAAAATCAGCCGGATAGTGGTTTGGACTTTTCTCAACACCGAAGAACAAAACAAATGGAAGAATACGAGGTGGAAAACAGGAACTTTTGAATAATCCCTTTCTGTCAAAAAAACATTTGGTTCAGGCAATTCGTTTCAATGTAAGGTTGAATTTTATCCACAAAATAATTGATCATGAACTACTTTTTAAAATCAATAATACTGGAAATCGCTGTTTCATTTTCAGTTTTGGCAAGTGGATGTTAAAGGCGAATATAACCTAAATTGAACACTTTACTAAAAATAATCTTTCCGGTCATCCTATTTTTTGCTTTGGGTTTTCGGTCAAAGTTCAAGGTAATAAACTGCCAAAATTTAAGGTCGTTGCCTTTTACACAGCTAAAATGATCCGGCGCATATCAGTTTTGTGAACGAAGCCAACCAGTGGTTTTCGAAGATAAGCGCCCGGTATCATTTCAGTTACGAGTCAACCAGCGATTTGACCATGCTGAATTATCATTAACCTTCGGAAACAAAATTCAGAATAAACTGGTTGTAGATGGACTTTTATGGCTGGGGAGAAACAATTCCGTACGCTGACAATCCTTTCAAATTAGTTGATCATTAAAAATAGTTTTTACTTTTGAAGCCTTTAATTATAGCAAACACATTTTTTTAGTTTGAAGGATGGAGTCAAAAAGTCTCAAACCGAATCAAGTTCAGGATGTCTGGAGCAATTTTAAAAGTGGCGATTTTGCCTCTCTTGGGATTCTTTTTGAGGCTTATTACCAGGAACTTTTTTACTACGGAATAAAGATTGTTGCCATGCCAGACCTGGTAAAAGATACCATTCAGGATTTGTTTGCTGATGTGTGGGAACGGCGCAAAAATATGGTATCGGTCGGAAACATTAAGGCTTACCTGATTATTTCACTGCGGCGCGAATTGATACACCAGCTAAAAAAAAACAGGAAAGAATCATTGACGAATGCAGACTCTACATTGCAATTTTCATTTTCTGCCGAAGATTTTCTGATTTCGGCTGAAGAAAATCGCAACCACTCAAAACTTCTTGCCCAAAGCATGGAAGGACTCACCGACCGGCAGCGTGAAGTCATTTTACTTCGTTTCTTTCATGGTCTTGAATTTTCCGAGATCAGTCAGGTTCTCGACATGAACATTCAAAGCGTTCGTAACCTCCTGTTCAGATCTCTCGACAAAATTCGGAAAGATATGTTTGATCAGGGAATTACAGGCGTTGAAAATGTAGAAATGTTTCTCTGGTTCGTATTCGGCAAAAAAAAATAAAAAAACTTTCTTCTGATTGAGTATAAAAGTGTCGGATTTACTCTTTGTATAAAAACATAGAGTAATGAGGCAATGGGATCAGAACATATTTGAGGAATTAATTTCCAATACTCAATTTGCCGCCTGGGCAAAAGGAGAAGACCAATTGAAATCGGCATACTGGAACTCGTGGGAAAAGAATAATCCATCACATATCGAAGAATATCGCGAAGCATTAAAGTTGGTTCAAACAATTCGCTTCCGTGGAGCAGAGGTAAAAACAGCTGATATTCAGTATTTGTGGGCTAAAACTTCGGGGCAAATAAGCAATGGAAAACCAAAAGGAAAATTTCAACGTTTCATTTTTCAGCTTACAAAAGTTGCAGCAATACTCTTATTGCCTGTGTTGTTGGTTTCAGCCTGGTTGTTTTACAGTCAATACAATCTCACACAACAATATTCGAATCTACTCGAAAATAAGCACAACCAAAAAATCACTGTCATCGCTCCCATCGGCGCACGTATCGCAGTCGATTTACCCGATGGTTCGAAAGCCTGGTTAAATTCAGGATCAGAGATTTCTTATCCGGTAATCTTTAATACCAGCGAACGGCGTGTCAGTTTAACTGGCGAGGCGTATTTTAAGGTCCGGAAAAGTGAAACTCCGTTCTTCGTTTCCAATTTGGGTCCTGAAATTAAAGTTTATGGAACCGAATTTAATGTTAACTCCTACAAAGACGAAGATTATGTGACTGTTGCATTGGCAGAAGGAAAAATTTCGCTGTATGTTAATGGTAAAGAAGAATTCTTAGCACCGGGTCAGGTGTCCCTTTTTGATAAGAAAGGAAGCGCAATCACAATTGAAGAGACGGATATAAATACTTACAGCAGCTGGCGGGAAGGAAAATACATTTTCAGGAACACTGCACTCTCTTCTATTTTGCGCATTATGCAGCGACAACACAATGTAAACATACAGCTATTGAATCCGGAGTTGGGCAATTACCGTTACAATGCGACCATCAACAATGAAAGTTTGGAACAAATAATGCAAATGTTGTCACTTACTGCACCAATAAAATACGATTACAAACACAAAGTATTGAACCCGGATGGAACCTACAAACCAGATAACATTGAAATAAAAGCTGATAAAACAAGAATTATTAAAAACTAAAATAAGTAGTGCCTATGAATGAACAAAAAATGCGGGGAATGCTCGAACATCACCCGCATCTAACTTTGATTTTTTAATTAATCGTACAAATTAATCATTACAAAACTATGAAAAAAATCGTACCTAAGGGTTTGTCGCTGAGCGCAAGCCTGAAAAAACTATTATTAATTATGAAACTTGCAATCTTCTTGATGGTATTTACCGTTCTCCAATCATTGGCCGGAACAGTATTCTCTCAAACTTCAGGTTTAACCCTGAGTGTGAACCAATCTAAAGTGGAGGAGATTTTACTTCAGATTGAAAATCAAAGCAATTATGTATTCATGTATAACAAAGACCTGGTTGATGTTGAGAAAAAAACCAGCATCAATGTAAAAGGTGCATCGGTTGTTGAGGTGCTCGACTTGTTGTTCGAAGGAACCAACATCACCTACAAGCAGATGGGACGGCAGATCGTTCTTTCTCCGGCCTTTGCCCAACAGGAAAAGAAAGTGACCGGAAAGGTTACCGATACGAACGGAGATCCCATTCCGGGAGTTTCTGTCAGTGTAAAGGGTACTACAAATGGTACTATAACCAGCGTTGAAGGAACATATGAATTGTCGAAAATTGAAGCAAGTTCGACACTTCTGTTCTCTTTCGTTGGTATGGCTAACCTGGAAATCAAAGTTGAAGCACAAAACACAATCGATGTAACTCTTCGGGAAACATCATTTGGTGTTGACGAAGTTATTGTAGTCGGTTATGGTACTCAGAAAAAAAGTGATATAACAGGATCTGTGACTTCTGTTGCTAAGGAAAGGTTTAGTAAATTGCCTGTAACAAATGTAATGAATGCCATTGAAGGTGCCGTTGCCGGCGTTACTGTAAGTAACACATCATCAATGCCTGGGAGTTCTCCTTCTGTTCAGGTTCGGGGAATCAATTCTATTAATGCAAGTACAAGTCCTTTGATTATTGTCGATGGAATCCCATTTGCTGGAAACATAAACTTCATTAATCCTAACGATATTGGGTCTATGGAAATTTTAAAGGATGCTTCAGCAGTTGCCATTTATGGAACACGTGGTTCTAATGGAGTAATTCTTATTAGTACAAAAAAAGGAGTTGCTGGTAAACCAACTATTCAGTACTCTGCTTATGGAGGTTTTGAGGACATAGCACATGTTTTAACTCCCAGAAATGGAGAACAATATGTGGAAAAGTATAAATATTACATGTCGCAAACAGGACAAACACAATCCTCACCAGTACCCAACTTGTATGAAGTGGCAAATTACAATGCAGGTATAACTACCGATTGGATAAAAGAAGCTACTCAACAAGGGTTTATTCAGGATCATAATATATCCATTTCTGGCGGCGCTGAAAATATAAAATACTATATTTCAGGCAATTATTTGAAACAAAATGGTGTTATAGAAGGTTATAATTACGAACGAGCAGGCATCCGTTCAAATCTTGAAGCCAATGTAACTGATTATCTGACTACGGGAGTTTCTTTATTCCTGGTTTCGAATAATTACAATGGAGGTAGAGTGAATTTACTGAACGCTTCGGCCATGAGTCCTTATGCCAGTGTAAGGGATAAATCAACCGGTAAATACCTGATTTACCCAATGTATCCTGAATTATTGTATTCAAACCCAATGCTTGGCCTGGAAAGAGAAAATGTTGATGAAAGGTTGAATATCAATACCAATTTTTTTGCAGAGTTGAAACCTAAATTTGTTCCCGGGTTAAAGTATCGTTTAAATGCATCGTATAATTACAATCCAACCCGTACTTCTACCTATGAAGGACGCGATGCAGGTAATACCACCAATGGATCTGCAACTTCAGGGAATACTCAAACTTCACTTTGGGTTGTTGAAAATATACTTACCTATACAAAAGATTTAAAGAAACATCATTTCGACTTTACCGGATTATATAGCGCTCAGGAACAAAAATATTTTCGTTCAGGAGGTACAGCAACCGGATTTGTAAATGATTTCTTATTATATAATAATTTAGGAGCAGGTTCAACTCAAACGGCCAATTCATCGGCATCTTCCTATACCATGGTTTCGCAAATGGGTCGTTTGAATTATTCGTACGATAATCGCTATTTATTTACAGCTACTGCCCGACGTGATGGTTATTCTGCTTTTGGTTCCAATACAAGTAAATATGCTACATTCCCATCTGTGGCTATTGGATGGAATATTTCCAATGAAAGCTTCATGGAAAATACCAAAAGTTTTCTGGATCAATTAAAGTTAAGAGCTTCTTATGGAAAATCCGGGAATATGGCCATTGGAGTAAATCAAACTGCAACGCTTAATAATACAGTTTCTTATGCGTATAATGGAGTAACAACTATTACTGAATTAGCGAACATTCTGGGCAATTCTAATCTTCATTGGGAATCTACAACCGGATTAAATGGAGGTATTGATTTTTCACTTTTAGATGCGCGTATCAGTGGTTCAATTGAAGCCTATCAAACCAGTACAAGTGGTTTGTTACTAAGACGTCAGATTCCCCAGATAACTGGCTATTCATCCACATGGGCTAATATTGGGAAAGTGGAAAATGTAGGTCTTGACATTTCGCTTAAGACAGCAAATATCTCAACAGACGACTTTAAGTGGTCAACAAATTGGAATTTCAGCACTTTCCGTAACAAGATTGTTGATTTATATGGCGATAAGAAAAGCGACATTGGAAACAGATGGTTTATTGGCGAGTCACTTGGAGCAATTTATGATTATAAGATGATTGGTGTATGGCAGGAAAGTGAAGCGACTGAAGCTGCTAAGTTTAGTGCTAGACCTGGATATCTTAAATTTGAAGATGTGAATCCCGATGGTAAAATTGATGCCAATGACAGAGTTATACAGGGTTCAAATCAACCTAAATGGACTGGTGGAATTACCAACTCATTCGATTATAAAAACATTCATTTGAGTATCTTTATCCAGACATTCCAGGGTTCGCTTAAAAATGATGTCGATTTAAGCTATGCGGATGAAGCAG
>DAITNH010000302.1:0-6205 GCA_036834745.1 Prolixibacteraceae bacterium
TACGCCACGGACGCCCGAGATAGACTTGATTTACTCCGGAAGCGGCAGTCAATTTGCAATTCAGGAAAACAAAGCCGAATGGTTTTCCTTCAGGAGTGCTGGCCGCGGTGATAAACGAATTGGCTTTGCTGTGAAGATTGCAATCATCAAAAATGGCGGTTGCCTCACCAAAAATAAAATCGGTTGTTCCTTCCACATAACAATTCGAGAAAAACTGACGGCTAAATCTTCCGGCAGCATAAACGGTATCCTGATTGCCTAAAAACCGGCAATTGATGAAAACACAGCGATCCCCTTCCACATGCAAAGCAACAGCTTGTCCAACAGGTCCGGCAGTATTTTCAACGGTAATATTTTCAAGATGAAAATCGTTGGCTTCCACTTTCAGCGTGTAAGTATAAAAAGTACTGTTCCGGCCACGGTTGATTTTATCGAAATAATCGTGGTACGAAATGATTGTTTTATCGGCACTCTCGCCAATAATCGACAAATGGCTGTTGCACGAGGGCACCAGAACCTTTTCGTGATAAGTACCATTCTTTACAAAAATGGTCACCCGGCTTTCGGGAAATGCTTTGCTGGCATCGATGGCTTTTTGTATGGAAGTGAAATTTCCGGAACCATCCGGAGCAACTACAAAATCGTAGTTTGCGGCGAAAGATAAAACCGACAACAATAAACAGAAAAAAGTTAGTTTGAATATCCTCATCATCTTCTATTTTAATACTTTATCCAAAAAATCGACCATGTATTTTACAGTTGGCTCAAACCAGGGATGAAACAGCCAAAACGGATGCGGCGTATTTTCGATGGTATGAACTTCGGTATAAATTCCATGCTCATCCAAAATCGCGATCACACTGTCGCGCCCATAATGAAACCGGGGCAAAGCGCTATTGACGAAAAGCATTGGTGGTGTTTTTTGACCTACATAATGAATTGCCGATGCTTCCTTCCACTTTTCTGGAGCTTCCCTGAAAGTTGCCCCGAACCACAAAGCACCCGCGGAACGTTTGGCGGTTTCTTCGTCTTTGCCTTTTTCGTCCGGCGTGTCAAAATCCAGTACTCCATCCATGTCAATAATGGCCTGAACTGCCGATGATACTCCGGGATTACCTTCATTCCCTTCAAACTTTTCAACACTTGAGGTTGCTCCGATTAAAGCCGCTAACTGACCACCTGCCGAACTTCCGGTAATGGCTATTTTATCGGGATCGATATTGTATTTTGCAGCATTGGACCGTAAAAACCGAATGGCCGCTTTAATGTCGTAAACTGCTGCCGGATAAAGCGCTTCGGGCGAAAGACGGTATTCAACCGATGCTGTAACATATCCTTTGGCTGCAATTTGCTGCGCTATCGGAACCTGCATCGACTTGTTTCCCGAACGCCAGCCGCCGCCAAAAATGTGGATCAAAGCGGGATATTTCCCTGGGTTCTCCGGACGAAACAAATCGAGATACAAATCACGCTTTCCATAAGCCGTTTCAGGCAAACTGGCGTAAACAATGTCCTTTTCAGCAATAACTCCTTCAGGTAAAATTGGCTTTACTATTTGAGCCTGCGGAAACTCTTTTTTAATCTTGATCCAGGCTTGATAGGGGGTGAAAGAAGTGTCGCGCGGAATGCCACCAATAGTAACAAGCTGTGCACTAGACGCCAAACCAATTAGGCAAAATGCTAAAACGATAAGATTAATACGTTTCATCTCTTTAATTCATCATTAGTTTATTAATACATTCACCCCCAGCCCCAAAAATTCGGGGCTTTCCCCTCTCTTCCAGAAAGTGAGGGGGAATCCGAGCTCGCGAGGATTGGGGTGAGTTCTTCTCAAAAAGCTGGACTACATAACATTACTTTCTATTTTTCAACTTCTTCAACCCGTCAAAAACCTGTTGTGCAACCACTTGTGCACCGGCAGGCTGAAAGTGGGTATTGTCCTTTTGCCCGTCAGGATAAGCCTGATAAGTTCCTGCTGGCAGATTCATAAAATAGTTTGTCGTCGCATATTCCTGTCCTTTTTTCGTGAAAAATTCGCACGACAACCGGGTCAGATCAATGAGCAAAACATTCATTTCAGCGGCAATGTCTTTCACCGCCTGCGGATATTCACCATGACAACTGTTCAACACTCCCTCTTCCCAAGGATAGTTGCGGTTTACAGGTGTAATCAGAATGGGGATTCCTCCCTTTTGCCGGGTTTGCAAAACATAGAGACGCAAAAATTCTTTGTAACCCTCAAGATCAACGTATCGCTCGGTTTTATCTTTTGCCGCATCGTTGTGCCCAAACGAAATGATCACCAAATCGCCGGGTTGCAATTCAGTATAAATGGCCCGCCATCGTCCTTCCTGAAAAAAGGTCCGGGAACTGCGCCCGCCTTTGGCACGGTCGTCAACAATTACACTGTCGGCTTTAATTAATCCGGCAATCATCTGTAAACTGTCTTTCCTGAAAAACTGCTGAAATACCTGTCCCCAGCCGGTAATTGGAAACCGTTTTGTTTGGTAATCGTCTTCCAGCGCATAATTTGCACAAGTTGAATCACCGGCCATAAATACTTTGACAGGTTTCTTTTTCTCTGCAACCATTCCGGTTAATAAACCGGCAACAAGCAAAAGCAATGTGATTGATGTATATCGTTTCATTCTTGAAATTTTTATTTATGAATACACTATTGATTCAACACATTTTTCTCCGGACTACATTTTTGCTGCCACTCCGGATATTTGTCGAGTACCTTTTGCGGCACATAAGTGTACCAGGCGTAACCCACGCGGCGTTCGCGGCTCACTTCGGCCATCGAATACAGGAACTTGCTGTTACGGTCGCAAAACAAAGGCTTGTGGGTTCCCAGTTCGTAATAGCGTGTCCAGATTGGCGGCGCCAGCGGATCGACCACCACCACCCGATCAGATGAATAGGTCCGATATTTAGACTTCTCTGCCGGAGCTTTAACGGTCTCAACTCTTGTATTGGAAATCTTTGAATCCTGAAACCACTTCACCGCACCTTGCACCGATTCAATAATTTTTTGATCAGGCTTTTCAATGCTCATGAGAAACAAAACGACTGAAGCACTTTCGCCATTACAGATGCTGGGTGGTTCGAAAGCCCTGGCCCAGGCCGGAAGAAGAGTGATTTCATCGTGTTGCTGACACCAAACGGTCAGCCGATCAGTATCGACAATCTGCATTTTCAGGATACATTCCAGCCCATTTTCAAAGGCGAATTTAACCTTTTCACGAACTTCACCACTGACAAACAAAAAGTCAGGATTGTGGTCAACGATCTTTTTCAACATTTCCATAATTCCGATGTATGCACCGTCGTTGAAGGTAATCCGGCGATTGTAATTGTCTTTTTCAACCGGAAAATACTGCGGCCAGCCACCGTTTGCATACTGTGCCTCAAGTACAAAACCGATCCCTTTCAGGCAGGCATCTTTGTATTTTTCGATGGTTGTCAGCGAATGCGCTTTGGCAAGATATTCAATGTGCGGATAGGTCGTCGAATTATCAAAAGTTGTATGCTGCTGATCTTTGGTTTTCAGTAAACTATCCACCTGTTCAGGAAGAAGGATGGCCTGCATGTCATAATTTTTGGGCCAGCCACCATTGTTTCGCTGATACAGCAAAATGTTATCGGCAATATTCGTGACTTCAGTTTCCTTGTATCTGGCTTGGTTTTGTTTGGGCTGTATGATGTTTCCA
This sequence comes from Prolixibacteraceae bacterium, assembly GCA_036834745.1. Taxonomy (GTDB): domain Bacteria; phylum Bacteroidota; class Bacteroidia; order Bacteroidales; family Prolixibacteraceae; genus Aquipluma. The sequence goes on from DAITNH010000302.1 coordinate 3,714, forward strand.
TCGTCGCGGATGCCGTACCAGTGGCGCATACTATCGCCAAACGGTTCCATGCTGATGCTTACTCTTTTGCCGTCGTCATTGGTTTGAGCGGGTAATATTTTACCAAATGCCACAAACAGCAAAATCAGGAACAGTTTTCTATGTATATATAAATCTCTCATTTTTCAGTCCGTTAATCGACAAAAATTATTCTGCCTTTTCCTGATTTTTCAGCCAGGTCCTTCAAATCGTAATAGTTAAGCACTCCGGGAATGACATTGGTGTAAACTTCCCGCTGCATCGGATTTTGCAGGAACTCACGGTACAATTTTATCGAGCGGGCAATTTCAGTGTGGGCAATCCGGTTGTCGAGATAAGCTGCATGAATGGCCACCGGACCATAAGTACCGCTCGCCTCCAGCTTTATCGAGTGCCCTGAAAATCGCGAATCGGAAGAAATAAAATCGACCAGTGAAAGAATATCGGTCACCCGCTGCCCGACAATCGTTTTCCCAATGTGCAGACTGATCATGGTGTTGCGGTACTCGCTGTTCCAGTATTTGGTGTCGTTCAGGATCGAAGGATCGGCAGTTTCTCCATATCCCCGCAAATCGGCGACCACCAAAATATCGCCCTGATTGGCCTGATTATTCAGTCTTGTTTCATCATTCAGAATTGTTTCTTTTCCGGTTTCGTTCAGGCAAAGCAAGACTTTCCCGGTTGGAGCGACGTTTTCAGGCATCACTACCACGCAGGGGACAGGCATTTCGCCTTTTCTGACAATCTGATACTTGTAAATATCGTAGGTTCTTCCTTTTAGGTATCCGGTTTGTTCCGGGGCAATTTTTTCCTGAAGTAAACTCATCCCCAAAAGACCGAGTACCTTTTCCCGAACAATTGCTTCGTCCTGTTGAATGAATTTAGCACGTTCACCAGCTAAATTTGCAGCAAGATCCTGATTGTATTTCATTACGGAAACTGCATCGGAAAAGGCCGTGTTGACCTGCCCTGTTGAGGTACACAGCAAATCAGCATCAGGAACTCTGATTGATTCAGTTTCGCGAACAGGTGTCGGATCGTTACAAAGCCAGGTACGAAACCAGGTAGCGAGCGCTTCGCGTTTTACTTTCGGCATTCCGTGACCGCTTTCTGCCGTAAATAGCTTGAAAGCATCTGTCGCATCCATCTTTCCATACACTTTTTGCAGTTCATGCGAACCCTCAACTGCTCCCTGATAATCTACAAAATCGTACAAACCTGACATAATTAAAACCGGTTTTGGCGCAAACATCACCACCCAGTCGGCTATTTCGATGCGGGCACTTCCCTCTCCCGGAACATGCTGGCATCCGTCGGACGGGCCACTCAGTTCAAGCACGCGTTCGCGCTGCGAAAAATAACTGCAAATGGATGCAACTTTCAGGCGGTCTTCAAGGCCAATCAGGTAGGCTGTTTGTGTGCCGCCACCTGAACTGCCGTAAGCTGCCAAACGGGTTTTATCAATGTCGGGGTGGGTTTCCAGATAGTCAACCGCACGGTGATTGTCCCACCATTCCCAGGCGGCCAGACTGCTTCCCATCAAGTTACATCCTGCATTAAGCAATGTATGTTCGGTGGTGGCTCCGCGCGTTGCTGGCTTACCATTTTCGTCAAGCAACTGAACGCGCTCGCCCTGACCGATGGGATCGACAACCAGCACGGCGATACCGTTTAATGCCATGAGAACAGCTTCAGCCGAACCCAATTTTCCACCCATTCCGTGACCGCACAATTCAAGCGACGCTGGAAACGGTCCTTTTCCTTCGGGCAAATAAAGGTTTGCGGTAACATATCGCTTTGGAAGGCTTTCGAAAATGATTTTTTCGACCCGGAAACCCTTCTGCTGCGAAGTTCCCAAAACCTTCGCATTCAGATTTTGCTTTTCAGGAAAATTGCCTAAAATGGTTCTATATCGTTCCCGCAATTCATTGCGGTATTTGAAAATCGTTTCCTTCGACTGTAAAGCTTTGCCCAGTTCTTCCTGACGATCGGCATACTGTTGATGCACATCGCGCATCAAATAGGAATTGTATGCCAGGTTTTGCTTCCACGGCAGTGCATTAAAATTACCCTGTCCGGAAACAAAACCGGAACAAAGAGTGATCATTAGAATTGCAGAAAGGATCTTCATTTGTGTAATGTTTTTATTTCCACTTAAAGGCAAAATAGGTGCATGGTTCATCGTTTGCATTGCGCACACCATGAAACAATTCCGAATTAATAAAATAAAAATCACCAACCCCTGCTTTAAATTCCTTCCCGTCAATTGTCATTTCGGTTTCGCCCGATGTAACCAAAATTATTTCGGTTTCGATATGGGAATGCGGATTATGACTTGGTCCCTTTTTATTCAATTGTGTGACGTGCATTTCCAATCTTTCGCACATAGCCGTGGCCCGATCGAAATAAGCACGGCCTCCGCCACGTTCGCTTGGTTTAAATGTTAGGGAGTCTGCATTTAGCATTATCGATCC
>DAITNH010000303.1:0-6196 GCA_036834745.1 Prolixibacteraceae bacterium
GAATACCCTTTTTCTGGTATTTCAAAAAGAAAAACCGGGATTAAGGAAGTAATCTCATGCGGTAAGCGTTCATAGCTGTCAAGCCTAATTTCTTAATTAACCGGGAGTTGACCACTGCTCCAACAGGCGCTCCAATAATGGGTACAAGTTGCGCCATTTTTGCAAGATCTATGTAGTCACGGTATTCCTGCTGAAAACTGCGCCAGTCAAACTGATGGATATCTTCGGGCAGTTCTTTGCTCCTATTATCCCAATCTACCATTTTTAGATAAATCTTCTTTCGGTGCTCATGACTTGAAAATGCCAGTTCAAAAATGTGCAGCAGGTAAACCCTTTCTTTATAATCTTCGATATTAAATCCATACATGGAAGCAATATCAAACAACAACTTCATTTTAATGCCAATTAAAATCGGGAAGTCAGCAAAACCCAGCAATATTCCACCGGCACCGGTTATGCCCCCTTCAACAGCAGCGGTGGTTTTGTAAACTTCGATTCGTTGCTGCACGGCTTCTTCGCGTGCCTGTAACGATTGTCCGGATAAAGGTTTGGCGGTAGTATGGGCAGCACCGAACAAAACGCCGCGTATCATTTGCTTGAGGGTTGTTGTAATTGCCTTGTGTATCTTTTCGGGAATCCATGTATTGACCTTTGTCTGCAATTCTTTTGACAACCAATTCATTAGAGAAGGCTGGCGAAGCATTTCATTTTTCCAGATTGAAAGTTCCAAACGTATCCGATGCTGATACTGATCCATTTTAAAGATATTTCGTTAATTACAGCAAAGGTAATCAACAATCTTAAAGATTTTGAATTATGGTGATGCGGCACTTCTACACAGCTTTTCGTTAAACAACGAAAATACCTGGCTGTATTTATACAAAGTTTATTCCTGAATGTATGAAAGTAATGGCTCAGGCCACTACTCCGGGCAGATGTTCGCCAATCCCTTATTCAAAGAACTTGGCTATCTTTGCCGCTCGATCCGCACGAAAAGCAATTGTTGAGTGGGTACCAAAATTAGGACGATGAAAACAGAAGACATAGAAAACGTAGAGCTCAGCTATTTAACGCTGGATGATTATCAGGAATTGAAAACAGCCATGGTATTGTCATATAGGAATATGCCCGATGCGTATTGGGAAGAATACCAAATCAAAACATTGATAAAAAAATTCAGGGAAGGACAAGTTGTTATTAAAATTAACGGACTGATTGCAGGTTGTGCTTTGTCAATTATTGTTGAATATGAAAAATTTTCGGATAACCATACTTACCAGCAAATAACCGGTAATTATACGTTCAACACACATTCTGCCAATGGCAATGTTTTGTATGGTATTGATGTGTTTATCAAACCTGAATTCAGGGGCCTTCGTTTAGCCCGAAGATTGTACGATTACAGAAAAGAATTGTGCGAGAAGTTAAACCTCGAAAGGATTGTATTTGGTGGAAGAATCCCAAATTATCACAAATATGCCAGCGAGTATTCAGCAAAGGAATACCTTGAAAAAGTAAAAAGAAAAGAATTACACGATCAGGTATTAAGTTTTCAAATTTCGAACGACTTTCACCCAACACGGGTTTTAAAAGGATATTTGGAAGGCGATCCGGCTTCAAGCGAATTTGCAGTATTGCTTGAGTGGAACAATATCTATTATGAAAGTAAAAGTTCTAAACCAAGAACAGCTAAAAAGATAGTGCGGCTTGGGCTCATTCAATGGCAGATGAGACCATACAACGGGTTGGAGGATGTAATGCAGCAGGCAGAGTTTTTTATTGATGCGGTTTCGGGTTACCGCGCAGATTTTGCATTGTTTCCTGAGTTTTTTAATGCTCCTTTAATGGCCGATTACAATCACTTAAGCGAAGCCGATGCCATCAGGGAATTGTCAAAATATACCGAAAGTATCGTCCGTAAATTTTCAGAATTTTCCATTTCGTACAACATCAACATTATTGCCGGAAGTATGCCTGAATTGGTTGACGGAAAGCTCTACAATGTTGGCTATTTATGCAAAAGGGACGGAACGGTTGAGCGATACGAAAAACTTCATGTTACACCTGATGAAGTCAAAGTTTGGGGAATGGTTGGTGGAACAGAAATAAGAACATTTGATACCGATTGTGGCAAAATTGGCATCCTGATTTGTTATGACGCTGAATTTCCGGAGCTAAGCAGGTTATTGGCCGATGAAGGAATGGATATTTTGTTTGTGCCATTTTTAACCGATACTCAAAACGGATATTCAAGGGTACGGCATTGTTCGCAGGCCCGGGCCATCGAAAACGAATGTTATGTGGCCATTGCCGGAAGCGTTGGCAATTTGCCGAAAGTTCACAACATGGACATCCAGTTTGCCCAATCAATGGTTTTTACACCTTGCGACTTTTCATTTCCATCGAACGGAATTAAAGCGGAAGCAACACCCAATACCGAAATGATCTTAATTTCTGATGTTGACATCGATTTGCTGAGAGAGCTAAATCAGTTTGGCAGTGTGAGAAACCTTAGGGACAGAAGAAATGACATTTATAAACTAAATAAATCCGAAGGTTAACAAAAGTGATTTGGAAATAACAACCATACAAAGGCATTCATTCAACTCCTGAAAAAAACCGGGCATGAACCTGCAACAAATCCAAACCATTGACGAAGTAATTTCCGCGCTGGAAATCATCATTACGGACTCGGAACAAAACAACGATCCGGCTGGCTATTTTGCTGCATTGTACAAAAAAGTGACCATCAGGGTAAAAGAAGGAATTGCCTCCGGCTATTTTGATGATGGCCCGCGAATGGAACAACTGGATGTGTTTTTTGCCAAAAGGTATCTGCAGGCCTATGATGCCCACATGAAAAACGAAGCAGTCAGCGAATCGTGGAAAAAGGCATTTGCAATTTCGGATCAGTACTGGCCAATTGTGTTGCAGCACTTGCTGATGGGAATGAATGCGCACATCAACCTCGATCTGGGTTTGGCGGCTGCCGAAATTTCCAGAGGCAAAAACCTCGCTGATCTGGAGAACGACTTCAACAGGATCAACCAAATATTATCGTCGCTGGTGCGCGAAGTGGAAGGCAGCTTATCGTTGGTTTGGCCTGCCCTGAAATATGTATTAAAATGGTCAGGTAAAATTGACGATTACCTGATCGATTTCAGCATGAAGCTGGCCCGAAACGGGGCATGGAAATTTGCCAATGAATTCAGTTTAATTCCTGAAAATGAAAAGGAAACGGCTATTGTCAAACGTGACCAAAGAGTTGCCCGCAAAGTATATGTTATTCTGAAACCCGGATTGACTGCTACCATGGCACTGCGAATTATCAGGATTACCGAACGCGGTTCTGTCGCCGAAAAAATCAGAAAGATGAATGATTAATCAGTCTAAAAAAACAATCCTGACTTTATGCAAAAAACATGGAAATTTAAACTCGGAATAGTCCTGCTCATCGTGTGTGTTATCGCATTTCTGTCCATTCCTGTTGTGCCTTTTCTCTCGCTTGAAAACAGTGTGAAAATTACCTTGTCAACCATACTTTTTGTAGTTGGCGAAGTTGCGTTTTGGGTCGGAGGAATACTTCTGGGAAAGGAACTTTTTACCAAATACAAAGCATACATGAACCCAAAAAACTGGTTCAAAGCTAAATCCGAAACCAAAGAAAACGAACCCGATTAAGATACCTTTTTGTAGATTCTCCCGGAAAGGACTACCAAAATGTAACATTTCGCAAGTCTGAAAAAGAACAAACTACTGTATTTCAACTCTCCCGCTTTTCTGGCATTTGCTTTGAATCCGAAGCAAAAAATGACAAATATGAAACGAGCCATGAAGAAGTATTTCCTCACACACGAGAATGACTGTTTGGCGAGTTCCATCTGACAATTAAAAAACAAATTATAAACAGATGAAAGTAATCATACCTGTAATTGACAACCAAAGCGGGAGAAACAATATTGCTTCCGGATTTCACAATGCGGAATATGTTTGCATTTACGATTGCACAAACACCACCTGCGAATGGGTTCGAACAAAGGACATCAGCAATAATTCAGGAATATTTGGACAGGAACTTATAAGCCAAAACATTACCACTGTAATTAGCCAATCCATGCCGTTAATGGCTTTGGGTGTATTTACCGATTGTGGTTTGAAAGTCCTGAAATCCTCGGGAACCAACTTGCAATACAATATAAAATTGTTTCAAAACAATCAGCTCGAAGCAATTACGGCGCAATCAACGCTTGTGATGTCGGCTTGCAGCGGCTCCTGTAAATCATGTAAAACTACTTGTAACTAAAAAAATCAGCCATGGCATTGGGAAAAGCGATCAATTTTGTAAAAAAGGTCATCTCCGACAACGAATTCAGGAGAAATTGCAACAAATGCGCTTCGAAAGAAGAATTGCTGAAAGAGCTCGATTTTCACGAAGGTGAGTTTGAAGATGCCATAAACATGCAATTGTTCAAATGTCAGAGCTACGAGGCCGCAAATCAAATTCAGCAGATAAAAATGTGGTTCTCATTACTTTAAAAAAATGCAGTATTCTTTCCAAAGGATCATTTAGGCTGGAGCAAAAAGGCGACGAAGTGGATATCATTTTCTCCTGAGTATACTCAAAAAACAGGATTTCTTCCTATAAATTATAAAAACACAAGTTTTTCTGATCAACAATTTCCGGAATTAATTTGTTATTGAATTCTGATGCTTTTGACAGATCGTCAAACCAGGCAGCAATAAAAACCAAAACAGTCATCTTACCTTATTTTGCAGTTTGCCGGGGTAAACTGAATCCTTGAATTCATTGAGTTAATTGCCTTTTGTAAGGCACAGCTCAGTGTTTAACAATACTTCATACCCTGAGAATTAGTATCAGAAATAACCAATAAACATTCTTATTATGACAACTCTTGAAAAAACAGTTATTACCGTTGGAGCTGAAATCAATGCTCCGGTTGAAAAAGTATGGGAATTTTGGACAGATCCAAAGCACATTGTTCGTTGGAACAATGCATCGGACGACTGGCACACGCCCAAAGCGGAAAACGATTTACGCGTTGGCGGAAAATTTCTGTCGCGCATGGAAGCCAAAGATGGCAGCATGGGCTTCGATTTTATCGGCGTGTACAGCAAAGTAGAGCCTCTCCGGCAAATTGAATACACCCTGGAAGATGACAGAACTGTACAGATTTCGTTTGCTGCTGATGGCGATAAGACAACGGTTACAGAAACCTTTGAGGCTGAACAGGAGAACACACTGGAATTACAGCAATTTGGCTGGCAATCGATCGTGAACAATTTTAAACGGTATGTTGAAACTTCAGGAAACATGGCCCAAAGCACTCAATAAATTAAAAGCAATTTGCGAAGAATAACATCACAAACACTTAAAACACAAAATCATGGCAACAGTAAGCACTTATCTGAATTTCACCAACAACACCGAACAGGCGTTTAATTTTTACAAATCCGTTTTTGGAACTGAGTTTGAAGGCGCCGGCATCATGCGTTTCAAAGATGTTCCACCTTCAGACGATAATCCGTGCCAACCGGGATCTGATATAGAGAATATGGTCATGCACGTTTCATTGCCCATTCTTGGCGGCCACATTTTAATGGGAACCGATGCGCCCGAGTCGATGGGGTTCAAGGTAAACATGGGCAACAATGTATATATCAATCTTCAACCCGACACCCGGGAAGAAACAAAACGGCTGTTCGATGCCCTTTCGGCAGGAGGAACGGTTGAAATGGAACTTCAGGATATGTTTTGGGGCGATTACTACGGAAGTTGCAAAGATAAATATGGCATTCAATGGATGTTTAGCTGCGCCGAGAAAAGCAATTAATACCTGGACAGTTCCTGGCCACATGAATTTAGCTTTAACGAAGCCATCTCGTTTGTGGTAGAATGCGAAACTCAGGAAGAAATCGACTATTTCCGGGAAAAACTCTCAGCAGTGCCCGAAGCCGAACAATGCGGTTGGCTGAAAGACCAGTTTGGCGTTTCGTGGCAAATTGTTCCGGCCATTCTGGAAAAACTCATGAGCGATCCATCCCGATCTCAAAGGGTAATCAACGCTTTCCTGAAAATGAAAAAATTTGACATTGAAAAACTGGTCAATGCCTGAAATTAAATCAAGGCCCTATGTTTGTAAAAGCATAAGTTCCAGAGAATTTATTAGTTTAGAGT
>DAITNH010000304.1:0-6187 GCA_036834745.1 Prolixibacteraceae bacterium
GAGATTATCCGCCTTTGCCAGAAAGGCCTGAGCAGCAAAATGATTGCAGAGAAACTGAATCTGAGCATTCACACCATTAAAAATCATAAACGCAACTGCATGGAGAAGACTTTAACGCACAACATCACCGAACTGATCCATTGTTGTATAAAGAATAACTGGATGTAAGAACTTGCATTTTGTAAAACGCGAATGCCTAATCATCACTTTTCCTCACCACCACTTTTCCTTTCCATTTTCCACTGAGGTAATAAACCAGCAGAATAATCATCCCGATAAATGTTCCCATGGGTTCGGCCCACCAAATACCGTTTACACCGATCAATCCGGAGATAAAAGTTGCCGCCGGAATTCGGACAATGTACAAAGCGGTAAAAGTTGCAATCATTGGAATCAATGTGGCCCCTGCCCCTCTCAGGAAACCGGTAAAGCTGAACATGATGGAGAATAGCAGATAAAACGACGATACGATCAGCAAATAATCCTGACCAATTTTGATCACATCCGGATCGGTCGTAAATAGCGACATGATGTGTTTCCCGAACAAAATAATCAGCAGGGAAGCAATGATGCAGTAAATGGTCGAAAAAAGAAGCGTTGCCCACAATCCGGTTTTGGCGCGCCGTTCTTCGAAAGCTCCCAGGTTTTGACCAACAAAGGCCGATAATGCTGAAGAGAATGTGATGGCCGGCATTTTTACAAACGAGTCGATACGCATCGCTGCCGAATAGGCTGCAACTGCGTTGGTGCCAAAGCCGTTCACGATGCTCATTATGGCCATCATCCCAAAAGCTACAAACGATTGCTGAAATCCGGTTGGCAGTCCAATTCGCATACAACTCCTGAAAATATCCCGGTCGAACACATATTTTCGGAACGACAAATTGATGATCGGATGCTTTTTGTTGAGATAAATGGCTGCGGTAACGAAAGCGCCTCCTTCAGAAAGAATGGTGGCAAATGCAGCGCCCTGGATTCCCCATTTGAAAACCACGACAAATAGTAAATCGAGAAGAATATTATTTATGGTGGCAATAATCATGAAATACAGCGGCGTTTTGGAATCGCCCAATCCACGCAATATGCTGCTGATACCACTGAACCCGAAGAAAAAAAACATTCCAAGCAGGTAAACATTCAGGTAACTGAGTGCTGCGGGCATAATATCTTCAGGCAAACTTAACAGGATGAATATTTGTTCGCTGAAAACAATTCCAAGAATGGTAATCACGATGGACGATCCGAGAAAGAAAATAAAAATAGTGTCGATGGTACGTTTGACTTCATCGATTTTTTTTGCGCCGAAATATTGCGAAATAACAGTGGACGCACCAGAGCCAACCCCGATTACCATCGAGATGAGCGCGAAGATGATGGGGAACGAAGCTCCGACGGCACCAAGGGCTTCTTTTCCAATGTACCGGCCCACGATGATACTGTCGATAATGTTGTAAAGGTTCTGAAATATATTTCCGAGCACCATTGGAACGGAAAATTGCAGAATCAGCTTCGCCTCTTTGCCTACAGTGAAGTCTTTCATTTATTTCTGATAAGGCTGCAAAACTCACGAATAAATTGTTGAAATCAAAATCAATATTTTTTGTGTTGATCGCTCCTTCATCTATAAAAAGTGCATAAATTCATCTTAAATCTTATATATAAGATAACAAATACGTAATACGTCTTTCATATAAGATAATATTGTATAAATTTGTATTGTATAAAAGAAACTCACAATGAATAAAGAATTGCTAAAACAGATAATTATTGAGAGCCATGAATTTATCAGAGATCTGGAAATCGTTCCAAGATCACTGGTCTTGGAGGAAAATGGAAATTATGTTTTTGTTGGTTCACGAAGATCAGGAAAGACTTATTCGATATTTCAAATCATTAAGAACATGATTCCCAAAGATGTCCCATTATCTGCGATTTTGTATATTAATTTTGAAGATGAGCGGTTAATGGAATTGACAGGCGGGGAGCTCGGTTTAATACTGGAAGCCCATCAGGAATTATTTTCCGATAAACCAGTTTTATTTTTAGATGAGATTCAAAATATTGATGGCTGGGAAAAATTCGCACGAAGGATGGCCGATACCGGTTACCGAATATTTATTACCGGAAGCAATGCAAAAATGTTAAGTTCTGAAATTGCGACAACACTCGGCGCCCGTTTTCTGATAAAGAAAATCTTTCCACTTTCGTTTCATGAATATTTACAAATGAATAAGCTGGAATTAGAAGATAATTGGGAGTATTCTTCACAGCGATTCGAGATACGAAGAATGTTTGACGAATATTTCTACTATGGTGGATTCCCTGAGATCATTCGTTTTCAGGAGAAACGAATGTGGCTGGATAATTTATTTCAGAAGATTTTCTTTGGCGATCTTGTGGCACGTTACAAAATCAGGAATGACTTTGCACTTCGTTTAATGATTAAAAAATTGGCGGAAAGCATTCAGGACGAAGTAACTATAAGCCGAATAAGGAATATAATACAATCGACAGGAATTAAGATCGGAACCAATACTCTCTTTGAGTATATCGATTTTATGAAGGAAACCTGGCTGATACATGGCATTAAAAATTACCTGTCGAAAATAAGTGAAAGGGAAACTTCGGGAAAATATTATTTTGTCGATAATGGTATTTTGTCACTTTTTCTGATGAATGCAGAAACGATATTGCTTGAAAATATAGTTGCTTGCCAATTAATACGTTTGTACGGTGACGGGGTCTTTTATCTGAGAAGCAAGTCAGAGGTTGATTTTTATATTCCTGAAAATCAACAGTTAATTCAGGTTTGTTATAAGATTAACCTGGCTGAAACTGAAAAGCGGGAAGTTGACGCTCTGATAAGTGCTTCACAAAATGTGAAAACAAAGGAAATGTTAATAATCACTTTTGATACAGAAAAGGTGAAGGAAGTCAATGGTTTTCAGATTAGATTTGTTCCGGTTTGGAAATGGTTGCTGAAAGAGTAAACAGTTAACCGGTTTGATTACATCATTGGAATGGACCGGCAGAATGTACGCGATTTAAAAAGCGCTGCCCGAAACGAAAACGACCGGAAGAAAATCTATCTGATTACAATAAATGACTAAAAATGACTCAATGACAATCAATAACTAATTCAAATTTTGAAACCTGAGACTTACTACAGAGACTGACCACTGAATTCTACTGGGACTGACCACTGAGACTGAACACTTTCCTCCGTTAGCCAATCGCTGCATCCAGAATTCGTTCGACATGTAATTTGGTGGTATTAATAAGCTCAATATCTTCGATGTCGCTGCTTTTCATGATAAACGGCAATTCGGTTCCTCCCAGAATCAAACTGTCAATCTGGCCTTCATTGTACATCCGGTTGGCAATCGAAAGTAACCGGTTTTTTGTTTCGGGCAGAAACCTTCCTCTGACCAGCTCTTCCATGTATATTTTGTCAATGTATTTCCGTTCTTCGGGCATGGGAGTAATGATTTCCATTCCCGCCGCTTCAAAACCTTCCTGAAAGAAATTACCCTCCATCGTGGGCTTGGTTCCAAATAAACCCAGCCGGCGAAGTCCTTTAGAGTGCGCGTAGGCAATGGTTGAATCGACGATGCTGACCATTTTTGTTTTTACACGCTCAACAAGCGGCTCGTAAACCAAATGGGGAGTGTTTGATGCTAAAAATATTACTTTGGCCCCTGCTTTTTCCAGAACAAAAATTTCTTCTGACAGAAAATCAATCAGTTCGTCCATGTGATTATTTGAAATCAAGTCCATCATGTGGGTCATGTTAATACTGTTAATAATGATAGATGGATAGTCACGCTTTCCGGTGCGTTCCTGAAAACGGGAAATGAGTCGCTGGTAGTAGTCAACTGTTGATGCCGGGGCAATTCCCCCAATCATTCCGATGGTTTTGTAATGTTTTAACATACTTGAAACGGTTTATATAGAGCGTCAATTAATTTTATTTCCGACAATTTTCTAACTACTCAACCCACCCGCATTTTTCTATCTTTCTATTATCCTCCCGAGCGTTTGACTTTGTAATTTTCGTTTTTCAGGATATCAATTACCTTGTCACAAAAATCACCCTGAATCAGAATTTCTCCATCCTTGGCCGAACCTCCAACTCCGCATTTGGTTTTCAGTATTTTGGCCAGTGCTTTTAAGTCCTCATCAGTACCTACAAAACCAGTAATGAGCGTTGCCTTTTTACCATTCCGCTGCTTTTTGTCGAGTTGAACACGCAAATCCTGCCTGTTTGGCGGCAGTGTTTCGGATTCATTCCCGGCATTACTTTCGTATTGAAAATCGGGGTTTGTTGAATATACCGTTCCCAGCCTTTCTTTCCAGTCGTTGGCCATTTTTCTGAAATTTGCGGTCAAAGATAACAGATTTTAATGCTGATTATATTTATTACCACAAAACTTCTTCCAGAATTTTTCCTGAACAATGATAAGGAACAGGCATCTGCAAAATCTGCAAAATCGTTGGAACCATGTCTTCTCCCATGGTTTTACTTCTGATATCAGCCCTTTTTACCGAACTTCCATGCATGATGAACGGAATGTTCGAATTGTCGTTATAAATGGTTTTCTGAAATTTATAAACCGGTTGCCAGCCATCTTCGAGTTGATAAAGCACATCGCCCGAGCGTTTAAAATTGTAGGAGTTGGCAATTACGGCCAATTGTCCTTTGGAGTAATCGCCCTGGGCAAATGAGGAAGAGGGAAGGGCAATTTTCACCCCTTCGAATTGATTGATGAAACTGGCAGTTTTGGTTTGGATATCTTCCGGGGAAATGTTCTTTTTTTCGAGTAACTCGCGGTTAAAATACAACTGCTGATCTCCAACAACCTCAATATAATCGCCTTGTCCGTAAGTAATATTCAGGAACGATTTTAACAGGGCAATGGCGCTTTCCGGAGAGAAAGTTCCAACCGGCATGTTGAATTCTTCTTTCAGATAATCAGCCGGATAAGTCGATGAACAGGCCGATGTCAGTACGACCAGCGTGTTGCCCTTTCCAAACATTTTGTCCAGAAAATCCATCAGCGAGGCAATGTCCTGATCTAAACGCAGGTAGGTATCTTCCATTTCAACTGAAACCGGGCCAAACGAGCTGTTTTCGTAATCCATCGAGGTAAAGGTGACCGCGAGAAAATCAGGAAATTCATCGGATCCAAGTTTTTCAGCATGTATCAGGTTGACCGCAAAATCTTTCACAATGGTATTTCCATGCGGGGTAGTTTTCAAAAATTTATAGTTCCCTGCATTGTCTTTTATTTTTTTCAGATCGTAAGGGAACGTGTTCCATTTGTTGTAATACCCTTTTTCGAGAATGTAATCATCCGCCATGCTTTCTTCGTAGCTTGTGACTGGCAAAAGGGTGGCCCAATTGCGTTGGGTGTAAATTTTGGCAAGCCCCTTCTCGTTGAACTGACGCACCCATTCAGGAAAAATATCGATGTAATACGAACTGGAAATCATATTTCCATTCTGTGTGTCGAACCAAAAAGCACCGTCGGCAGCGTGTCCGGCAGATAAAACAGCACTTACATCGTTCATGGCCACGCTGAAAACTTTCGATTTGTTCCGGGTATTGATTTTGATGAGGTCGCCAATGGTCGGTGATAAAAGTTTGCCTGCCGAACGTTCGCCATCTTTTGAATCGCTTCCAACGGTGATAAAATAATTGTCACCGATGCAATTGATTTCCTTTCTTTTCAGACGGTCGTACCAGCTATCGTTCACAATTCCATGTGCCGCAGGATAAACACCCGTGAAAAGAGTTGCTGTTCCGGTCGAAATTTTCTGAACGTGCAAATCGAGCTGGGCATTGCTGAAAACTGCTCCTTCATTTACCAATCGTTTAAATCCCCCGGCCTGAAATTTATTCCAGTAGCGTGAAAGATAATCGGTACGCATCTGATCGACCGATAGTACCACTACCAATTTTGGAATAATGGCTTCGGTATTTTTATTGGTCTGCGCACTAAGGGAATTAATCGACAGAAATGTCAGTAACACTGTACCAATTAGAATATTTATTTTTGTCATTGTCAGTTTTATTTGGGTGGCAAAAGTATGAAAACAAATGGCTCTATAACGTTTGGTGTGGGTAAAATCAAGCAAGCATTTTCAGGTGCAGAGCACCGTTGATATTTGTAGTATATATGATGCA
>DAITNH010000305.1:0-6184 GCA_036834745.1 Prolixibacteraceae bacterium
GTCAACCACTTATATCTTATGGTAGAATTAAGGATATTGAAATCCCCCTTCCACCTCTTTCCACCCAAAAAAAGATAGCAGCCATTTTGGATGCAGCCGATGCGTACCGGCAAAAAACCAAAACACTGATCGAGAAATACGACCAACTCGCCCAGTCGCTGTTTCTGGATATGTTTGGAGACCCTGTGAGGAATCCTAAAGGTTGGGAAATGAAAACAATCGAAAACCTTGTCAAGAAAGAAAAATGCTCAATAAAAAGAGGGCCATTTGGAGGAGCATTAAAAAAAGAAATCTTTGTCGAGTCCGGTTATCTTGTTTATGAGCAATTCCATGCATTGAACAATGATTTTACGTTTGAACGCTATTATATTGATGATGCTAAATTTGAAGAACTTAAGGGATTTGAAGTTAAGCCAGGCGATATTATAATAAGTTGCTCGGGTGTGTATCTTGGAAAACTTGCGACTGTTCCTCAAGGAGCAAAAAGGGGAATAATAAATCAGGCTTTACTTAAAGTGTCGATAGATCAAAATAAAATGAGGAATGATTTTTTCATATTTCATTTTACTCACAAGAACTTCAAAGACAAATATTTTGAAGCAAATAGAGGAGCTGGTATACCAAATTTTCCCCCAATGGAAGATTTTAAAAGATTCCAATTCATTTCTCCTCCAATTCAAGTTCAAAACCAATTTGCCGAACGCATTCAATTGATTGAAGCGCAAAAGCAGCAAGCCCAGGCCAGCCTGCAAAAAGCCGAAGATTTGTTTAACAGCCTGCTGCAAAGGGCATTTAAAGGGGAGTTGGTTGCAGAATAAAGTGAGCAATAATTGCACAGGTAAATATTTTATACTTATTTTATTGTAAAATTATTACCTTTTGAAAATAGTCCATTCAATATCAAGCCCCGATCGGATTTTCGAAACCTCTGGTAGTCAGCCAGCGCTGTTTTTATGCGACGATTTTAATTACTATGTATGTAAATATAACCGGCATCCGGGGGCCGAAGCCTCAAAACTTTTCCGCGAATTTATTGCCGGGCATTTTGCTCAGATCTGGAACCTGGCTGTTCCGGATTTTTGTTTGGTCAAAGTCGATCCTTTGCATGTGGAAGGACAAAGGATACTTCAACCTTCATTTTTCAAAACTTTATGCTTTGGGTCGAAATACAATAGTAATTTCATCGAAGTTGATGAGTTTTATGCTGATATGTCACCAACTATTAAAAGAAGATTTGGGTTCAAATATGATTTTTTAAGGATTGCTTTGTTTGATATCTGGCTGGCTAATGAAGATCGGAGTTTTAACAACTACAATCTTCTCATAAATATTGAAAACGGAAACAGGTTTGTGCCAATTGACCATGATGCCATTTTTAACACAGGCAATTTAAACAATGGAATTGCTTTATTATCAGACAATGAAACACTGATAATGACCGATCTGACCAAAAGGTTATTCAAGCCGAAAGAACTTCGGGAAAGCGATTTTTTAAAAAATATCAAAAATGAATACTATATTTGCACCTCTGAATGTGAGAAAAATGCAGAAATCATACTTCGTACTATTCCTGATGATTGGAACGTTAATATAGCTGAATATCAGAACTTATTTGATAAACATTTGTTTAACAAGCGGTGGAAGGATGATTGCTTTAATCACTTTCAAAGCTTAATTCAGTTGCAGATCTAAAAAAATGAAAACCTTTTACAGCATATTGTCCCTAAATATAAAACCTGAGATCAACGAACGTTTGTCGGTTGGGATGATTATGATTTTTCAGGAGAAGGTATACTTTCATTATTCCAAACAGAAACTCTCTATCATTCAAAATCTAATTGGTAAAGAGACGTATAGATCGGCCTTGGATTATTTAAAGATGATTGAGAATGCTGTATACTCCAACAAATTGCAAAATCAATCATCTGAACTCTTAAATCTGAAAGTTGAGAATAAATACGACCGGATATTCAGCAAGCAATATCTGGATTATTTAGGAAGGTATAACAATAATCTGATATCATTTGGTAGCACAAACTTCCTTGATTTAGAAGCTACTGAGCAGGTTTTTCAAACCCTTTTCGTGAAGTTCATCGATAAATCTGCTTATGATTTTATTGACGATAAAAAAAGGGTGATTGACATCTTCAAGAAAGAGTACTACCCCAAAGTAAAAACGTATTTCAATATTGAAAAGGAGATTGACTCTACCGATTATTCCGGTTTGATAACTCCAGTCAAAATCGATCTGATGGGGAAAAATGAAATTGAAGTTTTTGCTCAGTCCATTGATTTTGAAAAGAAGATTCAATCCATTGAGTTTAATTTCGGTAGTTTATTGCAGCTCAACAGAGCATTCCCAAATTCAAAACAGTTTATATTGGGATATGAACCCAATAAACAAATTGAAATTAATCATCGTACCTGGGACAATATCAGGGCATTATCCGATTTTGAATACGTTGATATTTCAGAAGCTGAAAAAATTGAAGAATACGCTATATCCCATGGCGTAACTCCTCTTTTCAAGTAGAATCATTTTACAATTAACACCAAAAGTTTTGTAACAATATTTTGACTTTTTTGGGACAGAATTAATTGTCGAAGAATTAAAATGCATTTACTCTTGCATTTAATTAAATTCATCTTTACTTTCATCGTTCTTTAGCATAAGACCAACTGACCCCAATTATGACGAACTTCAGCTTTCTGGAAAAGGGATTTCAAGCCATATTTTCTGATGCAATTATCGCAGAAAAACACACTTTTACTGCTCCCAAATATGCTGCGATTATGTGTCGCACCGCGCTCGAAAAAGCGGTTTTCTGGTTGTACGAAAACGATTCGGACCTCACCCTGCCAAACGCGCCCATATTATCTAACCTCATTCACGAGCAGTGTTTCAAAAACATCCTGGAGCCACGCATGTTTCAGGAAATCAATGTGGTTCGACTGAATGGAAACAACGGAGCGCACGGCAAGAGTGTCAATCAGAACGAATCATTGGTTTCACTAAAAGGCTTGTTCCGTTTTCTCTCATTCCTGAGTAAGTATTACAGCGAAGAAAATCCTGCGATTCCGGCATTTGATGAAAGCCTCATTCCGGATGGAAAAGAAAACGAAAAGACACTGCGGGAACTGAAAGCCATAGCAGATGAATTGGCAGAACAAACCGACAAACTAAACAAGGAGCGTACCCATACAGAAGAACTTGCCAAAGAAAATGATCTGCTGAAACTTCAGTTGGAACGACAACAAGAATTGGTTGCAGCCCGAAAGGAAGAGCGCAGAAAACTTCCGGAGGAAAACAAAGCCATCCCTGAACTTATCCCGGAATCGGTTACCCGCAAGATTTTCATTGATTTGTTGTTAAAAGAGGCCGGATGGGAAAAGATGCGCCTGGGAAGGGAATTGGAATTTGAAGTTTCCGGAATGCCTCTATCGACTAATCCAACCGGAATTGGGTATGTTGATTATGTGCTTTGGGGCGAAAATGGTTTGCCCCTGGCAGTGATCGAAGCCAAGAGGACGATGGTGGATGCGCACAAAGGACGGCATCAGGCTGAGTTGTACGCCAATTGTTTGGAGCACTCTACCGGACAGCGGCCCGTGATTTTTTACACCAATGGTTTCGAGACAAATATCTGGGACGATACTTTTTACACTGAACGACCTGTCGCCGGATTTTATACCAAAGATGAACTCCAGCTGTTGATCGACCGACGAAAATCGCGCAAAGATTTGCGCAAATTTAAGGTTGATACAAATATTGTTGGACGGCCATATCAGTTGGAAGCCATTCAGCGGGTTGCCGAAGCGATGGTTACCGACCAGGTTTCCACAGGCTCCCTTCGACTAACTCAGGGAGCAGCGCACGGATTGAGGCTGAAAGGGAAAAGTCGTAAAGCCTTGCTGGTAATGGCTACAGGAAGCGGAAAAACTCGGGTTTCGGCAGCTATTGTCGATATGCTTACCAAATGCAATTGGGTAAAACGGGTTCTCTTTTTGGCTGACCGGAATGCGTTGGTTACCCAGGCAAAAAACGCTTTCAAGGAACATTTGCCCAATCTGACGGCCATCGATCTGACAAAAGAAAAAGAAGATAACGGTACCCGGTTGGTCTTTTCGACCTACCCCACCATCATGAATAAAATTGATAGTCTGAAAAGTGAAAACGGCAGGTTTTATGGTCCCGGGCATTTTGATCTGATTATTATTGACGAGGCTCACCGCTCGGTTTACCAGAAGTACAAAGCCATTTTCGACTATTTCGATTCACTGCTGATTGGGCTCACTGCTACTCCCAAAACAGAAGTTGACCGCAACACCTACAGTTTATTCGAAATTGAAGACAACAACCCAACATTTGCCTACGAGTTAAATCAGGCCGTAGAAGATAAATTTCTGGTTCCACCCAAAGCCATGTCGGTACCAATCAAGTTTCCGCGCGAAGGGATTCGTTACAAAGACCTTACAGAAGCTGAAAAGGCTGAATACGAGGAAAAATTTGGTGACCCGACCAAAGGGGAAGCCGACGAAGAGATTGACAGCAGTGCATTAAATTCATGGCTTTTCAATACCAATACGGTTGATAAAGTGCTGGACTACCTGATGACCAACGGCCTGAAAACACAGGGAGGCGACAAGTTGGGAAAAAGTATCATTTTTGCCAGAAATCACAACCATGCCATTTTCATCGAAGAACGATTCAATAAAAATTATCCTGAATACAGCGGAAAATTTCTTCGGGTAATTGACAATTACGAAACCAAAGCACAGGATTTACTGGAGACTTTCTGTTTGCATCACGAAGAAGCCGACCCTCAGATTGCCGTTTCGGTTGACATGATGGATACCGGTGTTGATGCGCCCCGAGTGGTGAATCTGGTATTTTTCAAACCGGTTAAATCGGTGGCCAAATTCTGGCAAATGATTGGACGTGGCACGCGTCTATGCCCCGACTTGTTTGCGCCAGGTGAAGACAAAAAGCATTTTCAGATCTTCGATTTCTGCGAAAACTTCGAATACTTTAATGAATTTCCTGAAGGAATTGTACCCACAGTTCCGAAATCTCTTTCGCAACAATTGTTCGAAACCAAACTGGAAATTGCATTAATGTTGCGTTCAATTGAAGAATCAACCGAAGAAGATGACAAACTGGCAAATTCATACATCGACGAGTTACATCGGTTAATAGCCACACTCGATCAACAACGTTTTGTAGTACGAAAAGAATTAAGATTGGCGAATGAATTTACCAGCCGTGAGCGATGGGAAAACATTAGTAAAGTCGATTTTGCTGACATTTGCCTCCACTTGTCGAATCTTGCGCCCATTGCTGAAAAGGATGATGAAATTGCCAAACGCTTTGATTTAATAGTGCTGAATCTGCAATTGGCTCTTCTCCTGAGAAGCAATAAACAAGTCGCTCTTATTGGCCGAATCGGAACCATTGGCCGGCTGCTGATGAAGAAGAAAAATATTCCGGCGGTAAACCAACAGCTAGAGACTATCAAAGCCGTTCAGACCGATGAATTCTGGCAGGAAATCTCCCTTAAAAGGTTGGAGAAGGTCCGTATCGATTTACGCGATCTGATCAAATTCATTGATACCGCTCAAAAGAAAAACGTTTACACCAACTTTGAAGATGTTCTGAACGAAGATGGAGTAAAAGTGATTGATATTCTTCCGGCATACACCAGCATGAAAAGTTATCGCGAACGGGTAGAAAGTTTTATCCGGAACAACAAGGATTACCTGGTCATTCATAAGATTCAGCACAACATACAGATTTCCCATGAAGAACTGAATTTACTTGAAAAGATGCTTTTCACAGATGGGTTAGGCACCAAAGCTGATTTTCAGAGGGAATATGGCGATATGCCATTGGGAAAATTCATCCGGAGCCTGCTGGGATTGGATATAACTGCTGCAAATCAGCTGTTCTCAGAATTCATTCAATCCGGAAACCTGTCGGCTGATCAGATTACCTTCATCAACAACATCATCAGTTTCCTTACCCAAAACGGAACGATTGATAAAGCCATGTTGTTTGAGCCGCCGTTTACCAACATCAACGATCAGGGAATCAACGGAGTATTTGACGATGTAATGGTTGGTAAAATTGTTCGGATCATCGATCAGGTGAATGATAATGCGGAGAGAAATTTTGGGTAAAGCCAAT
>DAITNH010000306.1:0-6129 GCA_036834745.1 Prolixibacteraceae bacterium
GGCAAAAAATTCTTTTCTGAAGATTACCGTTTGGTGAAAGACCGTGAATATTTGTTGATTTCGAGCCGCCATCAGAAACATAACAAGGTGTTTTATATTGAAGAAGACTGCTCAAAAGTAAGTCTTCCAGTTCAAATGTCAATTGAAAAAATGGAGAGAACAAAAGATTTCCATTTCTCAACGCTTCCAAATGTGGTTGATCTTGATCTGGAAAAACTCATTTTTCCGCTGATATTGCGGCATTGGCAAGAGGGTGAATATTTTCAACCTTTGGGCATGACCGGACTGAAAAAATTAAGCGATTTCTTCATTGACGAGAAGTACTCCATTCCGGAGAAGGAAAATGCCTGGATATTGGCCAGTGGCAACCAGTTGGTCTGGATTGTTGGAAAGCGTCTGGACGACCGATTCAAAATTACTGCAAAAACCAAACAAATAGTTAGGATAAGGTTGCTGGGTTAATATCCTGAAAAAGATACTTTAAACACTAAAGTATATCCTCAGCATTTCATTCAGTGTATTTCTATTAATCGGTTTTGTAATATAGTTGTTGCAGCCTGCCTCAATGGCTTTTTCCCTATCTCCGGTAAGTGCATATGCTGTCTGGGCAATAATAATCACGTCCTTGTTAAATTTTCGGATTTCCCTTACAGCATTATATCCGTTCATTTCGGGCATTTTAATATCCATCAATATAAAATCGAAGTCATTTCTTTTCCTGCAAATTCCAACAGCTTCAAGCCCGTTTTCTGCATGTATAATTTCCTTTCCGATATTTTTAAGAATCAATGAAAGGTAAATATCAACTGCTTTTTCATCTTCGACAATCAATATTTTCAAATCGTCAGGAAGTCCATGATTTGAAGATTCCACAAAAATACTATCTACTTTTGCCACCCTGGATGGTTTGTAAGGTATGGTAAAAAAGAATTTTGCCCCTTTGCCGATTTCGGACTCAACCCAGATTCGGCCACCAAGTAATTCTACATTCGATTTTGAAATAGCCAGCCCCAGGCCTGAACCTCCAAAATTTCGCGTTGGAGTGCTTTCAACCTGCCGGAACCGCTTAAATATTTGATCATGCATTTCAGGAGAGATGCCAATGCCGGTGTCTTCCACATAAAATTTCAAGTCAGATCCAATCAACTGATAACCGAATGAAACGGTTCCATATTTTGTGAATTTCAGGGCATTCCGTATCAGATTATTGAGCACTTGAGTCAATTTGCAGTCATCAGTTATAATATAGGCCTCAACCTCAGTTAACGTCAGATTGGAAATCAATGATATATTTTGCATCCGCGCGTTTGTAATAAACTGATTATACAATAGGCTACAAACCGCATTTACATTTATTTCGTTTTCGTGAATTTTTTGCTGACCTGCTTCAATGGTTGCTATTTGGATAATATCGTCAATAATTGACATCAGTTGGGTACTGCTATTTTCGATTATAGTTGCATACTTTTCTAATGATTCCTGAGATAAATCATTCTCAGAGATTATTCTGGAAAACCCAACTATCGAATTAAGGGGTGTCCTTATTTCATGTGAAATATTCTGTAAAAAAGCAGTTTTTAGACGGTCGCTTTCCTCTGCTTTTTCCTTTGCTATAATAAGCTCAGCTTCCATTTTTTTACGTTCGGTGATATCGGTGATGATACCAATATAGCCTGCCACATTGCCGTTCTTATCTTGCTGAGGTACCGCATTTCCTATCACCCAGGCTTCCGATCCGTCAGGATGAACAAAACGGTACTCCGCCTTTGAGAATGTATTATCGAGGGTAGTTTGTTTCCAGCTAGAAGCCAGCATCTCCCTGTCGCCGGAATGAACGGCTTTTAGCCAGCCATCGTTCAAAGCTTCTACGAAACTCAATTTAGATATTTCGCTCCAACGTGGGTTCACATATTCTGTTGAGCCACGTGAATCAGTTGTAAAAATGCCAACCGGAGCCGATTCAGCAAGCACCCTGAAACGAATTTCACTTTCTTTCAGCGCAGCATCAGCCAATTTACTTTGTACGCGAATTTTTGCGTCTTTTAACTCCCGGTCAATTGCAGGAACCATGCGTTTTAGGTTGCCCTTCATCATATAATCGCTTACGCCTTCTTTCATTGCCTGAACAGCCAGTTCTTCGCCAATTGTTCCTGAAACCAAAATAAATGGAATGTCGATATTTCTTTTTTTAGCAATCTTTAATGCGGAAAGTCCATCAAATTTAGGCAATGAGTAATCACTGATGATAATGTCCCATTCGTTTTGATCAAGAGCGGAAATCATTTCTTCCAAAGTCTCAACACATAAATATTCAACATCATAACCGCCACGTTTAAGCTCATAGAGCAACAGTTCCTTGTCAGTGTCAGAGTCTTCTATTATAAGGATGCGAATAGGGATTTCCATGAATTTTTATCTTGTAAAGCGATCGATTCATTTCTTGCAACTAAACAGTAATATTTATGATCGACCAATGGCACAAAGGTATTTAAAAAATACACCTTGAAAAGTGAAATTCAAAAATTCAAAAATAAAATCCACTTCTTAAATGTTTATTAACATGACAACTATAGGCATTTTAAACTTCAGTTAAACCCAATCGATTCCTTTTCTCAGCAGTTCCTGCGTGTTGGCTTCGGGGCTGCCAGGCTCGGGCTGATATTGGTACAACCATTCCACTTCGGCAGGCAAACTAACAAGAATTGATTCGATGTTTCCCTCGGACTCGAGACCGAATTTGGTGCCTCGGTCGTGAATCAGGTTGAATTCGACGTAACGGCCACGGCGAATTTTTTGCCACCTTTTTTGAGCTTCGGTAAATGGTTTGTGTCCGTTTTCTTTCATTAACCGGCTATAAATTTGCGGAAATACATTTGCAAGATCGGAAGTCAGGTTCAGCATTTTTTCAAAATATGCTTCGCTGGCAGGTTGAATACGGTCGAAGAAGATTCCACCAATACCGCGGGTTTCCTGTCGATGAGAGAGATAAAAATAATCATCGGCCCAGGTTTTCCATTCAGGATAAAAGCTGATATCGTATTTGTCACAAATTTCTTTAAGCGTCTGATGAAACCAGTGTGCTTCATCGGGATTGATATACGATGGGGTTAAATCAATTCCGCCGCCAAACCATGACGAACCATTGTCGAGATTAAAATACCGCACGTTCATGTGGATGGTTGGCACAAATGGGTTTCCGGAGTGAATAATTGACGAGATGCCAGTGGCGGCAAATGCAGTAGCATTTTCACCCAACAGTTTTGCCATGTTCTCGTTGAAACTTCCCCGAACATACGAAAAGTTAACGCCCGCTTTTTCTATAATCGATCCGTTTTGCATTACACAGGTAATTCCTGAACCAATTTCCTTTTCCCATGTATCTTCCGTAAAACGGCCACTTCCGTCGGCCTCTTCCAGCGTGCGGCAAATGGTTTGTTGTATGTTTTTATAAATATTGGCAGTTCGGGTAACGTTCACAGTTTTCTATTTTGAAGTTGCTTTATTCTCGTCGGAATTTTGATTTCGTTTGCTCAATAAACCAATCGAAGGACTGAAAGTTCATACTTAGAGGACGAATTTCTGTTATGAGAAATTTTGAAGGCAAGCGATGATGGGGCTTCCTTTGCGGCGCATATAGCATTTATCTTTGAATGACCTGACAGCGTTTGAAGAACCTGTCAGCGTCACAATAAGGAAAAATTCTAAATTTCCAATATTCAATATCCAAAACCTTCGCCCTCGATGTAGAGACGTACGATCGTACGTCTCTACCTATACAATCTCCACCGCATCAACAGGACAAACCAGCCGGCAGGCATCGCATTTGATGCATAGATCGGTGATGACTTCGTGCTTTTCGTGCGGTTTGAAAAGTATCGCGTTGGTCGGACATTTCTGTGCACATTTGGTACAGCCGATGCACAAATCGTTGATCTGATATTTGATCATACTCTGACATTTACCCGATGGGCATTTGCCGTTGATGTGTGCAACATATTCGTCGTGAAAATATTTCAAAGTTGATAAAATCGGGTTTGGCGCTGATTTCCCCAGTCCGCACAAACTTCCTTTTTTGGTCCAGCCTGCAAGGTATTCCAACTCATCCAAATCTTTCAAAGTACCTTTTCCGGTAGTAATTTTAGTCAGTATATCGAGCATTCGTTTTGTTCCAATACGGCAGAATGTACATTTTCCGCACGATTCGTTCTGGGTAAACGACAGAAAGTATCGGGCGATGTCCACCATGCAATCGTCTTCGTCCAACACAACCAAGCCACCGGAACCCATCATCGCCCCAACTTGCAGCAATGATTCGTAATCAATGGGTGTGTCATACAATTGCGCAGGAACACAACCTCCGGAAGGGCCGCCAATCTGAACAGCCTTGAATTTTTTACCATTCTGAACACCGCCTCCAATGTCTTCCACTATCTGACGGACAGTAATTCCCATCGGCACTTCAATCAGCCCGCCACGGTTAATTTTTCCCGTGAGGGCAAAAACCTTGGTCCCTTTGCTGGTTCCGAGTCCGATAGATGAAAACTTGCCCGATCCCTCACGGATAATGTACGAAACCTGCGCAAAAGTTTCTGTATTGTTGATCAACGTTGGTTGCTTCCACAATCCGCTTACAGCAGGAAACGGCGGACGAATGCGCGGAAATCCACGTTCACCTTCGATGGAAGCCATCAGTGCCGACTCTTCGCCGCAAACAAATGCACCCGCACCTTCATAAATATCAACATCGAACGAAAAGCCTGAACCCATGATATTTTCGCCCAGATAATTATTTTCACGGCAATAAATCAGCGCCTGCCTGATGCGTTTCACTGCAAGCGGATATTCGGCGCGAATATAAAAGTAGCCATGTGTGGCACCAACCGCTTTGGCTCCAATCACCATGCCTTCTATCACCCGATAGGGATACGATTCGAGCAGCATCCTGTCCATAAAAGCACCCGGATCGCCTTCGTCTCCATTTACAATCAGGTATTTTACATCCGACTTATTTTCGGCCACCAAACTCCATTTCAGACCGGTTGGGAAACCGGCTCCTCCCCGCCCCCGCAGTCCGCTATCTTTAATGGTTTGAATAATTTCTTCCGGAGAAAGTTCAGTCAGACAGGTTTTCATGGCAGCAAAACCCTCGTGTTTCTTGTATTCTTCGATATCCAGCGGATTAATAATTCCACGGTACTGGGTGGCAATCGGAATCTGCCGATCCAGGAAATCAGACACCTGCTTTTCGCGGGCATCAATCGAATATTGTTTTACGCCATCCCAAACGGTATCAGTCTGCACACTTTCAAAAAACTTGTAAACGCTGCTTTTCAGCATTCCGAAAGTGCTTTGAGGTTTAAAATGATTGGCGATAATTCCCTGAATCTCTTCAGGTTTCACCTTTGCGTATAAAGTTGATTTTCCGTTGTGTGGAATAATTTCGACCAGCGGAACCTGATGACACATGCCCACACATCCTACATTTTTCAGACTTATTTTGATGCCGGTATCGGCAATCGTATCTTCCACTGCTTTTTTCACCTCTTCACTTCCGGAAGCCACACAACACGATCCCAGTCCTATGCGGATTTCCCCCTGAATTTCCGAACCATCCACATTCCTGAACAATCCTTTTTTGGCTCCTGAAATTCCTGCATGTTTTTCGAAATCAGCAACCACATTTTTAACCATATCCGAAGCAACATGGCCGTAAGTAATTTCGTCGATCTGAACTACCGGCGCCAAGGTACAGCAACCTAGGCACGATACTTTTTCGATGGTATATCTCCTTGAAGCATCGGTTTCCTCGTTTCCGGTGAGGTTGAAATGACGACGCAAGGCATCGTAAACCTGTCCGGCGCCTTTTACGTGACAAGCCGTTCCCACACAAACTTTGATGATGTGCTCGCCAACGGGTTGCATCCTGAATTGCGAATAAAACGAAGCCACCCCGACAATCTGTTCGGGAGTAATTTCAGTTTTTTCGCAAACATATTTCAGGGCTTCCTCCGGAAGGTAATTGTAGGTATTTTGAATCGCCTGCAAAATAGGAATGACGGATTTCCCGTCCTTCCCTTTTTCATCGATAATCTGATCAACCGTTTGTTGTATGTTCGTTTCGTTGTTCAC
>DAITNH010000307.1:0-3913 GCA_036834745.1 Prolixibacteraceae bacterium
AGGTCAATGTCGTTTCGTCCGAAAGATGGTTTTTGCCCTGAAAAAGGCTTTCGCGCGGACGACTTCCTTTACCTCTTTTCTTTTTCTATAAATATTTTGCTCCTCTGGAGCAAGCACCAATTAGGCGTTTCGGTTGATTAGAACAAATTAGTGCCAGCGGCGTTCGACTGAGACTTCGGCGTGAGCTCAGTCGAACGCTCACGCCGAAGTCACGAAATATTTGTAGAAAAACGATTGACCACACCGCTCTTCGTGCCGTAGGTACGAAACAACCCTAATTCATTTGGTCAGAAATTTGTTTCAGCGTATTTCAAATCCATAGTCGGTTCTGGTTCTGTTATTTCCTGATTTTCTTTGCCGTAATTCCATTTCAGGATGAGTAATAATGCGGCAATTAACGCGACGACCACGAACAACTGAAACAAAGCATCTCATCCATATTTGGCAGAAACAAAAGCCACTGCAAACGGCGAGAGCAATTGCCCAGCAGAGCCAACTCCGTTGATGAGTCCGGCAGCCAGAGCGGCTCCGTAATTCTTCCCGATATCCATGGCTGCCGCGCCCGACATGAGCGAATCGGGGCCGTAGGTAAAAAAGCCGATCAGTCCGATGGAAATGATGGTTGGAACAATGCCTAGCGGACTGAGATATGGTTGCAGGAACAACACAAAAGCCAACCCGAACAGCATGATTGAACTGACCGGAAAGCGCCGTGTTTGAAACAGGTAATTGGAGGCATAACCTGCCGCCAAAATGCCCAGAAATCCGAAAGCTTCGTAAGTAATGGAAGTGTAGCCTGCCCGCTCATCGGAATAAAAAAGAGCTTCCGACAAATACAGCGGAAGCCAGAACAGAAAAGCGTAGCGCGTAAACTTGACAAAAAAATACATGGCTGCGGCAATCCAGACTGCCCCGTTTTTCAGTACAGCCAGCTGTGCTTCTTTTTCTTTCCGCTTTCTTTTTTTTGTATCCGTATTTTTTTCGAATGGCTCAAGTCCGACATCGGTTGGATGATTGCGGACAAACACAATGTACACCAGCGAAATAATCAACAGAAGTATGGATGGAGCCAGAAATGCCCGTCTCCAGGATAAATCGGTGAGGATACTCTGATTGGAAAGCCAATAAGTAGCAAATGCAGTAGCAGCCATTCCACCAATAACATAACAGGTTGTCCAGAACGACATCATCACGCCGCGCTCCTTCTTTTTAAACCAGGGCGTCAGGTTTTTAATCAGCCCCGACCAGCCCGACGATTGCCCGAAGCCGTTCAGACCCATTAGGAAAAGGAAAGAACCGATGGTTCCCATCCAGCCCATCAGCAGGTTTGCGATGACTGAGATGATCAGGCCAATTCCAACAATCAGCCGTGGCCCGTGCCGGTCGCTCAGGTAACCGTTCAGGAACTGCCCAATCATATACATGACGCTGTAAATGGTAATGACAACCGCGAATTCGTCTTTGGAGGTGTGCAGTTCGCGGCTCATGACTGGCATTACGACACTGAAATTTTTCCGGCAAAAATACATACCGAAATAGGCCATCCAGGTGAGTGCAAATATTTGCAGCCTCCATTTTTTCATCTCGGGCGAAATAGCTTTGATCATGGTTTATTTTAATCAGAAGAAAAGAGGGAAATAATTAAGCAGTTGTTTTTGATTTGTGATACTGGGATCAATCTGTCTTTCGATTGTGATATTGGCCTCAATTTGTCTGTCAATTTCTTCCAATATCGGCCAACAATCCCAAACACCCTCGGCCACAAAGTCTGCTCCGGCATTCAGTAGTTTTTTCCCGGCGAGGGCTATTTTTTCCATCAGCCAAACATGGTCGGCGTTTTCGGCATCTTCAAGCGACAGACCAACTTCGTTTCCTGATTTGGTCAGGCCAATCGTCCACATTCCGGCATTTATTCCTTCCTGAATGTCGGCCACTGTATCGCCGATTTTTACCATCTGGCTTAGCGGAAAGACATTCATTTTTTCGCAGTTGCGGTAAATCATCCAGGGAGCAGGACGGCCCGCCAAAACTTCCGAAGAATTGACCACAGAATCAGGCTTTAATCCATTGGCTAAAGCAATTGGCAGTAGGTTGTTCATCATTTCTGAAACATATCCGGTGGTCGTACCAACTTTCACTCCTTGCTTTTTCAGCCTGTCAATCAGTCCTGCCGAGCCAGGAATGGGGTCGCTGTAGTTTTTCACTATTATGGCCAGGGCAGGTTCCAGTTCGGCATAAATCCCTTCAACATCTGTTTCCGATGGAGTTCGCCCAAATTCTGCGATCCACTGCTTTTGCACTGTTTCAAGCCTGAAAAGCTCCCTAACATGGTCTTTTTTCGCCAAACCCATTGGGCCACGGGCTTCGTCAATGCTTAGCAGTATGTCCTTTCTTCGGAATACTTCAATAAATACCTGGGTTGGAGCAATGCATCCGTAGTCGATGATGGTGCCGGCCCAGTCGAAGATCACCGCCTTTATGTTTTTTAATTGAGTCATGGTTTCAGTTATTTATGTTGCGTTTTGTTACAGTAAAACCCTGACAGCAAGAACTGTCAGGGTTTATGAAAAAGGGGGTCTATAAAAGCTGCTGTTTATTTAATAATCCACATGTCAGAATTGATGTCATCGGTTTCAGCGCCAAACTGGCTTTTCAATGCTGCGTTGTAGTTGGTTGCATTGGTAGTTCTTTCGGAACTTGGGTACTGCCAGCGTTTGGCTATACGTCCGCTGTTGGCGGTACCTGGTCCGGTCAGGAATGTTGGTACTCCTGTGCGACGGTAATTGTTGTATGCTTCCCATCCCGAATTCTGGAAGAACGCCAGGTATTTTTGGGTCAGGATCTGGGTAATGGCAGTAGTCGCTGTTGCGCTGTATTTTACCGAAGGCTGCGCGTAGTATGTTGTCCAGTTGGCATCAACATTGGCTCCATGGAATGTCCACGATGCCTTAATTCCTTTGGTGTAATAATCTTCTGCGTTTCCGGTAACCCATCCACGATTGATGGCTTCAGCTATATTAAAACATAATTCGGCATAACCGATTTGAATGGTTGGCTCACCAAAGTACGAACTGTAATATTTGTCTTTACTGATGGCCGAATACTCACCGTTCAGCATTTTGGTTGACATGTCGTCGAGACTTTCGCCCGAACTTGCTCCAACATAAGCTTCAAAATCGGCGGCTGTTAATCCGGCCTGAATTTTAACAGGAGCCGGATCGGCAACAATAAATGTGCGTGGATCTTTCAGCGCTACCAGTGTATTCAGGTAAGTGGCCGACATATTGTTACGTGTGGCAGTCTGTCCGTAGTTGTCCTGGTTGAGCGGATATTTGTCGGTTGAAGCGTTGTAGGTGAACTTTAGGTTATCGTCCAACGAAGTCATTACCGGATATTTAGCCGGATTGGAAACCACATCGGAGAACAGTTTTCTGATGTTCAAATCGCTGTCGGCTTCTTTTTTGCTCAGGTTGATCAGAACGCGCAATTTATAGGTATTAACCACTTTCTGCCATTTTTCAAGATCGTTATTCAGCATAAAATCGCCGGTCAAGGTATTGTCCCCGTTGTTGTTAAGCGCCTGAAGGTCTGTATTCGCCTCTTCGAGCCAAACAAGCGCCTGCTTGAATACTGCTTTTTGAGTGTCGTATGCCGGAGCAGTATTCTCCAGACTTTTCAACGCATCGGTCATAGGCAAGTCACCCAACCTGAGTGACATATCGACAAAATAATATGCCTTAAAAAATTTACCCAATGCGGAATACGGATTATTATCAGGAAGACCAATACGTTTGGCTTCAGCCATCATCTGGTTTACGTTTTTCAATTGATTGTAACTGAAACTGGTGGTTGTCCAGTCGTATTCCTGATCGTCGTAATAGGCATAGTTGCTGCACCAGAATTGGTTCCAGCG
>DAITNH010000307.1:4013-6076 GCA_036834745.1 Prolixibacteraceae bacterium
CGTATTCCTGATCGTCGTAATAGGCATAGTTGCTGCACCAGAATTGGTTCCAGCGCTGTTCGTCGCTCCAGGGCGAATAATACATGCCATTCAGCACAGTAGTAAAAACCATTGATGGCGGGACTTCTCCGGGGCGGTTTGGATCTTTTTCAAGTTCCTCGAATTTTTGACATGATGTAAATGCCACTGCAAGTACCATCATGAATAGGATTATTTTCTTCATTTC
This sequence comes from Prolixibacteraceae bacterium, assembly GCA_036834745.1. Lineage (GTDB taxonomy): Bacteria > Bacteroidota > Bacteroidia > Bacteroidales > Prolixibacteraceae > Aquipluma. Next base: position 4,240 of record DAITNH010000307.1, read on the forward strand.
TGTATGATTTAAACCGATTAAAAAATGGGATTAGAAAGTGATATTCAGGTTGAAACCAAAACGTCTGGTTGTGGGAGTTTGTAACCCTGAAGATCCGTTTGTTCCGGCATATTGTTCGATGTCGATATCGCCTCTTTCGGCAAAATACAGCAGGTTACGGCCTACAAATGAGATATTTGCCTGCTTGACAAATGAATTCTGAAGGAATTTTTGCGGCAGGTTGTAAGTTAGCACCACTTCACGAAGTTTCACATAGGTACGGCTAATGGCATACGATGAATTGGTGCCATAATAACGGCTGATGTAATCCTGTAAAAAAGTCGCGGTAGTGTTTGGCGCAAATTGCAATTGGTCGTAATTGATAACCTTTCCGTCCGAATCGTATTGTATTGTTCCACCTGTCAATACGACCCCTTCGCCAACGTACGATTTAATTCCTTTGGTATCGTTTACCCTGGCTTCACCCATTTCGCCCAGAACCGTGTTGATGTGGCGACCGCCCTGATAGGTTTTTTGCTCTACATAGTCGAGAATAGTTCCACCAAACCGTCCATCGAACTGAAATTTCAGGCTTAGATTTTTATATGAAAAGGTGTTGTTAATTGCACCGGCCCAATCGGAGTTGGCATTTCCAAGGTACTGTGTGACCGAGTTCCTGATCGGACGGCCACTCGCATCGTTGATTAACTGTCCATCGGCTGTACGAACAAAATCGGTTCCGTACATTTTGTCCATACGGTCGCCCACTTTCAGGTAGATATTGAGTTTTTCAACGCCTGGATAAATTTCTTTCAGGTATTGCTGATTGGTGGAGAAGTTGGCCGAAATGTTCCAGCTAAAGCCATTTGGTTTACTGACAGGTGTTGCCGATGCCGAAATTTCGATCCCTTTTCGTTCTACCTTGATGCCGTTTACCAATGCTGACGTATATCCGGTTGCTCCTGAAATTGGCAATTGGAAGATTTGAGGACCGTCGATGCTTGAGAAATAAGTCACATCGAACAATAACTTGTTCTCAAAAAGGCCTAAATCAGTCCCGACTTCCCATGCAGAACTTGAACTCGGTTTCAAGTCGGGATTGGAAATGATGCCCGTAAATGAAGCCGCTGAAGTTCCCTGAATCAGGCTGATGTTGTATGATGAAGAGTTCTGGTAGGTAGGTCCGTCGTAAGGAGAATTGTAACTTCCACCATAACCCAATACGTTAAATCCAAGGAACTGGTATGTTGGCCCAATCATCGACTGAGTGAGCGCACTACCTACATTGGCATACGAACCTCTCACTTTCCATGATTTTACATACGGTATGGTTACAAGCTTCGATAATTCAATACTGGTTGAAACCGAAGGATAGAAATACGCATTGTTTCCTGAAGGCAACGTTGAGTTTTTATCGGTACGTCCGGTTAACGACACCGTAAAGAAATCGTCGTAAGTGAGGTCGGCAGTAGCATAAGCGCTGAGTACCTGCATCGGAGCATAGAAATTATACGATTTTACCGGATTCTTAGTATTGCTCAAATTGTACCAACCCGGCACGTTCAGGTAGTCGGTAGTGGCAAAACTGCTCCTGAAATCGTAAGAACGAATGTTTCCTCCGGCAGTGGCGTGTAAGCTAAGTTTTGGAACCACATAGCGGTCGTACGAAACAAGAACGTCGGTATTGTTCTCAAACAAATTACGTTTGTCTTCGCGGTAGTCGCCCATCTCGCCTTCGCGTCCATAAGGATGCGCCGAGAACGGAAGTTTTTCCGACCGGAACAAATCGTAGGAAGTAATGGCGGTGCGTGCCTGAAAGTTTAGGTAATTATTGAATTTATAATTGATTGAAGCATAG
>DAITNH010000308.1:0-2577 GCA_036834745.1 Prolixibacteraceae bacterium
TCAGCACGTAATCGGCTATCCAGATTGGAATCGGCAAACCGGTGATCGGGTTGATGGCATTGCTTCCGGTGAAAACTCCGGTTTTGTCTTTGGCCAGTTCGGTGCGGTCCAAATCCGACTTCATCGACGACGCATGTATGTATTGTTTTACTTTTTCAGCATTTTCAGGAGTTACCAAATTTTCGAGCATCGGATGTTCAGGAGAAACAACCATGTAAGTGGCTCCAAACAAGGTATCAGGACGGGTGGTGTAAACTCTTAATTTTTCATCCAGCCCTTCAACTGCAAAATCGACTTCGGCACCGATTGATTTACCAATCCAGTTTTTCTGCATGTCTTTTACACCTTCCGGCCAATCCAGATCGTCCAAACCCTGCAACAAACGTTCGGCATAATGTGGAATGCGGAGCAACCATTGTTTCAGGTTTTTGCGGGTCACCTGATTGCCGCATTTTTCGTGCGATCCGTCAGTCAGCACTTCTTCGTTGGCACAAACCGTTTTGCACGACTGACACCACCAAACCTGCGCATTGTCGTAATAAGCCAGGCGTTTTTCGCCAATGTATTTATTGACAGCCTCAACACCCTGCGCCTGAATTTCAGCAGGAATTGGGAGTTCGCTGATTGGCCGTCCTTTTCCGGCTTCGGCATCGAACCATGTATTGAACAGTTTGGTGAAAATCCACTGTGTCCAGCGGAAATATTTTGGGTCGGTGGTATTTATTTCGCGGTCCCAGTCGTAGCTCAAACCGAGCGCTTTGATCTGACGACGGAAATTGTCGCAATTGATGTTGGTGGTAACGGCAGGGTGCGTTCCGGTTTGAATGGCATATTGTTCGGCGGGTAAACCGAAAGCATCCCATCCCATTGGGTGCAACACGTTAAAACCCTTCATGCGTTTGTAGCGACTGATAATATCGGTGGCCGTATAGCCTTCCGGATGTCCAACGTGCAAACCTGCTCCTGAAGGATAAGGGAACATGTCCAACACGTAATATTTTGGTTTCGAGAAGTCGTTTGTAGTTTTAAACGTTTTGTGTTCCTCCCAGTATTGCTGCCATTTCGGCTCAATTTCCCAGAATTTATATTCCATTTTATGAGTGAGATAAAGGTTACTGATAATGAGCCGCAAAGATAGAAAGAAAGTTGCAAGATGAAAACCGGGGTTTGGTGAAATTCAAAACTGAACCGATGAGCTTGAAGTTCATCGGATCAGTGACTTCAACATGAACTTTTCACTTTACTTCAATGTTCAATTCCTAAACAATTTAAAAACAAAAGCTATGAAATAGCCAACCTGAATAATCGAACAAACAGAAAATCATCATTTGGCTATTCCATGTCGCAGTGAGTTAATTTGAAAAGAATAAGATATTACGAAAATGCAGTTATTAACTTTTAAAAACTAAATACATGAAATATGTTGTAACAGGTTCATTGGGAAACGTCAGCAAACCTCTTGCTGAAAAATTATTAGCTGCCGGTCACGATGTGACAATTGTAAGCAGCAAGTCTGAAAAAGCGGCACAGTTTGAAGCCATGGGAGCCGAGGCCGCAATTGGTTCGGTTGAAGACATCGGTTTTTTGACAGAAGCATTCAGTGATGCTGATGCCGTTTACACCATGGTTCCGCCCAATTTTGGAGCAGGTAACTGGAAACAATATATTGCCGGAATTGGCCAGAATTACGCTACCGCAATTAAATCTTCAGGAGTAAAGAATGTGGTTAACCTGAGCAGTATGGGCGCCCACATGCCCGAAGGCTGCGGTCCGGTGAGCGGCTTGTATTTTGTTGAAAAGGCATTGGATGCATTGGAAGGGGTGAATGTAAAACACCTCCGTCCCGGTTTTTTCTATACAAATTTCCTGGGTCAAATCGGAATGATCAAAAACATGGGGATCACGGGTGGTAATTATGGCGAAAATGCAACACTGGTTATTGTACACCCCGAAGACATTGCCGATGTGGCAGCCGAAGAAATGCAGAATCTTTCGTTTAAGGGAAAAAGCATTCATTACATTGCAAGCGACGAAAAAACAACCCACGAAGTTGCAGCCATTTTAGGCAATGCGATCGGAAAACCGGAGATTCCGTGGGTTAACTTTAAAGATGAAGATACTTTGGGCGGAATGTTACAGGCCGGAATTCCCGAAGAAATCGCTAAAAATTATACTGAAATGGGCGTGGCCATGCGGAACGGCGAAATGGATTCTGATTATCAGAAAAACAAACCAGCCGAATTCGGGAAAAGTAATCTGGAAGTTTGGTCGCGTGTGTTTGCCGCTGTTTATGCACAATCGTGATATTTTCCATACTCACCCCCACGTCCGCGAGCGAACGTCCCCCCTCTCTTTTTGAAAGAGAGGGGAAAGCATCGCAGATGCTAAGGGGTGAGTTAGGATAATAAGCACAAATTCAAATGCAAAATCATTTTGTTCTAATTACTTAGGTGTCCAATGTGCCTATGTGTTTATTTCCATTGGGGAACCCTTTAGTGAGCCAACCTTTTCATACAATTCATCAGCGAGCGCGAAGTGTGGTAATTCCCTTTCCAGATATGGGATTTCATGGCCAGT
>DAITNH010000308.1:2677-6067 GCA_036834745.1 Prolixibacteraceae bacterium
GAAATATGATCATGGCGCCATTGATTTTTCCGGACATCTTCAGCCGAATCCCGGTACGAAACCGGAGACAAGTCCAGATTCAGGAACAATTGCAAATAACCTTTTGTATGGGTAATTTGGTCGCGAACCAGGCCAAGCATCATCAGCAAACGCTCTTTCACCAGCGGATCTGGCCAAACACGGTACAATTCGGTAAATGCTTCGAGCAAATGAATGGAACCATTCTGATCTTTTGGCGGAACTCCCAGAAAACCGTCCTTTAAGGGTGTTCCATCAGTTTCCAAAAACTGAAAATAACCGCCATATTGTGGATCGTAACTGTGCTGATCGAGCCACAGAAACGTTTTTTTTGCCATTGAAAGTGCCGAAGTATCGTTGGTTTGACGAACATACGCTGCCAATCCGTAAATGGCAAATGCATTTCCGTATGCCTCTTTAATGATCCGGTCAGCTTTTCCCGATTTCAACGCATTTCCCTTCTGATCGACCAAATTAAAAAACCCGCCAAACTTTGTATCCCACATTTTATCTTTCAGGAATTGAACGCCGTGACTGGCCATCTTCAGAAAATAATCTTTTCTTTCAGGATAAAACTCAGCGACCGTCGAGCAGGTCCAAACATGGCGCGATTGGGTTACAATCATCTTATTCTGCGGACCTTTCAGCTCCCATTTGTAATCGAAATCGCTGAGAAACCCGCCGTAAACACTGTCGATGGTGCGCGGATACCAAGTGTCCAGAATTCCTTTGTTCAGGGCTTCCGATAGTTCGTTGAAAATTTTTTGATCAGTAGATTTGATTTTTTCACGAGAGGAACAGGAAAACAAAAAAAGAAGAATTACGGTCCAAGTGGATAAGGTTTTTGGTTTCATAAATCAGGTTGGTTAGTTGGTTTTTAGCTTTGATCAGAAATCGAGACGGTACAATACAGTTGTGCTCAGCAAATTATTGAACTGGTTGCTTTTCCAGTACCAGAGCGGATCACCCGGCTGCTCGCGAATGGGCAAAAGCGAATACGCTCCGCGAAGATCGACAAAAAGCCGATCGGTAAACTGAAACCGAAAACCCAGGAATCCCTCAAGATCAATCGCATTGAACGGACTTTGATCTTCTTCCGGAAATATTCCATAGTCGTTGTATTCGTTACCGCTTAACAGGTATCCGGGAGATAGTCCGACCAGCAATGATATTTTTTCACTGGTTCGAATTCCCAGATAAAAAGGCATATCGACATAGTTTAAGCGCATGATGTATTTGATTTGGCCATTTGTCGCAAGCGAATCGATGTTCCGGCTGCCTTTTTGCATGAATTTGAGCTCCATGCCGGCAAAAACCTTCCGGGTAAGGTTGGTCTGGACATAGCCACCCAAAGCGATGCCCGGCTTGTGGTATCCCTTGTACAAATCGCCATCAACCTGTGAAGCATTAAATCCGGCAATCACACCACCTTCAAATTGCTGCGAAAAACCTACCATACGGATAATTGCTATCAACAAGAAAATAAGATAAAACTTTTTCATACCAGTGATTTTAATGATTTTTTCAATATCTCAACTCCTTTTCCCGCCTTTTCCTGAATGTAAGTCACGTTGCGGATAAACACCGACGGACGTTCAGGATCGATTACGAAAATTGGCGTACTTTTTTTTGCATAATTGACCAATCCTGCAGCCGGATACACATTGAGCGAAGTGCCAATTACCACCAGAATATCAGCCGATTCGACCAATGGAATGGCATCGTCCATTGCCGGAACAGCCTCGCCAAACCAAACAATGTGCGGACGAAGCTGGCTTCCTTTTGCGCACTTCTGGCCAAATTTCAGTTCCCAACCATCGATATCATAAATCAGTGATTCATCAACCGAACTTCTGGCTTTTTTCAGTTCGCCGTGCAAATGCAAAACCTTCGAACTGCCCGCCTGCTCATGAAGGTCGTCAATATTCTGGGTAATAATTTGAACATCAAAATCCCTTTCCAGATCAACCAATCCAAAATGACCGGTATTGGGCGAACATTCGTAAAGTTGTTTGCGCCGGTCGTTGTAAAACTTCATCACCAAAACTGGATTTCGCGCCCAGGCTTCGGGCGTGGCAACCTCGGTCACATCATATTCTTCCCACAATCCGTCCATATCGCGAAAGGTGCGAATGCCACTTTCCTGACTCATTCCAGCTCCTGAAAGAATTACGAGTTTTTTCTTCATGGTATTCCGTTTTAAATCTCAAACTCACCCCGAAGTCCGCAAGCGGCCTTCCCCCCTCTCTTAAAAAGAGAGGGGGAGAGCATCGAAGATGCGACGGGGTGAGTTTGTTGTTTCAAACAATATCTCTCTTTCTATAATTATCCGTCTTAAACGTAATTCATTAATCCTTATTCATTTTCATTTCCCGGTCTGTTGCCCGTCTGTAACCGTCAATTTTCAGGCTTCCATCTTTGTAAATATCCACAATCATGTATGCATTGTTTTCAGGTCCATCGCCATCAACCACCGCATTTACTGAATAATAATGAATTCCGTTGATCAGATTGTATCTTTCCTCGTGGACATGCCCCTGAAATACGCAAAGTACCCTACCCGACTGTTCCAGAATTCCTCTCACTTCACCGGCATTCTGAACTGCTTGTTTCACATTTTTCGAATCGTCGAGCATCTGGTGAATAAAAACAATGACTGGTAGTTTGTTTGATTCCAGATCATCTTTCAACCAATTTACCTGAATGGCCGGAATAAGAGCATCATCCCAACTAAAATTTCCATGATCGTATTCTTTGCCTTCAGAAGTAAAATTACCATCCAAAACTACAAAGTGAATTCCCTTCTGATTAAAGGAATAGTAGCTTTCCGTTGCCGGAATATCAGTATTTTCAATCCTTTCAAGAAGCTGCAACTTTGAAATCCCGTCCATATCGTGGTTTCCCAAAACGTGGTAAGTCGGACCGTTAAACTTTTGGAGAACAGACTCAATTGTGGTCAGGTATTTCAAGGTATTTGCTTCGTTTGGAACTGCATCCTGATCCTTAAAATCGCCCAGTTCAATTACAAAATCAAGCTTTTCCTGATTCATCCGGTCAATACACTCCTGAACTTTGCCAAGCGACTGGCGATAAAAACGTGCACCTGCCGGTTCGCGATCGGCGTAATGAACATCTGACAACATTCCAAACCTGACAACTGGTATCTCACCACTTTTGGCCAGTAAATCCGGGGAGAATAAAAGTCCGGTGGCAAACGTTCCTGTGAAACCTAAAAATCTTCGTCTCGAAATAGTCCAGCCATTATTCATACTTTTCAGAATTGGTTTTACCAAATATAAGAATTAAACCTTTGCATCTGGCAAAAAGTAAGGTAGCGTGAAAGGAACAACGGATGGACCCAAAGAATTTCAT
>DAITNH010000309.1:0-6052 GCA_036834745.1 Prolixibacteraceae bacterium
TTTGGGTCTGAGGAATTGGATAGAAATTATTTTTGGGTTTCTTAAATCCGTTAGGAGCTAATACCGTTGCAGCCTGCCCAGTACGCACTAAATCAAAAAAGTGATCATTCTCAAATGCCAATTCAAACCGACGCTCATCCCAAATTTTTTGTAAGGTAATATTGGCCGTAGTTAACGGTGTTTCTTTAACACGAGCCCGAACTAAATTAATTGAATTTACTGCCTCTTGTAAATTTCCCAGATTAAATTCGGCTTCAGCATCAATAAGTAATACATCGGCATATCTGAATAATCTCAGATTTTGCTCAATCAACCGTTGCCAACCACCAAAACCTTTGTCATCACGCCTTGATTCATACGCTTTAAAATTAAACCGGCATCTTGCATTTCCTGTTGCATTTGGGTTAGCAGCAACTGAACCGGTTCCTGCCTGAAATACCCCTTTGGGATCAACGATATCGCCATCTGGCAAAGTCAATCCCTGGAAAGCTACAGATTGCCTGAACCGGATGGTATCATCTGTTCGGGCGGCCCAATCTGTAATTAGCTTATCACTTGGCGCGTTAAAGCCCCATCCATTCAATGTTGTAGCCCACTGGTACTGGCATGCAGAACTATGGTTTGTTCCATAATAACTAATATTGACGCTTCCGTTTTGCATCTCAAATATTGACTCTTCGCAATTTTCGTTTGGAAGCCTGAATAGATAGAAAAAGCTACTATCGCCTTTTGTTGTAAATAATTTATAAAAACCACTATTAATTACAGCATCGGTTGTTGCTTTTACATCAGCCCAAGTCCTTCCGTTAATAGCTTGTCCATCTTCATTGAAATTGGCTCCGCTTGCCTGGTACATTTTTACTTTAGCTAAAAGCGCCATCCCTGCTTTAGATGTAACCCGGCCTTTATTGTTGATGTCCCAGGCCGCTGTTCTACCATTAGCAACGGTATATTCCAAATCGCTTTCGATAAATTTATAAACATCTGCCAAAGATGATTTAGGTAAATTATAGTTCCCGTCTTCGGGAATACCATCATAAATAACTACTTCACCAAATGTTTTAGCCAAATCGAAATACAACCATGCCCTGATAAATTTAGCTTCTGCTATTAATGATTTTTTAGTTGCTTCATCCATATCAATATTGGGGATATTGGTAATAGCCTGGTTACAAAAATTAATTACATTGTATCTCCCCCTCCAATTATTTCCTGTATTTATATGGGTAGAAGTGCTTGTGAAATTTGAAAATTGATATACGACAACCTGGTCACTGGCTGCACCGCCTTTAACCGTATTCCCGGAGGCCATTTCAGAAACCCCAAAAGTAGAAGGATCAAAAAAATCCCAACCAGTTAACCCTCCATAACAGGCATTTACAGCTTTTTGTGCATCGTCTGCATTTTGAAAAAATTGAACTGGCGGTTTTTGGTTGTATGGTGCAAAGTCAAGATTTTCACTACAAGACAATGCAATGATTCCCAACAAGGGAATAGCTATTATTTTAATTATTTTATTTTTCATTTTGAGTTCTTTTAAAAGTTTAGATTCATACCAAAACTATAGATAGAAGACAAGGGATAGGTAGAGTAATTAACACCACCAAATATAGGACCTCCAGTAACTTCCGGTGATGTTCCAGAATATTTCGTGAACGTGTGTATGTTTTCACCTGTTACATATAATCTCAGTTTTTTGATGCCCATCTTAGAAAGAATACTTGCATTGAAGGTATAACCAAGTTGAATGTTCTTTAACCTTAGATAGCTGCCACTCTCCACAAAAAATGAACTATTTTGTGTGGTATTTGCTAACACGGCAGACGGAAATGTATTAGAAGTTCCCTCGCCATGCCACCTGTTATCAAAAAAACGTTTAGTATAATTTTCTCCTCCGAACCTCTCGATATCTACAGCATTCACAATTTTATTACCGGAAACGCCTTGTATGGCAATGCCTAAATCGAACCCTTTGTATCCAAAAGAAGCATCAAATCCAAAATAGAATGGAGGATTAGGATTGCCTAAGAATGTTCGGTCCCTATCATCAATAATACCATCCTTGTTAAGGTCTTCAAATATTAAATCTCCTGGAAGAGCACCTGATACATGTGGTGTACTATTTATCTGGTTCTGATTTTGGAAAACCCCTATTGACTGAAGACCAAATATTTCCCCAACAGGATGGCCAAGTGTGCTATAAGTATAAGTAGCGCTATAACCAGAGGCTTTTCCGTATATCCCTGCCGCACTGGCAGCGCTAAGCGCAGTTACCTTATTCTGGTTGTAGGAAAAATTACCATTTAAACTATAACTAAAATCTCCTTTGTGGTCAGCCCAGCCTAATGTAATTTCTAAGCCGGAATTATTGATAGTAGCATTGTTTCCCCAAACTCCGCTTGTATTTAGCCCTGAACTGGGGAGGGCACTGATTGGGAAAATAGCGTCCCTGGTATCACGACTATAATAATCTGCTGTTACAGAAAGACGGTTTTGAATTAATCTCACGTCAACGCCTGCATCAAATTCGCTTACAGTTTCCCATTTTAAATTTGGATTAGCCAATTGTCTGATGGTAGCAATGGGAGAAACATCAGCAGTGGTAGCGTTGTTTTGATTCGGTCCAAAGATAACTGCCCCATAATTATCCGTGTAGAGAGTCGGTACATAAATGTTTGATGGAATTATTCCATTCCCAATTAACCCCCAACTGGCACGAACTTTCAAAAAATCAATTTTTGACTTTTTCATAAATTCCTCAGAAGAGACAACCCATGCACCTCCAACTGAAGGGAACAATGCGCTACGGTTGTTTTTAGGGAATTTTGTTGAAATATCATTCCTCAAAGTGGCGTTAAATAAATATTTGCCTTTATAGTCATAGTTTATACGGCCAAAATAAGAGTTGGCAACTGTTTTATCACCTCCATCAGAACTGGCAGTTGTGTATTTGTCAGTTCTTCCTGGATAGCTCAAAAACAGATAACTGGAACTAATTTCGGGCAAATCCTGAAGTCCGCTGGCAGTTGCATTAAGGTTGTTGGTTTGTTGCTCCTGATATGACATACCTCCCAATAGTTTCAAATGATGATCTTCAGCAATTGTCATGGAATAGGTCACTGTATTATCCCAGTTGATATTTAAATTTTGACCCCGGGTTTTGGTGAGAATATTTTGTTGCTGTGACTGATAAACAGAAACTTTATAAAGAGGAGAATATTTAATATAATTTACTTCTCCGGGATTTAATGAAATACTGCTTTTAAAGGTTAAGTTTTTTAAAAGATCGAGTTCTGCATATCCGTTTAAAATAGCATTGAGCGCTGTTTGAAAAGAATTTTTGTCGTAGTAATGTGCTGCAGCTAAATTTATGACATTTTTAATGGAGGTCGGGTCAGTCCAGTTTCCATTTGCATCCTTTGGTTGAAAAATAGGTAATACGTTATGTACTGCTGACATAGAATTAGCTTGCGGGTTAGATTTAGCAGTAGATAATATTGTTGAAAATCCAACCCTTAGTTTGTCATTGATCGAAACATCATATTTTGCCCTGAATCCGATTCTGGAATAATTATCATCTTTTACCAAACCGTCATCCTTCAAATGACTAAATCCAATACTGTATTTTGCGGAGCTTGTACCCCCCAAAATGGTCAGATCCTGCGAATTGGTTACAATATTATTATTAAGAATGTCATCATAGTAATTATGAGAAGAATACTTTGAAGGATCCAATTGACCGGAGGTAAGTCCCCTGTACTGAAGCGCTTCATTATACAATTGAATGTATTCCGGACCGTTAGCTATGTCAACTATATTGGCGGCTTTTTTTATGCCGACATAAGAATTAAATGAAATAGTAGGTTTAGAATCAGTACCTTTTTTAGTTGTAATTAAAATTACGCCACCAGCGGCGCGAACACCATAAATTGCAGCGGAGGATGCATCCTTCAAAACTGTCACATTTTCTATATCGCCGGGTGCCAAAAAAGAGATATTTGGTACAATTACTTCATCTACCACATATAATGGACCTGAACCATCAGTTACAGTACCCAAACCTCTAAGCCGAACCTGAGGACTGCTGCCCGGAGTTCCATTGTTGGTTATTTGAAGCCCTGCCACTTTTCCCTGCAATGCCTGAGTAACGTTTTGCACTGTCTGATTGTTAATTTTGCTGGCTTCTACAGATACAACCGACCCAACCAAATCTTTTTTCCTGGATGAACCGTATCCAATTGCCACGACTTCTTCAATGCCAATGGTTTCTTCAGCTAGTGTAACATTAATTGAAGTTTTGTTTCCAACAACCACTTCCTGCCCTGTCATCCCTACAAACGAAAACTGAATCACGGCATTTTCAGGAACATTTGCCAATGAATAATTTCCATTCGCATCAGAAATGGTTCCATTGGTTGTGCCTTTTACGACCACCGAAACCCCTGGCAACGAAGCACCCGAAGAGTCAGTAACTTTACCGGATACGGATTTTTGCTGTTGCATGGTTGCTCCGATTGGATTTGGTTTGGCCCCGTTCCGTTCGATGAGGATGAGTTTGTTTTCCAGCTCCTTGAATGAATACGGCAGGCCTGCAAAAGCAGCTTCCAGAATCTTTCCAACTGTTTTTTCATCGGCATCGACCGAAATGCGCTGGTTTACATCCACTTCGTCGTTGTTGTAGAAAAAACGGTAATTGCTGCTTTTTTCAATATGGAGAAACAGCTCCTGCAAAGTCGAATTTTTCAACTTTACACTCATGGTGGTGGTTTGCGAGTAAACCGACGCACTCATTTGCAGGGTCAAAACCAGAATGAAAAATGAGGTTAGTTTCATAATTCGTAAACATTTTTTTAGACTCCCATCCTTAAAGAAGGATAGATCATTTCGATTTAATTTCATAAATTTGAACGTTTTAAAAAAGTTAAACTTCGGTTTAATGATTACTCAAGGGAGGTGTTGGTAGCACTTCCCTTTTTCATTTCAATAAAAGATCATACACATTGCATTTTAGTTATTTTGAGATTTAAGAATGATTTTATTGTCTTGCACCCGGCAGCTGACAAACCTGGAATGATCGAAGTATGAAATTGCTTCCAGAATACTTTCACGTTGCAGAATCCCGGTAAACCTCCTGTCTTTTACCTGTTCATCGGCAAAAACAATGTCAACGTCAAACCAGCGTTCCAGCTTTGGCACTAACTCAGCCAACGATTCGTTGCGGAAAACAAAACGGCCATCTTTCCATTCGGTATCCGGTGCAGTATCAGAGAGCTCCTGAATCCTCATTTTCTTACTTTCTTTGTCAAACACCAGTTTCTGATCGGGTTTCAGTAAGGTTTGCTGATATTTGCCTGAAATCTTCACACTACCTTCAACCAGGGTGGTCGAAACTAAATTTTCTTCGGCATAGGCTTTCACATTAAATTCGGTACCCAACACTTCAATCTCAATATCTGTTGTTTTTACCCGAAAAGAATTGTTTTTATCCTTCGAAACCGAAAAGAATGCTTCACCTTCAAGTAAAACCTTCCTGCCATTTTTAAAGTTGGAACTGAAGGTTAATTTACTGCCTGAATTCAGCCATACCCGGGAGTTATCGGGTAAAACAATGCTTGATTTATCGCCAAAAGCGCAGGAGATTGTTGTCATTGAATTGTCCGCCGGGGTATTTCGGGTTCCGATATAATAGCTGAAGGGAAGTGCCAAAATCAAAATAGCGATGGCTGCATACTTAAGGTATGGCATGAAATTGATCCGTAGTTTCTGCTGATGTTTCGATTTGCTGATTTGTTCCCTAAATTTCAGGATGGCTTCTTCCAAATGATAGTTGTCGGCATTACTTTGAATTCCTGAACTCAGCCAAATTTCCTTCAGATCGGCAAACAGCTCTTTGTTATCATCCGAATGGCCTAGCCAGTCAGCAATCATCTTCTTTTCTTCCACATCAGCTTCTCCCGAAAGCAGACGAATAATCAGAATATTTATATCGGTTGGATTTTCCATTTTTATGTGTTTTCAAAGTATAGATGCACGAAATGCAAAAACCCTGTAT
>DAITNH010000310.1:0-6042 GCA_036834745.1 Prolixibacteraceae bacterium
TTCGTTATAAATACTTTGAATTACCAATCCTGCCAGTGTGAAACCGTATATCGCGGTAATGTGCGCAACTGTTCCGTTGATTACTGCTTTCTGGCTGCACCATTCATGATCAGCCAAATTAGGATCTCCCGGCGCATTTTTCGACTTGGGACACAAACATTTGTCGGTTCCGCACGATGAACCTGCGCCTTTGTTTTCGAGCAGTTCTTCGCTGTAAATGCACATAAATTTTTTTGCTGGCAAATCGCCTTTGCGAATTTTTTTACGAACGATGTGTCCCAGCGGGCAACCTTTTACTTTCCAGAATTCGGCCACACGAATTTTTGTCGGGTCAAGTTTAAGCGAAGCGCCCATTGATGAAAAGAAAACAGCATTGGTGCGGGTTGCTTTGCGGATCAAATGGATTTTATTGCTCAAACTGTCGATGGCATCGATGATAAAATCGTATGAATCAAGCTCGAACGAATCGGAGCTTTCAGGATTGTATATTTTCTGAATGGTTTGAATTTCGGCTGAAGGATTGATTTCGAGCAAACGGTTTTTAAGCGCCTCGGTTTTGACTTCGCCAACAGTTTGCGTGGTAGCATGTAATTGCCGGTTGATGTTGGTAATGCATATCAGGTCCGAATCGACAATTGTCAGCTTGCGTATCCCACTTCGTACAAGGCTTTCGGCGCACCAGCTTCCAACTCCTCCAATTCCGAAGATGATCACGTTTTTCGTTGCAATCTTTTCCATCACCTCTTTGCCCAACAGTAACTCGGTGCGTTGAAATATTCCCTTCCCTAAATTCGCCATTAACTGAAACGTTTTGAATTACTGATAATTAGCTAAAATAAATCAATTGTTTTGTCCGCCGAAAGTACAAAAAATCTAATTTGGAACAAGTCGCTTGTGGCTACTTTCATGATGTTTGCTTACTTTGCAATGCCAAGCGCTTGAACAATTGAAACAATTCAGTATAATGTAGTTTAAATCGAACAAGGTTTGTTTCCGGAGCTAATACACAAATAGAATGAATACGAACAATTCTTCAAAGAAAATAATAATTGCCGATAGCCAGTTTCTGGTTGTCGAAACGCTGAAAACGATACTCGCTCAGGATGAGCGATTTACTGTTATCGGTGTGGCAAATTCGCAATTCGAGCTGCTAAAAATTTTGGAGAATGAACTTTGCGAACTCCTGATAACTGATTTTTCGCTATTTGACTACGACAGCATAGTTGATCTTCAACGGATAAAGCTTCAATTTCCGAACTTGTCTATTTTAATACTGACCAACTCGATCAGCAAAGCTGAATTTACGGAGTTATCTAAAATCGGGATTAAAAACATCCTATATAAAACAGCAGGGCGTGACGAGGTTTTTTCGGCAGTTGATGCGGCTTTTAGAGGAAAAAAATACTTTGCCGATGAAATACTCGATCTGATTCTTGAACTGAGTGAAAGTAAATCGGTACCCGAAGAACCGACCCATTTAACAAGTTCTGAAATTGAGATTGTTCGCCTAATCGCCGGAGGTTTGACCACCAAAGAGATTGCAAACCAGAAAAATATCAGCTTTCACACCGTTAATACTCACCGCAAGAATATCTTTCGGAAAATGGGCGTTTCCAATGCTTCCGAATTGATTATGCACGCCATTCGGGCCGGATGGATTGATAATATTGAATATTTTATTTAAAGATCCTCGATCGGTCCTGAACTTCCTGATTTCGAGTTGCCAAAATGATGCATAATCCGTTGTCTGTCTTCGTTTTCATTCTCGCTTTTGTTAATACTTTATCTGGGTTATGAATCCGTGAGAATCTGCGTAATCTGTGGTAATTTAATTGGTGTTCCCTGCAAAAATTTGGTATTTACCTCGTTCGTGGTATGCGATATACCTAATACATGGTATTTGATCGAATAGCCGAGGGTTGCAACTTTGTGGCGTATATCTGCTTATTCGAAGTAGGTACGTAAAAAAAGCCAAAATGTATAGTATCCCAGATTCACTAAAATCTGATATCGGGGCATTTGCGAAGCATGTGCACGATTTCAGGAATGGTAAAATTGAAGCCGTAAAATTTAAGGCCATCCGTGTGCCGATGGGCATTTACGAGCAACGAGTAAACGGAACTTTTATGGTTCGCGTTCGATGTGCCGCTGGTATGATTTCGCCACAGCAATTGAAAGAAGTTGCATTGCTGGCTCAAAAAGGGGGGACAGAACCCATTCATATTACCACCCGGCAAGAGCTTCAGCTGCACAATGTTCAGTTGGAACAGGCACCCGGAATTCTGGAAGAATTGTACCAGTTGGGCTTGTCGTCGCGTGGTGGCGGGGGCAATACCGTCCGAAACATCATGGCTTCGGAAGATGCCGGTATTTCTCCGGAAGAGGTTTTTGATGTGACACCTTATACGTTGGCCCTGACCAATACGCTGATTGCCGAACCGGATTCGTGGTCGTTGCCACGCAAATATAAAATTGCCTTGGCCGGAAACGATTCCGACAATGCCAACGCCACTTTCAGCGATCTTGGGCTGATTGCCGCCATCCGTTCAGGAGAAAAAGGGTTTAAGGTTTTCATTGGCGGTGGATTGGGTTCAAAACCAACTGCCGGATTTAAATTATCTGATTTTATTCCGGCAACTGATTTGCTCTATGTGGGCGAAGCGGTGAAGATCTTGTTTTCGGAACACGGAAACCGCCGCAACCGGCACAAAGCGCGCATTCGCTATATCTTTTATAAACTTGGAGAAGAACGTGTTTTCGAGCTTTTTCATGAAATATTTAATCGTTTGAAGTCTGAAGGCAATTATGAACTGGTTCTTCCTGAAGTTTTGCAAGCATTGAACGAAGGTCGGGTAGTAGATTTTAATCCTGAAAACGAATTGTTCGGCAAATGGCTGAAACGTTACGCAAAAGCTCAGAAACAAAACGGATATTATTCCGTTGAAGTCCCGTTCAATCAGGGAATGGTGAAAGCCGAAACACTCGTCAGTTTGGCTCAATTCCTTGCCCCGCTTGGTGAAGATGTAATCCGGTTTACCATGAGGCAGAACATACTGCTACGCAATATTCCGGGTCAGTTACTGAAATCTTTGTATCAGGAATTGAAAGATTTAGGACTGGAAGTTGATTTGCCCCGAATCCTGAATTCTCTGGTTTCCTGCGCAGGTGCCGACACTTGTCGTTTGGGAATCTGTCTTGCGAGAGGCGCTTCTTCTGCAATTAAAGATTCATTATCAGGTATTTCTGGGGATCAGCTCGACGAATTGAGCGACATCAACATCAACTTATCCGGTTGCCCCAATTCGTGCGGACAGCACAATTTATCGAACCTCGGTTTCTACGGAAAAGTTTCGCGCAACGATCGTCTTTATCCGGCTTATTATGTGGTTGCCGGTGGACGAACCGGCGATAACAAAGCCCGTCTGGCTTCAAAATTTGGAGAGATCAGCGCCCATGATTTACCCCAGTTTACAGCACAGCTATTGGGAAAATGGAGTGTAAAGAAGAACCGGTTTTCTGATTTTAACGAGTACCTCGACCGCGAAGGGCAAACCGATATCGAAGAATTGATCGCTAATTATGAATCAATTCCATCATTCGAAACTGATAAGAATTATTATTTCGACTGGGGTGCAACTGAAGTGTACTCGCTGACCGGCAAAGTGGCTGCCGAATGTTCTGCCGGAATGTTCGATATGATTGATTTTGACCGCGATGCTATTCTGGACATCCAAAAAGGCATTGAACATTCGAATGATCAGGAGCTGATAAATAAATCGCTTTATGGTATTATTTTTCATGCATCACGAATATTGCTGGTAACAAGAGGCATCGAACCCAGTAACCGTGACGAAGTTTTTACCTCTTTCATCCAGTCGTTTATTCTGGAAGGGCATGTCCGTCAGGAATTTGAACCAGTAGTTAAGCTGGCTCTTGAAAATCCTGAGGCATCATTCATTGAGTTCCGCGCGTTGATTGACGAATTGGGCAAAACCGTGATCGGTTTGTACAACAGCATGGACGACTCGCTTCAGTTTAAAACTACTCCTGATATTCCGAAAGTAATTGGAATAGTGGCAGGAGCCGCGCCTGATAAACGTTTCAAAGATTTTCGCGGAGTGGCTTGCCCGATGAATTTTGTGAAAACCAAGATCGAACTGGCAAGCATGAAAAGTGGTGAACTGCTTGAAATCCTACTCGACGATGGCACCCCGATTAAAAACGTGCCAGGTTCGGTCCGCAACGAAGGACATCATATTCTGGAAGAGAAACAGAATGAGAATTTTTGGTCGGTTTTAATCCGGAAACAATAACAAGGACATACCTAAAACGTGGTATACAATATACACCAAACGAGGTATTGTGTAAGGTAAAAATCGCGTCAATCTTTGTACAAAGCAAAAAAGAAACATCATGACAAAAATCGCAGAAAAATTAACCGACTTAATTGGAAGCACTCCATTATTGGAGCTTTCCAATTTTAATAGTCAGCATCAGCTCGAATCGAGAC
The DNA here is from genome assembly GCA_036834745.1 of Prolixibacteraceae bacterium. Classification (GTDB taxonomy): domain Bacteria; phylum Bacteroidota; class Bacteroidia; order Bacteroidales; family Prolixibacteraceae; genus Aquipluma. The sequence goes on from DAITNH010000310.1 coordinate 4,511, forward strand.
TGATCGCTAAATTGGAATATTTTAATCCGGGCGGAAGCGTCAAAGACCGTATTGGCAAAGCGATGATAGAAGATGCCGAAAAACGGGGAATACTCAAATCCGATTCAGTAATTATTGAGCCAACCAGTGGAAATACCGGGATAGCCCTGGCTTTGGTTGCCGCAGCTAAAGGATACCGATTAATCCTTACCATGCCCGAAACCTTCAGCGTTGAACGCAGAAACCTGCTGAAAGCCCTTGGTGCCGAATTGGTTTTGACACCGGGACCTCAGGGAATGAAAGGAGCAATCGCTAAAGCGGTTGAACTGGCCGAAATCACACCCAACTCATTCATTCCACAGCAGTTTAAAAACCCGGCAAATCCTGAAGTTCACCGCAAAACAACCGCATTGGAAATATGGAACGATACCGACGGTGAAGTCGATATTTTTGTTTCAGGAATTGGAACCGGCGGAACCATCACTGGAGTAGGTGAGGTTCTGAAAGAAAGAAAGCCATCCGTACAAATTATAGCCGTTGAGCCATCCGATTCACCAGTTCTTTCAGGTGGAAACCCCGGCCCGCACAAAATTCAGGGCATTGGCGCAGGTTTTATTCCTGATGTGTTGAACCGTTCGGTAATTGATGAAGTGATCACGGTCAGTAACGATGATGCCTTTGCAACCAGCCGTCAACTGGCCCGTTCAGAAGGATTGTTGGTCGGAATTTCTTCAGGAGCAGCAGCTTATGCAGCGCTTCAGGTGGCCAAACGTCCGGAGAATAAAGGAAAAACGATTGTCGTAATCCTTCCCGACACTGGCGAGAGATACTTGTCAACCATTCTTTACCAGTTTGAAGAACCGGCAGTAATTCATGCCAATTAAAAAATAAAACAGATGAAAGCTCCCGTTTTTTTTATAGGCGAAGAATTGTCGGTAATAACCCGTCAGTGGCTTCACAGGCAACAGATTCAGTACATCGAACATCCTTTGCAGAAGATTGAAAAGTTAGTGAGCGGGGCTTTCGATGGATATTTGTTTTTTAGTCCGGCAAGTATTGATGATTTTAAAACTTCAGGTAATTTTCCTTATCCGAATTCGCTGGTATTTGCCAACGAAAACTCAACTGCAAGAGCTGCCTGGAGGTTTTTTACCAATACAGTTCATACTTCGCCTATTTCGGAAGAGCTGTCGTTTGTTCAATATTCCATTTTTCGCTGGATGCAGGAACATAACTTCAACCTGATGGAAGAAAACGATCGGTAGAGCAAAAAAAGTTGTGAACCATAAAAAAGCAGTGAACCTTTTCAGGTTCACTGCTTTTTTGGGATAAACGGATCACATGACATTTTTGTGGGGAACGCAAAGCAAGTCAACGATAAATTTTTAAAAAAACCTTACTTTTTTATCGACACCTTAGTAACTTGGTAATAACCCCCAAATCCCAACCTTATCTACCTTATTTAACGTGATGAAAACAAAATGGGTGTAAAGGTTATTGAATTCTATTTTCATAAGGTAAATAAGGTTAAGGTTTCGGGGCTGATCTAAGTT
>DAITNH010000311.1:0-6020 GCA_036834745.1 Prolixibacteraceae bacterium
CCCCACACATTCTTCAACCGGCAAGTGGCAAATAATCGACATCAATGCCGCGGCGGGGGTGGTGTTGCCGATGCCCATTTCGCCAAAGCCGATCACATTGCTGCCTTGTTCTGCAAATCTCCGTACAATCTCCCGTCCGTTGTTAAACGCCTTTCCACAGTTTTCGATGCTCATGGCCGGCTGATGCCTGAAATTTTCAGTACCAAAAGCCACCTTGGCATCAATCAGTTTGGGATGTGGCTTAAACCAATAATTGACTCCGGCGTCAACCACCCACAAGTCCATTCCGTAAACGCGCGAAAGCAAGCCGATTCCGCCTCCACCAGCCAGAAAGTTATGCACTTGCTGCCAGGTAATTTCGACCGGACAAGCACTGACACCCTCGGCTGTAATACCATGATCGGCAGCAACGGTCAGCATTACCGGATTTCTCAATTCAGGAGAAAGTGTATTCTGAATGAGCCCCACCCGAAGCGCAAGATGCTCCAATTGCCCCAGCGAACCCACCGGTTTGGCTTTGTTATCGAGTTTATGCTGTAGCTGTGTAACCAGATCGCTATTCAATTGAGGAATATTGAAATTAGTCATTATAGTTGTAAGTTAAAGGATAGGATTTGTCCGTATGCCAACGATGTATTGAATGCTTCTTCCGGAGTTTTATGCTGAAGCAGGCACATCATTGCGCGGATAACTCCGGCATGCGTAAAAATAAGTACCCGTTTGTATGAATTTTGTCGTAATTCGTTCAGGAACAATTCAGCACGTTTAATCAGGTCGGCGCACGATTCTCCATTCGGGCAGCGGGTATTCACATAATCGGCAAACCATTTTCCCCCGTCTTCAGATGCGAATAGAACATTCCAATTAACCATTTCCCAATCACCAAAATTGAGTTCGGTTAAACGATGATCAATCCGGAAATCGCTTTCAGGAACAATCCCGGTAGCTAATTTTGTGCAGCGACTTAACGGACTCGAAAAAACGGCATCAAATGTTCCCATTTCCAGTTTTTCCCTGATTTGTTCCATTTCATTCCTGAATGTCGAAGCCAGCGGAACATCTGTTATTCCGTAGCATAAGCCTTTGGGAACATCTACCGAAGTATGTCGGACTAAAGTTAGTTTCATCGTGAAAGTGTCTGAAAAACTACGAACCCCAGATAAAATTCAACCTCGGCAATTTGTTGTAAAGCGCCAAGGCAGTCGCCGGTATATCCACCTAATTTACTGGTAATATATCTCCTGAAAATAAAATTGGTGAATAACATTACCGGAAGAATGGCCAGTGAGTAGGAGAGTGGCATGAAAACCAACAAAGCCAACCCGAAGAACAGAGCCAGAGCGAAGTCGAAACCTTTGCCTTTTTTGCCGATGGGTTTGGTTTTGCTGGTGGCATCTTCGCGCGAATATTCGGAGGTATAAATAATCAGGATCGGCATCAAACGGCTTACAGCATGCCCCGCGAGAATCACCAATGGAATACGTTCAGGAGCAATTGCATGTAAACTCCCGAATTTGACAGCAAGTATTCCGATTAACCCGACGCTCCCATAAGTTCCGATGCGACTGTCTTTCATGATGGTGAGGATGCGCTCGCGGGTGTAACCGCCGCCAAAACCATCGCAAAAATCAGCAAAGCCATCCTCGTGAAATGCGCCGGTTACGAAAATGGTCGTTAGCATACTCAGCAAAACAGACAGCTCCAGAGGTAAAACAAACTGCAAACCGTAAAAAACAGCCGCACCAATTCCGCCCACAATCCAGCCAACTAAAGGGAAATAGCGGGTTGACCGGTTCAGTATTTCATCGGAATACGGCAGGTTTTTTGGCACCGGAATGCGTGTGTAAAACATGATGGCATTCAGGAAAATGTGCAGTTGTTTTTGCATGATGTTGTTTTATAAATGCAACAATATGTCCGTTGGCTGAAGCCAACGGCAAAGGATAGGCGTCACTTTACACAGATTTATTGAACTAAAGAGCGATTTATCCTTTGCCGTCTGCTTTAGCTGACGGTTGTTGTAATTCTATTCTTTGTTCGCCACTCCTGCAGTTTCAAAACTGGCCATTTCGTTCAGAAAATTGACAGCAGCCTGCACCAAAGGTAAAGCCAAAGCGGCTCCGGTTCCTTCTCCCAATCGTAAATTTAGTTGAAGCATTGGCCGGGCATTCAAATGTTGGAGCATCAGCTTGTGGCCACGTTCGTCAGACGAATGGCAAAATACACAGTTTTCGCGAACTTCAGGATTAATCCTGATAGCCGTTAATGCAGCGGCTGTTGCAATGAACCCATCGATCAGCAGAATCATTTGCTGGTCGCGGGCTTCGAGCATTGCGCCCACCATCATGGCAATTTCAAGTCCGCCAAAGGTTGCAAGTGTTTCTTCAGGAGTTTGCGGATCGTATTTCTCCGAAACTTCCCTCAGAATCTGCATTTTGCGAGCCAGTTGTTCGCCATGCGAACCTGTTCCTGCGCCGGTACATTCCTCAATCGCGATATTAAGAAATCGGTGCATCAGCAACGACGATGCTGAAGTATTGCCGATGCCCATTTCTCCAAAACCGATGATATTGCAGCCTTGCGCAGCTTCTTGTCTGACCAGTTCGCGACCTTTTTGAATGGCTGTAGCACATTCCATGGCGGTCATGGCTGGTTCGTGACGCATGTTTCGTGTTCCTCGGGCAACTTTGGCGTTGATAACCGGAATGCCCTCCGGAAAATCGAAGTCAACACCGGCATCCACCACTTTCAGGTTGATGCCGTTTTGGCGGCAGAACACGTTGATGGCAGCTCCACCGGCGACGAAATTCATCACCATTTGCCAGGTTACTTCTTTCGGAAACGAGCTAATGCCTTCATCGGTCAATCCGTGATCGGCGGCAAAAACCAACAAGGTCGGGTTCTTCAATTCAGGAGTTAAAGTGTTTTGAATCTGGCCGATCTGCAATGCTAAATCTTCGAGCAGACCAAGCGCTCCGAGCGGTTTGGTTTTGAAATCAATTTTGTGTTTGAGTTGTTCGTTAAGGGTCATGGGTTGTTGTATAAAAAGTTGTCGTTGTTGTAATTGTTGTAATTGTTGTCTAAGTTGTTAGTCATAGTAATGGGCTTCACTTTAATTGAAATACAATATTCTATGTGACCTATGTGCCTATTGTGGTTTTTTCTCTGCAAACTGACCACCGCGACTGATCACTTGATCTGCAACGGGATTCCGGAGATCATCAGGAAAACCTTGCTGGCTTGTTGGGCGATGTGCTGATTCATCCAGCCTTGCAGGTCGGCAAATTTGCGTGCCGATTCTTCTGCCGGATGAACACCCATGCCTAATTCGTTGCTCACCACAATCAGGTTCATTTCCTTCTGCACAAAGCGGTTCCACTCGGCTTTGGCTTCTTCGAGCGAACGATCTGCATCGAACTGATTATCAAAAAAGATATTCGTCAGCCAAAGGGTGATGCAGTCGAGTAAAACGGTTTGCCCATCCACTTCGCAGGCCGAAATTTCTTTCTCCTGCTCAATGTTGATCCAATGTGGACCGCGATCGTTCCGGTGTCGTTCGATGCGAAGGCGAAAATCCTCGTCCCACACCCTGGCTGTTGCCAGATAAACCGGATTCGGACTTGACGTTTCAGCCAATTTCTGGGCAAAACTACTTTTCCCCGAACGGGCGCCTCCTGTGATGAATGTGATTTGAGCCATATTGCGTTGTTTGTTTAGTGAGCGGGTGACTCTAAGTCACCCGCTCACTAAGGGATTTACTTAAAATGTGTATGCAAGTTTTGCAACAATGCTTCTTCCGGGCATGTTGTAACCGTCTTTTTCCGAGTAGTTTTCATTCAGAAGGTTGGAAACAGTAATGCCAAAGTTTACCTTTTCGGTGAATGCGTATCCGATGGAATAATCGAAAAGCAGATATTCAGGATGTTGCAGGATTTTATTGGTAGCAGTGTAACCTCCTTCAGTATAATAATTGGCAGCAACAATTCCGGTTCGTAAAGCGCTAAACGAATCTCTTTCGAGGCGTGAACCTATGAAACGACTATTCAGGCGCATATTGATTTTATTTTGCTGATACCGCAACCCAAAATTTCCGTTGGCATTCCGCACATATTGCATGTCGCGGGTCAGCATTTCGGTACCTACCAACTGAGTGAATTCGTTTCTCAAAATCCATGTGAAATTTGCATAAGCTTCCAAATCAAACGATTGAGTTAATAATTTCCCGAAATTGTACGATGACATCAGTTCAATTCCTTCCATCTTCGATTCGTTGGCGTTGGTGTAAGTATATTCGCCTGAAGCCAGTTTCTCTTCCACAATTTTGTGGTCGTGCAGGGTCTGGAAGTACGACACATCGAACCTCAGGCTGTTTTTTGCAGAAGAATAACCTAAACCAAAGTCGGTTGTACGCGATTTTTCAGGATCAAGATCCGGATTTCCAATGTATGATTTTCCGGAAACGGTATATTTTCCGGCTACTTTAAACGCATCGGGGACAGAGAAAGCTGTTCCGAAGGACGCGTGGGCTTTGAAATTTTTCAGGAATTGGTATTGAGCGCCTAACGAAGGATTCAGTGTGTTGTAATTGGCATCGGCTTCAGGAGCTTTTAACCCGTCGTTGGCATCAATGTGATAAGTGAAACGGTCGAAGCGCACACCGGCATTCACATCCAGGTTCTTAACCGAATAAGCAACCTGCGAAAATGCAGCCACATTGGTGAATTTGTTGTTGGGCTTGTAAGGGTCGGCTGGCGTTCCGATGACAGAAAAACGGTTCGACTGGTAGTCGTAAACTTTCAGGTCGGTCCCCAAAAGCACATTCAGTTTGCCCAGTTTGTAATTGTCCTGAAGCTGATAGCCATACTCTTTGACCGTACTTTTAAAGCTGATAAAACCCTTGTCGGTATTGTCAGAGTAGTTCGGATTTTGGTCGTTGGTGTAATACGGACTGAACCGGAATTGATTCTTCGCGCTGTTTTGCTCCAGTGTTACATACAGGTTAAGGCGGTTCACATCTTTTTTGCTTTGTCCGTAGGTTCCCCAGTAATTCCCGGCGGTTTCCACATCGTAGGCAAAAGTGTAGGCGCCTTCAGCATTAATTTTCCATTGTTTGCTAATGTCATAATTCACGAAAGCGTTGGCCGAGTTCAGCTCGTACTGCGAATTGTCCATCGCATCGCCGAATGATGCTTTGTCGAGCATCAACTTGTCAACATCCGAGATTTTCAGCAGGTTTTTCTGGCCAATGCGGTAATCTTTTGTTTGTTCCTGACGGCTGTATCCCAAACCATAAGTCAGTTTTTCTCCGGAATTTCCGGTGAAATTTCCTGAAAATTTCCGGTAGCCAAAACTTCCGGACTCTACCGAAAGATGACCTTCAGGAGTAGTGCCGCCTTTTTTGGTAATAATGTTGACTACGCCACCCATGGCATCCGATCCGTATAGCACCGAATACGAACCTTTTACGATTTCGATCTGCTCCACATTGTCGAGGTTAATGGTGGCCAGATTGTTAGTTCCGGCCGGCTTTCCGTTGATCAGGAGTAAAGTATAACTGCGCGAATGGGCGCTTGGCGAAAAACCACGCATCCCAATGGTGGCCGACAATCCGGGATATTGAATAATATCGAGGTTTGTGGTGCGTTTGAGGACTTCGGCCAGATTTTCGGCCGGTAACGATTTAATCAGACTTGAGGAAATAATTTCGACTTTCTGCGGAAGGTTTTTCAGTTTTTGTTCCATCCGCGAAACCTGAACGGTGACTTCTTCAATCGGATACACTTTAGTTGAGTCAAGCAGGTCGGCTACGGCGCCAAGCGCGCATAGCAATCCCAGGCTCAGACTGGCAATCTGTTTAAAATTCATAACACTTTTTTTTATGGTTAAACATTAAAAATGTCGACCATAAACTTTCAGCATGTTCCCCGATAAACATCCCGGGCTGACAAAAAAGGAACAAATGGATAAATTAGATGAAAACGATCACCCCATTGCTTTTATCCCGAAAGCTATGATTAACG
>DAITNH010000312.1:0-5991 GCA_036834745.1 Prolixibacteraceae bacterium
CTCAGTTTTGCCAATAACCAGATTACCGAAATTTTGAGCAACGAAATGGTATTTGGACTTGGTTACCGTTTTACACGGATGGATTTGATTATCAAGACGAAAAAATCGCAAAAGGCTTATTCGAACGACCTGAATGTAAGGGCAGATTTATCCTTCAGGAAAAATAAAACCATATTGCGTAAGATTGTTGAACAGGATGAGCAATTGACCGCAGGGCAGGGTTCTGTTACCTTGAAAACTACCGCTGATTATATGTTGAGCGACCGGTTTCAGTTGAGGCTTTATTTCGATAAAATTATGAATAATCCTTACAAAGGTTCGTTCAAAACTTCGAATACCAATTTTGGGGTAAGCTTCAGGTTTACTTTGGCCCAATAAGTCGATGCATTTTAGATACACAGGTTGCAATCAAAACGATGATAAAATATAAAATTGAACATTCTCTGGATTCGCCTGAAAGGTCAATGGCTCATGGCGAAATCATCAGGCAGAAGTATTTTTTAAGGAAATTATACCAGGAATGGTATTCTATATTTACTCAGGAAATAAAAAATGTTCCCGATGGATTGCTGATCGAACTTGGCTCGGGCGGTGGATTTCTGAAGGAAATTGAACCCAAAGTTATATGTACCGACATCATTGACTTGCCATCGAACGACATGACTTTTTCGGCATTGGAAATGCCTTTTAACGATTATTCGGTGGGAGGGATATTCATGATTGATACCATGCACCATATTCCCGACAGCGAACAATTCTTAAATGAAGCAAGTCGCGTCCTGCTGAAAGGTGGAAAAATTATAATGATAGAACCTGCAAACAGCATTTGGGGGAGGTTCATTTACAAGAATTTTCATCATGAACCTTTTATTCCTGAAGGAGGCTGGACGATTCCGTCATCAGGTCCACTTTCAGGAGCCAACGGAGCCTTGCCATGGATTGTGTTTGTACGCGACAATGAAAAGTTTAAGGAAAAATTTCCCGGATTAAAAATTGAAAGTATAGAATATCTGAACCCATTCACCTACCTTTTTAGCGGTGGCGTTTCGCAACGACAATTACTTCCTGATTTCACTTATCCGGTTTTAAAGTATATTGATAAATTGCTTCCAAAAATTTCAAAACAACTTTCCATGTTTATGATCGTGAAAATATCCTGTAGGTAGAAATTTAGCATGGTTTGTGGTTACGGAAATTGAGTTTTATTCAACATTTTCATGCTCACAAAACTTTTTCTTTTTCGGATACAAATAATCCACACTGTGCACCTTGTCATTCAAGCTCTTGTTTGCCTACAATAAGTATCATTTGCAGCTCTTTGCCCAATATACCAACTGAAGCAGAAGTAAAAACCGATGGCATAAATATTGCGGAGATGAATGTCAAATTGTTGCAAAAAGTGGAAGAACTGACACTTTACGTGATTGGGCAACAAAAGCAAATAGATGAATTAAAAAAAGCCAATAAATAGTTACTAATAAACAAACTCAAAATGAAAATAATATTTTCTATACTAGTTTGGCTTTTACTGACTTTTTCTGTAAAAGCACAGTTCAGTTATGACGAAGTAGGACAAGTCATCCCCTTTGCCATGGGTGAAAAATATAAAAACCTGATCGACACTTCCAAAGTAAGTACCTGCCATCTGAAAAGTTATAACAATGATTCATTATATATTGTGAAAAATAAGAACATTGAAGGAGAGTTTGTTGCTGTTGGTTTTCCGATTGATACCCTGATCGATTTAAAGGCAGTGGCAACGAAGTATAAAATTGAAGAAGGTACAGTATGGCTTTACAAAATTGAGAGCAAAACAGCCGAAATGTTAGATATTCAAATTGATCATCTCGATTTACCTGAAGGTGCTTACTTATGCCTGTTTCCAAAACAAAACGAATTAAAAATACGTGGTCCAAGGATCTATACGGGAAAAAATCTTAAATATCCGGTATTCAGAAAAGATGTCTACGGTAACCAGTTATTTATTGAATATTTTGAACCTAACAATACAAACAGAAGTGCATCTATTATCATTTCAAGCATCGGCTATACATATTCCTCACCGCTAAAAAAAAAGATAAAGCTGGATTAAACAATGGCAATACACAACCTCGTTTGAAAAGTGGTAGTTTTGATAATGCTACAAACGATCCACTCATACAAAGCTTCCTGTTTACTTTGGCGCAGTGATGCTTTCACAAAATTTTAAACTTTCTTTCCCGAACGCTTGTTATTGTGTTATAAATTGCATTTTTTTGCAACAGAAAATAAAAACATGATTCAAAATACAAATACAATATGGCTTCCGTGGTGGGGTCTTCTTTCTAAAAAGTAAGAAGTAAGAGCCATATTGGTATTTTTAAACCATACAAAGGCCTGCTTCTTTTCGGAAAAGCAGGTTTTTTAATTTTAAACTGAGAATGATGATTACAATGAAAAATATTTGGTGGTGGCACAGAAACTTTTCGCAATACCGTGGAAGGAAGTAGCTATCATTGTAAAAAATGAACAAAAAAGCGGCTTATCGGAACACGGTAAGCCGCTTTTTTTTGTGGCCTCCCCTAAATCCCCTCCACAGGGAGGGGACTTGAGGACTGCCTGATGCAAAGTACCGATTTATTAGCCCTGAAAGGGCGGCACATACTAGCCTGGGGCAACGCCCCGGGAAAACGAAGAAAAAGGAAACCGTCCGCGAACAATGTTGTTCAAAGCAAAAATCTGGTTGCGGACGGAATGGCATTGGGATTATTAAACAAACAATTACAACGATTACAACAAAAAACTATACATCGCATGAAAGACATTAACGTACAAGTCAGCGTAAAAAAAATACTTGCCGACACACTAACCCCGGTGAGTGTTTATCTGAAATTCAGGGATTTGTTCCCGAATTCGATTCTGCTCGAAAGTTCTGATTATCATGGACACGAAAACGCGTATTCGTTCATCTGTATTAAGCCAATGGCCTGCTTCACAGCCGATGGAGGCGAAATATCGGTCGAATACAATGGCCGGGAAAAAATGACCAAAACCATTTCTGCGGAATGTCGGGTAGATCAGCAACTCGATGCTTTTTTCAAGTCGTTTAAATTATCAGGGGAAACCGAAAACCTGCCTGCAAATGGTTTGTTTGGTTACATCAGCTACGATGCGGTGAAGTATTTCGAGAAGATCGAAATTACTGCAGAAGCCAAAGAGGCTTATTCAGTTCCTGAAGTGAAATACTGCTTCTACAAATACATTGTGGCAATCGATCATCACAAAGACATGATTTACCTGATCGAAAACCTGATGGAAGGTGAAACCAAGGAAATCGGCCAAATTGAATCGCTGCTCAGAAACCTGACTTTTTCGCCCACCCAATTTGACACAGTGGGACCTGAAGTTTCGAACATCACCAATGAAGAGTACAAATACATGGTGAGCAAAGGCAAGGAACATTGTTTCCGCGGTGATGTTTTTCAGATTGTACTTTCGCGCCAGTTTTCGCAGCAGTTCAAAGGCGATGAATTCAATGTTTACCGTGCTTTGCGCTCGGTTAATCCATCACCGTATCTGTTCTTTTTCGACTACGGAACGTACCGCATTTTTGGTTCGAGTCCGGAAGCTGAGCTGCGCATTAAGAAAGATAGGGCAATTATTAACCCGATTGCAGGTACTTTTAAACGCTCCGGAAACGACGACGAAGACCGCATCTCAGCCGAACGTTTGTGTGCCGATCCGAAGGAAAATGCAGAGCATGTGATGCTGGTCGATCTGGCGCGCAACGATTTGAGCCGCAATGCCAGTGATGTGACAGTTGACAGTTACCGGCAGGTTCAGTACTTTTCGCATGTAATTCATCTGGTTTCCGAAGTTTCAGGGAAACTGCCCGAAAATACCAATATGGTGACTGTTTTGGGCGATTCTTTTCCGGCCGGAACTTTATCCGGAGCTCCCAAGCACCGCGCGATGCAACTGATTGACACCTACGAAAACCAGCGCCGCAGTTATTATGGCGGATGCATCGGTTACCTGGGATTCGATCAAACGCTGAACCATGCCATCATGATCCGGTCGTTCCTGAGCAAAGGAAATACGCTTTTTTACCAGGCCGGTGCAGGCATTGTCGCTGATTCGCAGGAAGAAAGCGAACTTCAGGAAGTGAACAACAAACTGGGCGCACTGAAAAAAGCGATGGAAATAGCGAAAGAGATTAATTAATATAGAAAAGGTGCAGACGAAGGTAGCAATTCAGCCAGCTGCCAGCAACTAGCTGCTGGCAAAAAAAGGAAAATTTAAATTTATTCAATTATGAAAATAGTAGTCATAGATAATTACGATTCGTTCACTTACAATCTGGTACATGCCATTAAGAAGATATCAGGCTTGCCTGTGGATGTGTTTCGGAACGATCAGATCGCGTTGGAAGACCTGGAGAAATACGATAAAATAGTATTGTCGCCAGGTCCCGGAATTCCGGAGGAAGCCGGATTGCTGCTTGATATTATCAAAAGATATGCACCTACCAAAAGTATTTTGGGTGTGTGTCTCGGGCATCAGGCCATCGGCGAAGCATTTGGAGGTACGTTAACCAACATGAACCGTGTATTGCATGGAATTTCAACGCCGGTTACCAAAACCGAAACCGCCACAGTATTGTTTGAGGGATTACCGGAGACATTTCAGGCTGGGCGTTATCATTCATGGATTGTCAATGAAACGGATCTTCCGGAGTGTTTAAAAGTTACTGCCTACGATGATAAAGGCATGATCATGGCGATGAAGCACACCGAATACGATGTTGAGGGAGTTCAGTTTCATCCTGAATCGGTGCTGACACCATTGGGCGAACAAATGATTGCGAATTGGCTGAAGGAAGAATAAGTCACAGTGTTCAGTCACAGTGTTCATTGAGTAGCCAGCAACTGGCAGACAAGCGATAACTTGGAATTTGGAATTTGAAACTTGGAACTTAATATGAAAGATACATTAAATCACCTTTTTGCGGGCAACAGTCTGAACAAAGCTGAAGCAGCTTCAATTCTGACTGAAATTGCCGAGGGGAAATATTCCGAAGCCGAAATTGCTTCGTTTCTGACTGTCTTCAGAATGCGCAGAATCACTGCTGAGGAGTTGTCAGGATTTCGCCAGGCATTGCTCGAATTGTGTGTGGCGATCGACTTTTCTGAATACAATACGATTGATGTGGTTGGCACAGGTGGCGATGGAAAAAATACCTTTAATATTTCGACCTTGAGTACTTTTGTGTTGGCAGGCGCCGGAATGAAAGTGACCAAACATGGCAATTACGGACTTTCTTCGGTGAGTGGTTCGTCTAACATGTTTGAGTATTTTGGCTATCAGTTCAGTAAGGACGAAAGTAAATTGCGTCGCGAGCTGGAGGAAGTCGGGATCTGTTTTTTCCATGCCCCGTTGTTTCACCCGGCAATGAAAGGTGTTGCTCCAGTTCGAAGGGCTTTGAAAGTTAAAACGCTCTTCAATATGATGGGGCCGATCATCAATCCATCTTTCCCAAAAAATCAATTGGTAGGCGTTTACGATCTTGAAGTGATGGATCTTTACCACCAGGTTTTCCGCGACAGTGGCCAGAATTACCTGATCGTTCACAGCCTGGATGGTTACGACGAGATTTCGCTGACAGGTGATGCCCGTTTTGTATCGAACCAAACAGAAGACAGCCTTTCGCCTGCCGATTTTGGTTTTCCTCAGGTGACGCAGGAAGAGCTTTTTGGTGGTGAAACTGTTGCAGAAGCTGCTGCAATTTTCAAAAGTGTGCTTGAAGTCACAGCAACTGATGCTCAGCAAAATGTGGTAATTGCCAATGCTGCTCTTGGAATTCATTGTGTTCATCCTGAAAAATCGTTGATCGATTGTGTAGCACAGGCCACCGAAGCGTTGAAAAGCAAAAAAGCGCTGGCAGCATTTAAAAAGCTGATGGAACTGAACGGGAAGTAGTGTTCAGTAATCAGTCACAGTTTGCAGTTTTTT
>DAITNH010000313.1:0-4084 GCA_036834745.1 Prolixibacteraceae bacterium
CGCATGGAAAAATGCAAAGGCCGCAGCGACGACATGCTCATCATCCGTGGTGTAAACGTGTTCCCATCGCAAATTGAAAGTGTGTTGCTCGAAATGAGCGAAACGGCTCCTCATTATTTGCTTATCGTTGAACGCGAAGGTAACTTAGACACATTGAAACTTATGGTTGAAGTTCAGGAGCAGTTCTTCTCCGACGAGATTAAACAACTGGAAGCATTGCGCAAAAAAATCACTCATAAACTTCAGAGTACATTGGGCATTTCTGTGGACGTGAAACTGGTTGAACCAAAAACCATTGAACGCACCGCCGGAAAAGCAAAACGTGTAATTGACAACCGTAAATTGTAGGAGGAAATCAAAATGATTATAAAACAACTATCCGTATTTCTGGAAAATAAAACCGGAAGGCTGAACGAAGTTACTCATATTCTGGGTAATGCAGGTATCAATATATCAGCAATGAGCGTGGCAGACACCTCCGAATTTGGCATTTTACGAATGATCGTTTCGGAACCCGAAAATGCGCTTGCAATACTAAAAGAAGCTGAATTTTCGGTCAGGCTGACCGAAGTAATTTGCCTGAATAGCCCGAATGAACCGGGAGCTTTGGCCAGGGCGCTGAATATCCTTTCCGGAGAAAGTGTTTTTATCGAGTATTTGTATGCCTATTCGATGGACAACAAAACGGCCAATATTGTTCTGAAGCCCGACAACATTCAAAAGTGCATTGAAGTCCTTCAGGCACATAAAATGGAATTGGTAAGCGCCAGCAAAATGTATAAAATATAAATTCGTTGACCTACAAAAAACTGTACTCCGGTTCGTTTGTTATCTTTGCAGATTAACATTCCGGTGAAATATTAGGATATTTTGCGTAAATTGTCCCGGCTTTGTCCGGGATTTTAACTTTTAAACAGAAGATGAAGAAAATAGCGATACAGGGAATTGCAGGTTCATTTCACGAAGATGCTGCAAGAGGATTTTTCGAGGATGAAATTGAGGTTGTTGAATGTAAATCATTTACCAGTGTTTGTAATTTGATTGATACTGATCAGGTTAGCATTGCTGTTATGGCTATCGAGAATTCGATTGCGGGTAGTTTGTTGCAGAATTATGCACTTATCCGTGACTACCATTTAAAGGTTATCGGCGAAATTTACATTCACATCCAGATGAAACTGATGGCCAATCCGGGCGTGACCAAAGCCGATATCAAGACAATTTATTCGCATCCGATTGCCATTAAACAATGCGCAGAATACCTCGAAAAGAATTTTCCTGATGTACGTTTAATCGAAAATCAGGATACAGCTGCCTCCGGGAAACTGGTTCATGACGAAAAATTAATGGATTCGGCAGCGATTGGGAACCAGAGAACTGCAGATCTTTACGAACTCGCAGTTCTGGAAACTGGCCTCGAAACCAACAATAAAAACTACACCCGATTCCTGATTTTATCCAAACATGCCAGGCCCAACGAATTGGCCAACAAGGCATCGTTGTGTTTCGAAGTGGGGCATTATTACGGCGCTTTGGCCAATGTACTGAACACCTTTGCCGAAAATAAAATCAACCTGACCAAAATACAATCGGTTCCGATTATTGGCAAACCGAACGAATATACCTTCCACATCGATGTGGAATGGGATTCATTGGACAGTTATGAAAAAGCCCTTCACGCTATCCTGAAAAACGTTTCAAGTCTTTCTGTTTTAGGTGAATATGTCCGGGGCGAATTAGCAATTCACAATCAGTAAAAAATTAGAATATGAGCAAAATTGGATTATTTTTCGGCCCTGTTAAAGGTTCAGTGAATCGTGTTGCTGAAAAAGTTAAAGTCGCTTTGGGCGAACAAAATGTAGAGATGGTTCCGGTAAACGATGCAAGTGTTTCTGATCTGGAAAAGTTTGATAAAATTATCTTCGGAATCTCGACCGTAGGAAAAGAAACCTGGGATTCGAACTATTCAAATTCCGACTGGAGCAAATTTTTCCCCAACATCAGCAAAGTTGATTATTCAGGCAAAACCGTTGCCATTTTCGGACTGGGAGATCACATTACCTATTCAGGCTATTTCGTTAATGCAATGGGCGTTCTGGCAAAAGAACTCCTGGGAAACGGAGCAGCCATCGTTGGAAAAGTTGATCCTTCAAGCTATGAATTCGATGAATCGGAAGCGATCTTCGACGGAATGTTTATCGGTCTTCCGATTGATGAAGATTTTCAGCCTGAACTGACCGATGATCGTGTTTCCAGCTGGGTAAATGTCATCAAACCAGCCTTCGGACTGTAATTCACAGAAACATGACAAAATACAGGTTCACCTTTTAGCCTGAATTTCTGTCAATTCAAAACATGAAAGGGCTGCAAACTATCAATTTCAATTTCGAAGCTTTCGGGTTATTTCGAATTGCGATACCTGTTATGCAATACCCTGCATGTATTTGAAATATCGAAAATACTTTACCTACTTTTACCCACATAATCCGATATTTAGACATGAACAATACACCGGTCAGTCAGGAAATTGTAACGAAATTAACCGATCAGCTCCATATAAAAGACCTTGGAAAAGCTTCCATCAGAGAAATTGTAGCATTAATTAACCTGATTGAAGAAGCGAGCAACGTCAAATTTATTCGTATGGAAATGGGCGTTCCGGGTTTGCCTGCCGCACAGGTAGGTGTCGATGCCGAAATAAAAGCACTTCAATCTGGTGTTGCATCCGTTTATCCGATGATGGATGGCATCAAACCACTCAAATACGAAGCTTCCCGTTTCATCAAAATGTTCATGGATGTTGATGTCGAACCTGCCAGTTGTATCCCGACTTCAGGAGCAATGCAGGGAACATTTGCAGCCCTTCTTGTCGCAGGAAATGTTGACAAACAAAAAGACACCACGCTTTTTCTCGATCCCGGATTTCCAGTTCAAAAGCAGCAAATGGTGGTGATGGGTCACAAGTTTGACACTTTTGATATTTTTGATTTCAGGGGCGAAAAACTTCGGAACAAACTTGAAAGTTACCTTGCCAAAGGAAACATCAATTCACTGGTTTATTCCAATCCGAACAATCCGAGTTGGGTATGTTTTACTGAAGACGAATTGCAAATTATCGGTGAACTGGCGACCAAATACGATGTAATTGTAATGGAAGACCTCGCCTATTTCGGCATGGATTTCAGAAAAGATTTATATACGCCCGGAAAGCCTCCCTATCAGCCAACCGTAGCGAAATACACCGATCATTACGTGATTTTTATCTCCGGATCAAAAATTTTCTCTTACGCCGGACAACGTTGCGCCATCATGGCAATTTCGAACGCACTCTGGAACCGCAGTTACGAAAATCTGGTTGCACGATTCGGCAGCGACACCTTCGGGTTTACCATTGTGATGCAGGTTTTGTACGCGCTTTCCTCCGGAATCACCCATTCGACCCAACATGCATTGGCAGCAATGTTCAAAGCCGCAAGCGACGGGGAATTCAATTTTATTGACGAGGTAAAAGAATATGGCCGGAAAGCCAAAGTAATGAAGGAATTATTTACTGAGAATGGCTTCGTGATCGTTTACGAGAAAGATGGAGACGAACCCATTGCCGACGGTTTTTATTTCACCATCGGATACCCGAGAATGACCGGTAGTGAACTATTATACAATTTATTACACTACGGAATCAGTGCAATTTCATTGAAAAATACCGGTAGCGAAAAAGAAGGTCTTCGGGCCTGTGTTTCGCATGTTAAACGCGATCAATTTGACGAATTGGAAAAACGACTGAAACAATTTCGTGCGGATTTTCCATTATAAAATTATAAGAAATGGCAAAAGTTATTGGTGCAGTAGTGGTTGACAACGAAGAATGCAAGGGCTGCGGTCTTTGTGTGGTGGCTTGTCCGCAAGATGTGCTTGGACAAAACAAACAGGTTAACAGCCGCGGTTATCACTATTCGTTCATGAAAAATCCTGAAGCCTGCATCGGTTGTTCGAACTGCGCAACAGTTTGCCCCGATACCTGCATAACTGTTTACCGGGTAAAAATCTAAGTATTGACGATTAGACCATTGACGATTTACTA
Source organism: Prolixibacteraceae bacterium (assembly GCA_036834745.1). Lineage (GTDB taxonomy): Bacteria > Bacteroidota > Bacteroidia > Bacteroidales > Prolixibacteraceae > Aquipluma. The sequence continues at coordinate 4,082 of DAITNH010000313.1, forward strand.
TTT
>DAITNH010000313.1:4184-5990 GCA_036834745.1 Prolixibacteraceae bacterium
TTTACCGGGTAAAAATCTAAGTATTGACGATTAGACCATTGACGATTTACTATTTGTTGAAATGAACGAGGGAAATGGAAAAATAGTAAATTGAATGAAGAAATTGTAAATAGTAAATAATCCAATAGTAAATAAATAAGATGGGCGAATTAAGATTAATGAAGGGAAATGAAGTAATTGCCGAAGCAGCCATCCGCTGTGGTTGCGATGGTTATTTCGGATATCCCATTACTCCCCAGTCGGAAGTGATGGAAACCCTGATGGACCGCGAACCCTGGAATGAAACGGGAATGGTGGTACTTCAGGCCGAAAGTGAAATTGCCTCCATCCACATGGTTTACGGAGCTGCTGCCTCAGGTAAAAAAGTACTGACGTCATCTTCCAGCCCTGGAATTAGCTTAATGGCCGAAGGGATTTCCTATATCGCAGGTTCCGAATTGCCCTGCCTGATTGTTAATGTACAGCGTGGAGGTCCGGGACTTGGAACTATTCAGCCATCGCAGGCAGATTATTTTCAATCGACCAAAGGCGGAGGTCACGGCGATTACCGTTTGATTGTGCTGGCGCCATCTTCGGTTCAGGAAATGAACGACTTTGTAGAACTTGGTTTTAAACTGGCTTTTAAATACCGCAATCCGGCAATGATTCTGAGCGATGGTGCCATTGGACAGATGATGGAAAAAGTGGTTCTGGCCGATTATATTCCAAGACAGACCACTGAAGAAATTGAAGAAAAATACGGTTCGTGGGCAACCAATGGACGCAAGCCAAACCGCAAGGCAAATATTATTACTTCTCTTGAAATGGATTCGTTGAAAATGGAAGCAAACAACCAACGCTTGCAGGCAAAATACGCCAAAATGGAAGCAGAGGAAGTACTTTTCGAAGAAATTCAATGCGACGATGCCGAATATATTCTGGTAGCTTTTGGTTCATCATCGCGTGTTTGTCAAAAATCAGTAGATCTGGCCCGCGAAAAAGGAATCAAACTAGGACTGCTGCGTCCGATTACCCTGTTCCCGTTTCCAAAGAAACCAATTGCCGCATTGGCAAAACGCGTAAAAGGATTTTTAGTTGTTGAAATGAATGCCGGACAAATGATTGAAGATGTTCAACTGGCCGTTGGATGCGGACTGCCTGTGAAACATTTCGGACGGATGGGCGGAATTATTCCAAGTCCGTCGGAAGTTGTTGAAGCACTGGAACAAAAACTGATAGGAGGATAATTTATGGAACTCGCAGATATTATTAACCCGAAAAATCTGGTTTACGAAAAACCGGCATTACTGAACAGCACTACCATGCATTACTGCCCCGGGTGCAGTCATGGTGTTATACACAAACTACTGGCCGAAGTAATTGAAGATTTGGGGATTCAGGAAAAAACCATTGGCGTTTCACCGGTTGGATGTGCTGTATTTGCTTACAATTACATCGACATCGACTGGCAGGAAGCTGCACATGGAAGAGCGCCTGCTGTTGCAACCGGTATTGCCCGCACCAATCCTGACAAGGTTGTTTTCACCTATCAGGGCGACGGCGATCTGGCCTCTATCGGGGCAGCCGAAATTCTGCACGCCTGCAACCGTGGTGAAGACATGGTGGTTATTTTTGTGAACAACGGTATTTATGGAATGACCGGCGGACAAATGGCACCCACCACTTTGCTGGGACAGATTACCGCCACAACCCCGAATGGCCGCGATGCCGGACGAAACGGTTATCCGCTGAAAATCACCGAACTGATTGCCCAATTGCCCGGAACTTCCTATGTAACACGTCAGTCGGTACAAACACCTGCTACGA
>DAITNH010000314.1:0-5934 GCA_036834745.1 Prolixibacteraceae bacterium
TTACGGCGCTCCAACAGAATTTAAAGCTCAGGGAAAGACCTTTGAAGATTCCATAAAATGGGTTCCTGCAGATGTTAAAGGTTCTATCTGGCAGGATGATATCTATGTTCAGCTAACTTTCATGATGACCATGGACCAATACGGTATCGATGCTCCTGCAAAAAGATTTCAAGAGTTATTTGCCAAGGCGGGTTATTATTTATGGCATGCCAATGTTCAGGGGCGCAAAAATTATTTCGACAGTATTTTCCCTCCTCAGTCCGGTCACCCCGACTATAACCTTCATGCTGATGATATTGATTTTCAGATTGAATCTGATTACATTGGGTTCATGTGCCCCGGAATGCCACAAACTGCTAGTAAAATAGCCGATAAGATTGGTCACATTATGAATTACGGTGATGGTGTCTATGGTGGTGTTTTCGTTGCTGCTCTTTATTCTGAAGCCTATTTCGATGATGATATCAGCAAAATCATAGATAAAGCGTTGCTTTCGATACCTGCTGAAAGCGATTATTCAAAAATCGTAAAAGATGTGATTATCCTTCACAAGTATTATCCGACTGATTGGCGGGCCGCCTGGGCCGAACTGGAGGCAAAATGGGCACAGGATCATATTTGTGAGGCGGGTACTACTTTTAATATTGACGCGAAACTTAACGGTGCCTATATTGTGATGGGCTTGCTATATGGTGAAGGTGATCCTGTAAAAACCATGGAGATATCAACCCGTTGCGGACAGGATTCTGATTGTAATCCTTCGAATGCGATGGCTCTTTTAGGTGTGATTAAAGGTTTGAGCGGATTCCCGGTTGAATATCAGGAGGCAGTAAAATCAATTGGTGATTCTGTATTCATAAATACTACTTATTCATTCAATAAGGCAGTTGATAAAACCTTGGAATATGCTCAGAAACTTGCAGTTGAAAATGGTGGTGAATCTACAAGGAATGAGTTGAAAATTAAAGTTCAACAACCTCAGCCATTTGCTCTTGAAGTTGCTTTTCCCAAGTTGGTTTTTGATAAGAAAGTAAGCGTGTTTGCAAAAGAAGGATGGGAATTGAAAGGCAATTGGGCCAGCTTCACATATTTCCATCCATGGGCTAAAAAAGAAATTAAAAATCAGGCCCGAGTCAGCGGAACTGTTGGTGATGAAATTAGTTTTACCTTCGAGGGAACCGGAGTTTCAATCGTTGGAAACTGGTTTAAAGATGGAGGAAAAGCAGATGTTTTTGTGGATGGTGAGTTTAAACGCAGCATCGACTGCTATTTTAATTATGCAAACCAGCAAGTCGAGAACACGAATTTGTATCACATTACCAATCTTCCGGAGGGAAAACATACTATCCGCTTGGTTGTGAAAGGAGAGAAGCGTCCTGAATCTGTTTCTTCCAATGTGTACATCACTGAAGCAGTCGTATTTAAAACCGCCGATAAAATCAGCGAGAACTTTAAGTTTTCTTTTCAGAAGTAATTTGTATTTGTTAATAAAATGACAAAACCATGTATATCGTCAGTACTTATTTATTCGCAGTATTCCTTTGTGTGATTACTATGTTGTGTTGGGGCTCATGGGCTAATACACAGAAACTTGCTCAGAAATCGTGGCGCTTCGAACTATTTTATTGGGATTACGTGATAGGAATCCTCCTGATGTCGCTCGTTTTTTCCTTTACCTTGGGAAGTACAGGCGCCCTTGGCCGCGGTTTTGTTGAAGACCTTCTGCAGGCCAAAATGAGTAACATCGGAAATGCCTTACTTGGTGGAATCATTTTTAATGCGGCCAACATTCTGGTTGCTGCCGCTATTTCTATAGCTGGAATGTCGGTTGCTTTTCCTATAGGGATCGGCATTGCCCTGGTGCTAGGTGTGATTGTTAATTACATGGCCAGTCCGCAAGGAAACGCATCGTGGCTGTTTGTCGGAGTTGCTCTGATTACCATCGCCATTGTGATTGATGCGGTAGCTTACCGGAAAAAGGCTTCCCAATCACATAAAGTTCCGACCAAAGGAATTGTTTTGTCGATAGTCGGAGGCGTTCTGATGGCCTTGTTTTACCGGTTTGTAGCCAGTTCCATGGTCAGTAATTTTGAACAACCCGATGTCGGATTTTTAACCCCTTACTCAGCGGTATTTATTTTTTCAATCGGAATCCTGATCAGTAATTTTATTTTCAATACTATTCTGATGAGAAGACCTTTTGAAGGCGCTCCTGTAACATATTCTCAATATTTTAATGGTAGCTTCAAGGAACATTTTACGGGAATTCTGGGTGGAATAATCTGGTGTGTCGGAATGACTTTAAGTATAATTGCTGCCGGCAAGGCTGGGTTTGCCATTTCGTACGGATTGGGTCAGGGTGCAACTTTGGTGGCTGCTTTGTGGGGTGTGTTTATATGGAAAGAATTTAAAGGAACAGCAGGGGTGAAAGGATGGTTAGTGGCAATGTTTATTCTCTTTGTGTTGGGCCTTATTTCCATTATTTATGCTGGTCAATGACATAATTGGTGCATCATATTTTGCTCTAAAAATAGATAGTAGATCGGAGTTTAGTTTGCCCCTTTGCCAGCAATGGCAATGGGGTTTTAATTTCTGGCGTACACAATCGTTTTCAACTCATTCGCCACTGTTAATAATTTTGTTAATAAATAATCAGTGTTAAGTAATGATTTATTAATTGGAATGTCGGAACTTGCATATGTAAAGTTAAAACAACACTTTTATTCATTAAAAATCACTTAATTATGGCAAAAACTTCAGAAACAGGTCACGCAAAGAATGTGGCCAATTTTGCGCAACTGGTGGCAATCTGCAAATCGTATGGCGCAATTTATCAACCAAGTAATCCCGTTATTCAACTTCAGGGCTTGAGTGGTGTCTTGGTTCAGGCGAAAGACTGCTTGACTTCCATCAACAGTGCTGATGCCATTTTTTCCAATGCACTTTCGGCCCGCGGAATAGTATTTAACCCCTTTCGCAAGCTAATAACCCGTATCGGGAGTGCTGTAAAATCATCGGGAGTTTCCAAACAAACGAAAGATCAGGTTGCAGCAATTATCCGCAAGTTGCAGGGACGCCGAGCCACACCTAAAATTTCGGAAGAGGAAAAGCAGGCTGCCCTGGCCGCCGGAAAGGAAATCGTTGAAGTTTCGTCGTCACAAATGAGCATCGACAGCCAGTTGGAAAACTTTGACAAACTCATCAAATTGTTGGCGTCCATCCCCGAATATGCTCCAAACGAAAGCGAATTGACAATTGCTGCTTTAACAGCCCTATATGAGGATATGTTTGCCAAAAATGCAGCGGTGATCAATGCCGAAATTCCGCTAAGCAATCTTCGCATAAGCCGAAATGACATCCTGTACAAAGAAATCACTGGCCTGGTTGATGTCGCCGCTGCCGCTAAAATGTACATCAAGTCGGTATTCGGCGCAACCAGCCCCCAATACAAGCAGGTAGGTCCCCTGAAATTTACCAGATACAAGTAATAATGTATTTAAGGCTTCCGGTTTTATAAAACAACCTCCGCTAAAACAAGTTGAAGCGTTGGTAAAGTTGTAACACTCGTTGGTAAAGTTATTTCATGCATTCGCAACTATGGAATACCCTTTGGTAAAGTTGTAAAACCCATTCTGATTTGTGTTTCACGCGTTGGTATAGTTGTAAAACTCATTCTGATTTGTATTTCATGCCTTGGTAAAATTGGATCTGTGACCTTCCCTAAAATAACTTGACAGGATTTATACTACTTACTTGAAGAGAATACAAACATAGACTTAATTCCTGATTTGACATCTGACCTCCTGATTTATATTTTAAGCAATGGTAAAAATTGTAACAACCATGAAGTAATTGATAATTGAAAACCCCTTCGCCAGCAATGGCAAGGGGGTTTTCAATCGTTATAGCCGTTGATGTTACCTATTGCATTTACCATCCACCGTACAATCCATTCTGCAAAGCTTTCTGGTAATTTTCAAGGTTAAACTCGTACAGGAACGGGGCTTTGTGCGCTCCACCGGTTTTACGTTCTTCCAACCTGGTTAGAATGTTGTATGATAACATTTTGCGTTGGAAGTTCCGTCTGTCCAGTTCTTTTCCAAGGATGGTTTCGTACAGTTTCTGAAGTTCGGGCATGGTGAATTTATCCGGAAGCAGGTTGTATCCGATGGGCTGATAATTCAGCTGCATTCGCAGGTTTTCAAGCGCTTTGTTCAGAATTTGAAGGTGGTCGAGAATCAATGTATTTATTTCGTTCAGGGATTTCCATTCACACAGGTCAGAAAAATAATCGGGTTGAGGTTCAGCTTTTGAGAAGTCAACCAAAGCATAATAACCAACAGAGATAAATCGTTGGTTAAACCAGGCCTGGTCAGGGTTTGCTCCGGAGTCGATTAAATCCTGAACCGCAGGGTTTTTCGTTGATCGTTGCGGATCGCTGAAAACCTTGAATTGTTTCAGAAATATATTGTCCAGGCCGGTACGTTCCTTTAATACCCGGGTTGCCGCAGTTTCAAGCGATTCATCCTCTTTCAGAAACCCGCCCGGCAGCGCCCACTCTTTCGTGAATTTCATTCTCAGCAACAACACCTTCAACTGGTTATCATGAAAGCCAAAGACCACACAGTCTAATGAAATGTGGTTTAGAAACTTTTCCCTCTGAAATTTTGAATCCTGATTCATCGGCTTCTATGTTTTGCAACAAAAGTAAACGATTTATTTTTGATTTCAATTAGAAAAAACTATCATTGTGTCAAATAAACACATTAAGGTTCAAAATAACATATATTGCCTTTGTCAAAATTGCGAACAGCACTAGAATCCGCTTATAATATTGAAAAAACTTACTTAATAAACCTAAATAAAGATGGAAACAAAACGTGATTTTCTGAAAAAATTATCTCTGCTCACCGTTGGTGGTTTGATGGCTGGAAGCGTGGCTCCTGTTTTAGCTTCGACCAAAAATACCCCGGCAGCAGCTGCAAAAAAAATGATTGGGTTGCAGATCTATTCCCTTGGGAAAGAACTGACCGACAATGTTCCTTCAGGAATGAAAAGAATAGCTGAAATCGGTTACAGTACAATCGAACTGGCCGGATACGGCAACCGCAAAATGGGACAATACGAAGTGGGCGAATATCGAAAAATTGTTGATGATGCCGGTTTGAAAATTACCAGTTCACATGTGAACCCTCCGGAACGAAAATTCACAAAAGAAAATGTGGCCAAAATATCCGAATTCTGGAAGCAAGCCGTTGAGGATCATGTTAAATTGGGCGTTAAATCACTGGTTCAACCGATGATGCCTTCAATTGAAAGCCACGACGAAGCCAAACTGGTGTGTGAAGTGTTCAACAATGCTGGCGAAATCTCAAAAGCCGCAGGGATTAATTGGGGCTACCACAACCACAACATGGAGTTTAAACGGATTGCAAAACCTGGCGAAACTCCGCCATCAGGCCCATTTGCTTCGTTCATACCGTTTGGAGATATAATTTATGACCTGTTGTTGGCAGGAACCGATCCCAAACTGGTATTTTTTGAAATGGACGTTTACTGGACTGTTATGGGTCAGGCAGATCCGCTCGAATATTTCGAAAAGTATCCAACCCGTTTCCCTGTTTTACACATCAAAGACCGCTCGGTTCTTGGACAGTCGGGAATGATGAATTTCGAGAACATCTTCAAAAAAGCGTATGCCAACGGATTGAGCGAATACTATGTCGAAATTGAAAAGATTAAAGCCGACATGACGCAATTTGAGGGAGTTAAACAATGTTTTGACTATTTAAACAATTCATCATTCGTAAAATAATACATTTATATGAAAAAGCAACTTCTATTCATCATTGCATTATTGGTAATGACAAACATTAATTCTTTTGCCCAACAGGCATTATGGGGAGCTGCCCCAATTATTTCTCCGGAAGTAAA
>DAITNH010000315.1:0-5915 GCA_036834745.1 Prolixibacteraceae bacterium
GAGCACCGAAATATAGGTACATATTATTTGTAGTATTGCGGTGCGCTGCACCTTACCAGCTTTTATCAACTTTTTTACTACAAATATTTTTGCGGCTCTGCCGCTTTCTGATAGCTAACGATCCGACGGGTAACGGATTTTTCAGCTTAGTAAGAAATTGGTCATTTCTTCAATTTAAAATAGACAAATGAATACTTTACCCACACAATCCGTTATAGAACATGAAAAATTATTTTGTCCTTATTTTCGTTCTCTGTTTTTACTTCAGAACATTTGCCCAAACTGAAAATTCAAAATCGGTCAGTCTTGAAGAAATGTTGAATTCAGGGGAATTGTACCGAAGTTCAGGATTCCAGGTCGTTGCTTTAAAAATAGAAGATATTTTTCTGGCCGCGTTTTTCCTGATAGGTTCCTTTGCGAACTACTTTTACGATCGAACGGCGGTTTACTTCATGTTGTTCTTCGGCACAGGGAACGCCATTTCCGCATCCGTTCAGCAAGCGGGTTTCGCCAAATCCCTGATAAAGCAACCGATTGGGATCGATTCCTTTTGAAACAACATAATCGAAAGCTGCACGTGCCCGTTTCTTCGACAGTAGCATGTTGTAATCATCGCTGCCCCGTGAGTCGGTGTGCGATTCAATTCTGATTTCGAGATCGGGGAACTCTACAAGCAAGGCAATTAATTTATCAAGGGTAGCCATCATTTCTTTCCCAACATCCGATTTATCCAACTCGTAATTGATGTATTCGAGCCCGATCACCTGTAGGGTGTCGCCTCCCTCCTCTTCCATACTTATTGGTGCGGGCGAATTATCTTCCGCTTCCTCTATTTTTTCTTCAAGGAAAATTTCAGAAAATACTTCGTCGTTTGGCCTGAGAGTAACTGTGGCAACAGGTTTTTCGTTTTCAAAATAGAATTCCTTCGTCACATTTAATATGTATTCCTGACCCTTGTTTACCTCGAATTCAAACTGCCCGTCGGTTCGGGTGATGCTGGTCTGAACGGTCTTGCCATTTTCGTCAATAACTTTCACCGTCGCATCAGTAAGAACATCTTTCGTGTCACGGTCTCTGATAACTCCGCGAATGATGACAGGAACCCTAAGTATCTTCAGAAAATACAAATCATCGTTGCCTTTTCCTCCCAAACGATTGGAAGAAATATAACCTTGCATCCCGGTAGAATCCAGGGCAAATCCGAAATCGTCTTTGGAAGAATTAACCGGATACCCCATGTTTTCGATACTGTTGAAAACCCCACGTTCAGGAACCGAAAAATAAATATCGAGTGCACCAAGTCCGCCATGACCATTGCTTGAAAAGTAAAGAACACCGTCGCCACTGATAAAAGGAAAAAATTCGTTCCCTTCAGTATTGATTTTAGGCCCCAGGTTAAACGGTTTGCTCCATTGCCCGTTTGAGAATACACTGAAATAAATGTCTGACTTGCCATAGCCTCCGGGCATATCGGATGCGAAATAAAGAATGGAACCATCTTTGCTAACCGATGGGTGCCCAACTGAATATTCGTCGCTGTTGTACCTGAAACTTCCGGTCATTTTCCACTCCCCCTCTTCCAGTTTTCCCTGAAAAATCTTCAGGTTTACGATGCCTTCGCTGCTTTTCGAGGTTTTGCCCTTTACAAAACTGTTTCGGGTAAAATAAATAATGTCTTTTTCCTGATCAAAGGAAACCGGACCATCGTGGTAAGCGGTTTTCAATTTGGTGGCAAAAGGTATGGGAGATGTAAGGTCGCCGTTGGCAGGATTGATACTTGCCGAATACATATTTAGGTACGGAAGTTCGTTCCATTTGTAGTTTGCCTTTGATTTGGTGCTGATGGAGGTGGAGGAGAAAATAAACTGATCTTTATAAAAAGCCGGTCCCATTTCTGAACCAATTGTATTTAGTGACACATTCCTCATTTCAAAATTGGTCGAGTCGCGCATCAGAAACTGTATGTATTCGAGCAGGGAAACTTGTATGTTTACACGGCCATCCTCGGGACGAAGCTCCGAATATTCCTTCAGCCATTGCTCTGCAAGCAGGTATTTGCCGTTGCTCTTAAGCGATTGCGAATAATTAAAAATATCTTCAGGTGTTTCAACCCGGCGGTCCATCAGCTTTTTCAGCCAACGCTCAACCTCTTCGGTATTCCCAACATTCCGGTTGGCATCGGCCAGTCTTCGTACCACGTAGTTATCGGTAGTATCGCGCTCGTAGGCATATTCATACAATCCGATGGCATCTACAAAAGCAAATTCATCAAAACTCTTGTCCGCGAGTTTAGTCGTCAGTTTCTGGCTGAAACCCTGATCCGGTAAAAGAAAAATTATGATCAGGAATAAAAGAAATATGGTCGGATTCTTAGTCATTGATACTCGTTCATTTCATTAAAAATAACGCGGCGACCTTACCCTGCCACGATCAAAACCAAAGTCAAAACTAACCATCACCTCGTGGGTTCCTTTGTTGTAAAACCCGAGACGTGAAGTCGGAAGGTCATACGAATAGCCGATTTTCAGATGATCGTTTACCTGTATCTGGAACAATCCGCCAAACGAATCGCCCAACCTGTACATAGCCCCCAACCATAACCGGTCATAAAACATGAATGTACCGTTCAGGTCTAATGAAATCGGGGAATTGTTTGCAAACCGGGTTAGAACGGATGGCTTAAATTTAACAATTCTATTTACATCGAATACATAACCAGCCATAAAAAAGATGTGTATCTGCTCCTTGTTTAGATGCTCAATTGAAAAATCGTTTTTATTGATGGTGTTTTTGATCAGTTTAGGAATTGCCAAACCCAGATAATATCGTTCGGCATGGTAAAAAGCTCCCACTCCGAAATTTGGTAAGAAGTTGCGGTTGATATCGTTGGCAAAAACCGGATCGTTTGGATCGTTGGTAAGCAAATCGGTCAAACCGGCTTCGTAAAAATTAACGCCTGCTTTTAAACCGAGTGCAAGATTGCGCCGGTTACTGAAACGTAGAGTATAGGAATAATCGAAATACAAACCGGTTTGCCTGATCGGACCGATGCGATCGTGCAAAAACGACAATCCCAAGCCCATATTTGTGTTGGAAATTGGCGAATGCATCGCGAAAGTTCTGGTGTCGGGGGCATCTGCCATCGTTACCCATTGGTCGCGCGATACAACCATCATGGTGAAAACATCTTTTGAACCGGCATAGGCTGGGTTGATGGTCATCATGTTTTCCATGTATTGCGTGTACATCGGATCCTGCTGGGCAAAAGTTTTCCCTGCAAGAAACACCAAAAGGATCACCAGAAATATTCGGGCAACCAGATGGCTAAGATGTACTATGTAATTTTCGTTCTTCAAGCTTTGTATCTCCTATCTATCCAAATAAATCGATTTACTGATCTTTTCTTTTCCGTTAAGGGTTAAAATATAATAGTAAGTTCCCGATGGAACCGGACCTGAACCAATGCGCACGCCATTGGTAGCTGTTCCGTCCCAGAAGCCGCTCTGGCCTATTTTATTGCCATAGTTGTTCGACTGGTAAACAATATTTCCCCAACGGTTGAAGATTTCAATCTGTACCGTATTATATTTTGCCAGACCTTTTATCTCGAACTTATCGTTAATGCCGTCGCCGTTTGGTGAGAAAGCTTCAGGAATAAAGAATGGTACGTCGTTGATGAATACCAGTACTTTCGCGTTGTCGCAATTTTGGAAATAGTCGCAAACCTGATAGATAAATTCATCCTGACCGATGTACGATTCTTCAGGCGCATATATAATCAACGAATCGGCTGACACCGTTGCGAAACCGTGCAAAGGAGGTGTCAGTATCGAAATGCTCGACGAGTTGATGCCATTGCGCGGAATATCGTTTTTCAGCACGTTGATGACCACCCGCTCGTTGATGAAGGTGCTGGCCGTGTCGTTTATTGCCTGAATATAAATTCCTACATTGACTGAATCTTTGGACAAACAGCCTTTCGCATCGGTTACCTGAAGATAATACATGCCCAAACCACTCACCATTGCAGTTGGTTGTGTTTCGCCGCTCAGAATAATGCCTTCCTTCGACAACCATAAATAAGTCAGACCAACTCCTGTACTTTTTGCTCCATTCAGCAAAATACTTGCATTAGGCGCATCCACAAACACGTTTTTGTCGGTTACCGCCAATGGGGCAGGCATTACCGAAACCAGCACTGAAGTAGTGTCTTTCAGCCCTTTGCTGTCGGTGATGGTGAGCAAATAGCGGGGGGTTTGGCCGGGGGTGAACCTCGGAGTCGGACTTGTTGCATTGTCGAGATAAACCGAAGGCGACCAGCTAAAGCTGAGCCCTTCCCCACCCGATTTACTTGCATCGAGCACTGTTCCGGCAATATTGCAACTTCCGACAGCAATAAGCGGCGCACCCTGAATACGGGCAACCGGTCCGCGACGAATAATGGTTTTTACAATCGACTGATTGTTCGCGTGCGATGGATCCCAGGTAGAACTGTTCACCGTAGCAAGGTTTTTCAAGGTATCGGGCGCACTGGACGAAACGGTTCCCTGAATGAAAAGCGTAAATGGCTTGTTTACTTCCAGCAAATCGAGCGGATAATAGCCCGACCAATCCTTTAGGCTGGTAACTCCTTCGAGTCTGAACTTTGGATTTAAAAGGGCAGTCGGCAGATAATCGTTGATCTGAACTTTTTCGGCGACGGCGTTCCCCAGGTTGGTAACCGTAAGCTGGTAATTAATCAGGTCGCCGGGAGCAGCGCTTGCAGGTCCCGATTTTACGATCGACAAATCGGCAAACTGCGCCGGATTTTCTTTTACCAGGATATGAACCGTTGCCATGTCGCAATCTTTAAGCTGCGCATCACAAATTTCATAAACAAACTGATCGGTTCCCATAAAACCAGACGTTGGCGTGTAAACGAAAGTTCCGTTGGCATTTATCGCGACCGTTCCGTTTGTTGGCCGAACCACCGGAGTGCGGGTTACATTCAAATTACTTGCAGCAGGATATTGGTCGTTCGCTATCAGGTTGCCATTGATGGCTTTTCCGTTCGAAAAATATACATCGTCGGCAGCAAACAGGCGCACTTCTGTCAAATCGCCCGAAACAGTAATGGTAACGCGTGCCGTTTCGCACAGGCCCAAAATACTGCCACATATTTCGTATATAAAATTATCCTGACCGGTAAATCCGGTTTCAGGAGTATAAGTAAATCTGCCATCACGCTCCAAAACCACTTTACCGTGTTTGGGCTCCGCACTCAATACCGGGTTCAGCACCAGTTGGTCGCCCGAAGGAAAAAGGTCGTTGGCAAGCACATTGCCTGAAACCGTTGTGTTCACAGCAGTCTGCATTTCGTCGTTCATCGCCACGGGTCCAATCAGCGCGAGGTTATCCTCCAGTACCCGGATGGTTACCTTCATAGTGTCGCAATCGGTCGGATCTTCCAGCGTACAAACCGAATAATAGAAATTATCGGCGCCTGTAAATCCATTGTTTGGAGTATAAGTGTATTGCCCATCCGGAGACAAGCTGAGTGTTCCGTTCACCGGCATCAGTTCAGGAATGGTCCCAGCAGTAGGTTTAAATCCGTAGAAACCGGCATCGTTGGTCAGCACGTTTCCTGAAACCGCATTGTTTTTAAAGGTGACATTCACGTCGTTGGTCGCCAAACGGTCGGTAATATTGCTGGCGCCAATGGTCAATTCATTGGCGGTAGCATCGGTTGACGAATTTCCTGCAGCATCGGTTACTTTGGCAATCATCTGATAAACACCTTCAGTCAGTTTATTTTGTGCGGGAATTTGCACACTCCAGGCAGTTCCCGAAATGCTCAAATGCCCGTCGCCCGCGGTATAAGTTACACCGTTTATGGTTATCGTCAGTATTTCTCCTGAAGCCAGTGTCGCAGTTCC
>DAITNH010000316.1:0-2597 GCA_036834745.1 Prolixibacteraceae bacterium
TTCGACCATTTTCGTGACCTCACGAAAATGGTCATCAATGTTGACATTCTGTGTTTTACAAGAATCAACGGCACGCTGAATAGCCACAATAAAATTTTCCCAGCGGGCATATCCAAGTATTTCCTGCAATTCGCGGGCAAACCAGATTTCTACCTGTTCGCTATCATCTTCGTTGCTAATAAAATGAACTATTTCATCGAAGATTGATTTTAGTTGAGTTATGCGCAGTTTATCCATGTTATGCTACGAATTTATTGAGTGAAACATTGATTTTATGTATTTAAGGAAAACAGGGCTCAAAATACAGATTTTTAAACAACAAGACACAAGAGCCCAGCTCAAGGACATTTACAGTTATGCCTTCGTTATTTTTTCATTTGTTTCAAATTCTTTAAGTGTTTTGCCGTTTTTTTGTTTCCATTCTGTCAGTCCATTTGCGTTTCTACCCATGACCATAACAGCTGCAGTTGACGGACTGCTAAAAATATAATCTTCAGGAAATTCATAATAATCGCCTTTATCAACGAGAACTCCTTCATCTATTAGTTTCTGTCGAAGAGTTATAAAACTTGGTGTCATAGAGTTTACAATTGTCGCTGCAGCTTTAGATCCTTTAAAAACCACAAATCCATCAGACGATGGTTCTCCTAGTCCATCTGCACCTCGCGCGGCTATGATGAAAAATGGCTCTTGCTTTTGTTTCGGTTTAAACTCTCTCTTTTCATCAAATACTTTATGTCCGAGAGTATTTACAAGCATTTTTATATTCTCAATGAATTCTTCCATTTCAGCTTTGTCAGATTCCGAAATTGAAGATTGTGTAGGGATGATAGAATTTTGAACTTTATAACGCCTAGCTAATTGAGCAATGTCATGAAGGCGATTTTCCAAATATTTAATGTGAGCCTTATTTAGATTGTCATCTTTGCTAATAAAAACGATTGTTTCGTTCCAAAAATCCTTTTGGTTTAAGTGCTGGGTAAGCCGTTTTAAAATTGATTCGGCTTCTCCAATATAAACTAAATCTTTTCCTTCTTCATCTTTGCCAAATAGCAAATAAACACCTGTACTTACCAAATCATTGCGGTCTGTGCAGTCTTTAATATTAATGCGTGGAATTTTATATGCTTTTCCTGACCAATTGGAAAGCTCACAACTCATTCGACCATTTGGGTCTCCATCAATTAGAAATATTTTTATTGTCTTTCCGAATTTCATTTGATAATATCTTTATGAGCAGAAGTACCGCTACTATGTCTGCCTGATTTTGAAATTATTTATACAGCATTGGTCTAATAAATCCACTTTTTAGAAGTCATGGTAAAACTGTTGAGACCTACTTGTTTTTAAACCCGTCGAATTCGACGGGTTTAAAACCGGGATTGTGCAATTGCTCCCAAAAACCTAATAATTCAATCGTATTCCGGTTTCTTAACCAGTTTTTTATAATGTCATCTGTATTAATCTGGTCTTTGTGGCGGGCAATATCGGTTAAAGATATATAATCGGTATTGTTCGATTGATAAATTGCAATTTCAATACCTTTAACTTCAATTTTATTGTTCTTAGCCATTGCAGTTATTTTTACAGGTTACCATTTGTCTTTTTCGACTAATCCAATGATTGCCAATTGAATTAATCTATTGATTTTATTGCCTTCAATTTCTCCACCATCAGCTCTGCCGCCCGTTTCGAAGCTCCAGGCTCTCCAAGTTTGATCATCATTTCACGGTAATCATCCAACATCCGTTTTTCATTTTCCGGATCGTGCACAATTTTATTCAACTCGCTGATTACATTTTTCAGGGTAAAGTCCGACTGAATTAATTCAGAAACGGCTTCCTTATTCAGGATAATATTCACCAGTGAAACCCATTTGGTTTTCAGGAAAAATTTCTTCAGTGGTGTAAATAACCAGTTGGGAGTGAGCTGATAAACCACCACTTGCGGAACATTTAAAATAGCAGTTTCGAGCGTTGCCGTGCCCGATGAAACAATGGCTACACGGCTGTGAATGAGTATTTCATAAGTTTTCCCCCAGAGAACAGGCACTTTGCTGCCTTTCATAAACGGCTGGTAAAATTCAATTCCCATGTTGGGCGCTCCGGCTATTATGCATTGAAATTCAGGAAAATGAGCAGCAGCTTCAAGCATGGTTGGCAACAAAACGCTGATTTCACCTTTTCGGCTGCCGGGCAATAATGCGAGTATTGGTTTGTCGGGCAAATTATTTTCAGCAAAAAAGCGTGGAAAATCAGGTTCGGTTTTCTTTTTCAGAATAGCGTCCAACAGCGGATTCCCAACGTAATTGACCGGATAATTGTATTTCCGGTAGAATTCGGTTTCGAAAGGCAAAATGGTAAACATTTCATCGACATAAGCGATAATCCGGTGAACCCGCTTTTCTTTCCATGCCCACACTTTGGGCGAAATATAGTAGAAGGTTCGTATTCCGTGGGCTTTGGCGAATTTGGCCATCCGTAAGTTGAAGCCGGGGTAGTCGACCAAGATCAAAACATCGGCGTTAAAATCCAACAAATCCTGCTCGCAAAACCTAAAGTTTTTTTGAATGGTGCGTATATTCATGATCACCGGCA
>DAITNH010000316.1:2697-5880 GCA_036834745.1 Prolixibacteraceae bacterium
CTTCGGTCTTCTTAAATCAGTTTGCCAATCAGCACTACAAACGCGTACATAAATGTCGCCATTATAACGCCACGGGCGGCCATGTCGTATTTTTGACGGTAAAACAGCAGAAAGAAGGCAAGATTGGGGAACACGCAAAGGCTCAGCAATTTCAGGAATATTTTCATGTTCCACATATTCTTTAGAAAAACCATGAACTCAAATTCACTGTATTTCACCTGATATGTAACAAAAAAGATGATCAGTGGCACAATAGTTCCGAGTAACCAACCTATGAGTATTCGATCGAAGCGGTTTCGTTTGCGAAGGGTCATGTTAAAATCTCCAGCTTTTCATGCTTTCAAAAGTCTGATAGCAAGTCATATCGGCATTCACTGGCACTATTGAGACAAATCCGTTTTCGAGTGCGGTAATGTCTGTTTCAGCAACATCAACCTCGAAATTTTTAAAATAGCCGGTCATCCAGAAATACTCCCGTTTATGCGGGTCTGTTCGCCGGTCGTACTCTTCCACCCATTTTCCTGAAGTTTGCCGGCATACCTGAATTCCTTTGATTTCTCCTTTCGGAATATTCACGTTCAGGCAAACAAATGGCGGAAGTCCATTTTCTGCAACCTGCTGAAATACGCGGGCCACATATATTTTTGCGCGCGAAAAGTCTGCTTCGTGATCGTAGTCGTTCAGTGAAAAACCAATCGACGGAATTCCATGAATACAGCCTTCCAAAGCGCCGCCCATCGTTCCCGAATAAACTACGCTGATGGATGAATTTGAGCCATGATTGATTCCGGAAACCACAAAATCAGGATCCCGGTCAAGCAACTGATTAAACGCGAGCTTAACACAATCGACAGGTGTGCCGGTGCATTTGTAAACCTGATAACCTTCTTCGTCAACCGTTTTGGTCACACGAATCGGGTGGTCAACCGTGATGGCATTCGACATTCCCGACCGGTGACTATCCGGTGCCACCACCACCACATCGCCAAAAAGACGCATCACTTCTGTCAGTTCTGTGATTCCTTTTGCCGTAATGCCATCGTCGTTGGTAATTAAAATTAAGGGCCTTTCGCTCATAGCTTGCTTTTTTTTGAATGCTCACAAAGATAAATGAATGTACCTGAAAAAATCGTCCTAATGAATATTTTATATAAAAATGCCATGGTTTTAAAATGAACCAAACCAAGTCGACTTCGTAATTGTTATTAGGTTCACACTTAAAAAATAATGACCATGGAAAAGATGACAAATTCAATCAATTGGTTTGAAATTCCTGTTTTGAATTTCGACCGCGCAAAGGAATTTTATTCCCGCATTTACGACTACGAAATGCATGAAATGATGATGGGTTCGTTGAGAATGGGATTTTTGCCAATGGATACAGAATCTCAGGGAGTTGGTGGCGCAATTGTTCAAGGCGATGGATTTGTGCCAACTGCACTCGGAACAAAAGTTTACCTGAACGGCGGTAACGATTTGCTGACTGTTTTAAACCGGGTAATTGCAGCTGGTGGCGAAATCATCCTCCAAAAAACCAAAATCAACGACGAAATTGGTTATTATGCAGTTTTTGAAGATACCGAAGGAAACCACATTTCGCTGCATTCGATGAAATAAAAAAGGCTCCTGGCTGCTCGCTGCTGGCTGAAATGATTTTTGCCAGCCGCCAGTAGCCAGCTGCTAATCGCGATTCTATTTCTTAATTTTTCAGATCAACACTGATCTCATCTCCGTCTTTCCATTTTCTTGAAATCTGGCAATATTCGCCGGGATGGGCAACATATTTTACATTGCCGTACCTAACCGTTGGATTCACCGCCCACGAAGGAATACGAATATAAACATCCATAAAACGCTTGTCGTTACATACACTTCTCAAAGTCATTGCATCGCTTTCAGGATAAGCTGTATCCTGAATTAATTTCACATTTCCACCGGTAGTATGATGGTATTCCATCGACGATGCTGCAATAATATTTATAAAAATCTGATCGTCAATATGAGTGTAAACGACTGATTTAATGAGTTTTTCAGAAATATAAACATTTTCCTGACCGTGCATCGTTTTCTCAATTGCATCGCCAAATCTCGCTTCTCCTGAAAGTTTGACCAAAGCGACATTCAGTTCAGCCCATTTCTGAATTGCTTCAGGAAACATTTTGTGGGTTGGTGAAGTAGTCTGGCCAATTCCGGTTATTTCTGAATTGAATTCATTCCATTTAGTTGTAAGTGCCATCCAAAGGCTGTCGGAACCCGATTTGCGGATATTTTCAGTCATTGAAAGCATTTCATCCAGCCGATTGAGTGTATTATTTTGTGCGATTGTATGAGATTCCTTAATAGGATCGTTGGCCAGCGAATCTGAAACAGCGAATTGATTTTCCGGCTGAAAAAAAACTTGAATCTGGCTTTCATGAAACGATTCAGAATTGATTACCGAAAGCTTGTTTGGATTATTTTCGCAGGAATAAAAAATTAAACCCATCACGATTGTTAAAAATATAGTAGTAAGCTTCATTATAAATTTTTTAATCTGAAACATTTTTGTTGTTATCAGGTTCAATGTTTAAAATAATATATTTCATGCCGGATAAAAAAACGTTGACCTTTTTAGACCAAATAAAGGCCATTCGGTTTAAGTCGTTGTGGACCGACATCAAAGAATCCATTGCAGGAAGTGACCGCGATTTTACCAGCGACAGCATTGGCAAGGCGCTGCTAATTCTTTCCATACCAATGGTTTTGGAAATGATCATGGAATCGATTTTTGCCGTGGTCGATATATTTTTTGTGTCGAGACTGGGAGCAGATGCCGTTGCGACAGTGGGAATTACAGAATCATCAATGACCATTGTGTATGCCATCGGCATGGGATTGAGCACCGCAACGACTGCATTGGTTGCCCGCCGGATTGGCGAGAAAAAGTCGGGTAAAGCCGGAATGGCTGCTTTTCAGGCAATTGTTGCCGGATTTTCCGTTTCCCTGCTCATCACGGTTCCGGGTATAATTTACGCAAAAGAATTTTTATTGCTGATGGGCGCTTCCGAAGAAATGGCCGAAGCCGGATATTTGTATCCTGCCATCATGTTCGGCGGAAACTCGGTCATCATGTTGCTATTCATCATCAACGCAGTTTTCCGCAGTTCGGGCGATGCGGCTGTTTCGATGCGTGTTTTGCTGATG
>DAITNH010000317.1:0-3489 GCA_036834745.1 Prolixibacteraceae bacterium
GGCGGCATTCAAAACGCACTCGATGGTTATTACCTGACATCAAAAAGCCAGCTTCCGGCTATTTTTGGAATGGCTTCTGCCGTTTTGAAACATGCCTCTGTAAGTTACGAATCGCTATCCGCTTTCCTCGAAAATCAAATTCAGGCACTCCAACTTGCAAATGCTTTTTTAAAAATCAATCCCGATTATCATGGATAATTCCATTATACAAGGATTTTCGAAATACACCAAACAACAGCGAATTGACGGGCTGATTCAGAAATATGGCTTTGATGCGGATTTGACCGACTGGCTTGGTTCTTTCGAAGCAACCGACGAAACCATTCGCAAAATCATCGACGATTTGAGCGAAAACCCGGTTTCAAGTTTTCATCTTCCATTTTCAGTTGCGCCAAATTTTGTGGTGAATGGCAAAAATTTATTCTTTCCGTTGGTTTCAGAAGAGAGTTCAGTCGTTGCTGCACTGGCAAATGCGGCCGGTTTTTGGGCAAAGCGGGGCGGTTTTCATGCTGAAGTTTTGGGTACAGAGAAAAAAGGACAGCTTCATTTCAAATGGAACGGAAATCCGGAATATTTACAATCGCTTTTTCCTGAAATCAAGTCGAAGTTGCTAACAGAAAGTGCTTTTTTGACTGCAAAAATGAAAGAACGCGGAGGCGGAATCACTGGAATTGAACTGAAATCATTGCCACATATTTTGCCCAACTATTATCAGCTTGATGCCGGTTTTGAAACCTGCGATGCAATGGGGGCAAATTTCATTAATTCGTGTCTGGAGCAGTTCGGGAAAAGCCTTCAGGATTATTTCCTGACCAGCGAAAAGGTCTCAACCGGACAGCGCGAATGTGAAATCATTCTGGCAATTTTGTCGAATTATACGCCTGAAAGTCGGGTTCGTGCCTGGGTTGAATGTCCGGTTAATGAATTATTCGACGGCAAAACGGAAGCTGAATGTGATCAGTTCGCGCAGAAGTTTGAACAGGCTGTCCGTATTTCGCAGTCCGATGTTTCGCGGGCTGTAACCCACAACAAAGGTATCTTTAACGGGATTGATGCGCTGGCTGTCGCCACCGGAAACGATTTCAGAGCCATCGAAGCCTGCGGACATGCTTTTGCCGCGCGGAATGGTCGGTATGCCGGACTGACCGATGTTCGGATTCAGGATGGATTGTTTCGGTTCAGCATCGAACTGGCACTGGCAGTTGGTGTGGTTGGCGGAGTAACATCGGTTCATCCACTTTCAAAACTGGCGATGCGGATACTTGATAATCCCTCGGCTCCTGAATTAATGATGTACTTGGCAGTCGCCGGTCTGGCATCCAATTTTGGTGCGGTCAAGGCGCTGATTTCTGTCGGAATTCAGCAGGGACACATGAAAATGCATTTGAGCAATATCCTGAATCAACTGAATATTCCGGAAGAAAGACGGACTCAAATTCAAAGCTATTTTCAGGATAAAACAGTTTCGTTTTCGGCGGTTGAGGAGTATTGGAAAGGTCTTGAATCTAACATTTAACATCTATTGTCTTCTCCCACAACATATCACGCCAACGGGAAACTTCTCCTAACCGGAGAATATCTGGTTCTTCACGGGGCAAAGGCAATTGCGCTACCGCTAAAATTGGGTCAGCAATTAACCGTTCAGGACGGCGTAAATTCTGACAATATTGAATGGCAGGCTTTTTACGATGGGAACGTCTGGTTTTCGTGCGAATTGAACCCGTCGGATTTTTCGGTAATCGCTTCCAATCATCCTGAAAAAGCAGAAACACTCAGCAAGATATTCCAGATCATCAAAGCATTGAATCCAACCTTTCATCCAAAAACCGGCACAAGACTCGAAACTTCGCTGGATGCCAATCCTGAATGGGGTTTTGGCAGCAGCAGCACTCTGATCAGCCTGCTTTCGCAATGGGCCGGAGTTGATCCATTTATTCTGAATGAAATGGTATTTAAAGGCTCCGGTTTTGATATTGCCTGTGCAAATGCTGACGGGCCAATTTTTTATGTCAGGAATAAACCGGCACAACCAATCGCTCTGGATTATCCGTTTTCAGAACAACTGTTTCTGGTGTATTCAGGAAAAAAGAAAAAAACGAGTTCCGAAGTCAGCACATTTCTGAAAGAAAAGAAAGTTTCTGAACTGTTGATTGATGAAGTTTCTGCTTTGTCGGACGAGTTTGCGAATTGCCCTGATCAAAATAAATTCAATCAGCTAATCAGACAGCACGAAGAAATAGTTGGCGCTCTGATTGGCCAAACACCTGTGAAAGAGCAGCTTTTTAATGACTTTGATGGCACGATAAAATCATTGGGGGCATGGGGTGGCGATTTCTACCTGATTTCGACCGCACAGCCTTTTTCAGGAGTAAAAAAATATTTTGAGAATAGAGGATTAACAACTATTTTTAGGTGGAATGAACTGATCTTAAAACGGGAAAACCAATGACCGGAACAACAAAGCATGTCCATTGGGCAAGTAAATGGCGATGTCCATCGAACATTGCGCTGGTGAAATACTGGGGCAAACGTGATTTTCAGAAACCAATGAATCCATCGTTGAGTTTTGTACTTCAGAATGCTTTTACCGAAACATCGGTAGAGTTGCTGAAAGAAGGCGACCGGAAAGTGGAGTTTTATTTTGAAGGTGAAGCCAGTGATTTCGGCGAGCGGATTGAAAAATATCTCTACAATGTTGCCTCCCAAATGTCATGGATCAACAAATATAATTTCAGGATTCACAGCCACAACAGTTTTCCGCATTCAGCCGGAATCGCTTCCTCCGCATCATCGTTTGGCGCATTGGCATTGTGCCTGGCCGAAATCGATTTTGCCATTTCAGGAAAAGAGCCTGATCACCCGGATTTATGGCTAAAAGCTTCTGAAATAGCACGATTGGGAAGTGGAAGCGCCTGCCGTTCGGTGTATCCCGGATTTTCAATTTGGGGACAGACACAATTGTTCGAATCGTGCAGTGACGAACATGCAATAATGGTTTATGAAGGAATTCACTCCATTTTTTACGGGCTTCGGGATGCAATTCTTATGGTCGATTCGGGTGCCAAGAAAGTCTCAAGTTCGGTTGGTCATGAGTTGATGAACGAACATATTTATCAACGATCACGAATTGCGCAGGCAAATCAGAATATCAACGAGTTGTACCTTGCCCTACTCACTGGAAATCTGGATAGCTTTATTGAAGTGGTTGAAAACGAAGCGTTGAGTTTACACGCCATGATGATGACTTCCAATCCTTCGTTTATATTGCTGAAACCGAATAGTCTTGAACTTATCAGCCGGATCAGGCGATTCCGTGAAAAAGCAAAAATCCCGGTCTGCTTTACAATCGACGCGGGGCCAAACATTCATTTGCTCTATTTCAAAAAGAATGAGCTGGATGTGAAAGCTTTTATTGAACGTGAATTACTGGAATTCTGCGAATACGGAAATTGGATTGACGACCGGATAGGAAAAGGACCGGTGAGAATA
>DAITNH010000317.1:3589-5866 GCA_036834745.1 Prolixibacteraceae bacterium
AAACTCCTTCTTTTTGGCGAATACGGACTGATGTTCGATGCCATGGCGCTTTCGGTTCCGTTCAATCGGTTTTCGGGGTTCCTCGATTTTGATACCAACCGCTCCCATCTCGCAAGTTCTGCTGAAATCCGAAAGTTTTACGAACATCTGAAAACCGGCGCGGACAGCCAAAAACTGCATTTTTCATTCGATCTGGAAAGCCTGAAAGCTGATATTGAAAAAGGATTGTATTTTAATTCTACTATTCCGCAGCAATATGGTGTTGGAAGTTCAGGAGCATTGGTGGCAGCGCTTTTCAGCCGGTATGCTTCCGGTTCTGTTCCTGAAAATAAACTTATGCCTGATTTGCTGAAAGTTGATTTTTCGCTACTGGAGAGCTATTTTCATGGAAAAAGTTCTGGAATTGATCCATTGATTTCCTATTTGAACAAGCCTTTGCTGATCGATTCAAAAAAGTTTATTCATCCGGTTCAAATTGATTTGGCTGAAACGGGTTTATCGTTCGCGTTAATTGACACGGGAACAACCGGGGCAACCGGTCCGCTGGTTCAATATTTTATCGATCAGTTTAACATTCCGGAGTTCGAACTGGCCTTCGATAAACAGTTTATTCCGGCCAACAACGGCTGCGTAGAATCGTTGCTGAACGGCGATCATCAAAACTTTTTTCTTTTTCTGGAACAACTGATTCACTTTCAGTTACAGCATTTCCGGCGAATGATTCCCGGAAATTTTCATGGTATAATTTCAGAAGCACTAATCGAAAAGGTTTTTATAAAACTGTTGGGATCGGGCGGTGGCGGCTTTTTACTGGCCATTTCAGAAACTAAAAATGGGCTAAAAAACTGGGCCGACAAGAATCAAATTGAATTGTTAATGGTTAACTAAAACCAACATTTCGCCACTCATCGAAAAATCGGCAGCCGAGGTAATTCTCACATCCACAATTTTTCCCCTCAATGATGCGTCGCTGCGATCGAGACGGACAATCAGTTTTCCTTCAGTCAGTCCGGTTGAAAAGCCTGTTTTACGGTCGGTTCCGTTGATCAGAACACGCATTGTTCTGCCAACCATTGTTTCGTTGAATTCTCTGGAATGATTTTTCAATACTTCGGAAAGCCGGTGTAGGCGGTCTTTTTTATCATCAGCCGAAACCTCGTTTTCCCACCGGAAACTGGCAGCTCCCGGACGTGGCGAATACATTGCAATATAGGCCATGTTGAAACGGAATTCGTTCATTGCAGTCACGGTGTTCTGAAATTCGGGTTCGCCTTCGCTCGAAAATCCAACAATAATATCGGTAAACAAAGTGGCCTGCGGAATCAATTCGCGAATGTCAGCTACAATCCGACGGTATTTGTCCATCGAATGCCGGCGGTTCATTTTTATCAGCACACGCTCGTCACCACTTTGCATGGGCAGGTGAACTTGCTTGGCCAGACAATCGTATGCAGCAATTACTTCAATTACTTCGCGGTTCATGTCCTGCGGATGCGGCGAGGTAAAATACACCCAAAATTCTTCGCCGGAAGTTATGCCGTATTCGCCAATCTGACGAAGCAATTCAGCAAAATTGATTTCTTCGCCATTTTTATCCAATCCGTACGAATTTACATTTTGCCCCAAAAGTGTGATCGATTTGTAGCCATGATTCACCAAATGGCGGACTTCATCGATAATTTCAAAGGATGGCCGGGAAACTTCGCGACCCCTTGTATATGGAACCGCACAAAAAGTGCAGAATTTATCGCATCCGTTTTGAATCGGCACAAAAGCTTCGTAGCTCGATTGGTATTTAGGTTTAATGTGCCACATTTCGGCAATGTGCTCGTTTTTAGGCATCACCGGTTGCGGCGACTGAAGTCCGGCAGGAGTGACAACTCCGTATCCGCGAATCATTTCCGGCAATTGCGCCAGTTCGCTCATCTGAAATGTCAGGTCAAACGTTTTCAGGAATTTTTCTTTGTCGGCAGGTAACAAACATCCTGAAACAAAAGTAACCAGATTGCGCTTGTTCTTCCACCGGTTCCACTGGGCAATTTTGTTGTAAACTTTATCGATGGGTTTTTGCCTCACTGAACAAGCCAGCATACCAAGCAGATTGGCTTCTTCCTCGTTTTCAGTTCTTTCGTAACCCATATTTTCGAGCACGGCACTCACGCGCTCGCTGTCCGAAAGGTTCATCTGGCAACCCAATGTAATCAGGTGGTATTTCATAGTATCTTAAAAATAAACTTCGCAGTGAATCTGGTCGCGTTCAAAACCTTTTTCTTTCAG
>DAITNH010000318.1:0-5858 GCA_036834745.1 Prolixibacteraceae bacterium
CATTAAATATCTTAATTGAAGTCACAAATTTATTACCTAATCCAACATTTAAAGAATTATTCCAAGTTACACCCTTATCATTGGAAATGTAGATTCCATTTCCCAGAGTAGTCACATAATAATTGTCTCCAAATTTATTGAGTGAACTGACATTTGAGCCAAACGAATAGACTTCTGCCCAGGAATTGCCTTTGTTTGAACTTGAGTATAGTTTATTCTGTATGCCCACAAAGATGGTCTCATCAATTGCTTTAAGAAATTTGAAATTTAGTTCGCGGGAGATCTCCATGTATTCTTTTGGTATTCCGCTATTTGCCATGCTCCATAATGTCGGGCTGACATTTGTTTTAAAAAGAACATATGGTGATAAACAGAAAATAACATCGCTTAAATGTTCAATTAATAATACATGCAGGGTATGCAATCCCGTTTGAGAGTTTGTTACATAAGGTAATCCATCATTGAACGTCTCCCACTTGTCTGAAAAGCCTTTGGACTTTTTAAATCCAAAGAATTGAGTACCAACATACAAACACGTATCAGTGGAATTGATCGCAAGAATATTTATAGTCTCCAAGGTTTGTCCATATGAAGCTGTGTAACTGTCGGGACTTGACAAATCTAAAACCTTAATTCCACGAGTTGTACCAACAAATAATGAATCACCCTTCTTCGCATATATTTCTAAAGAAATATTAGCTTTTAAGTCCCATTTTCCAGAAGTACTGCCTAAACTATATAATCCGCAACTGGTGCCAATGTATAGTTTCCCATTGTTTTCAAGTATCCCATTAGTGCTTGTTGAACCAATTGGGCCATCTATTTGAATCCATTGTGCAAAAGCAATTTCTGTTGTTATCAAACAGCATGCGATTAAGGTTAAAAGTTTAATTTTCATATCGGTATTCTTAAATTGACAAGTGCTCAATTCTCTTTAGTTGTTCTTCAAGTGATTCAAAGTTAATCTTAATATGTATCATACAATAATATTTCGTAAGTTTATTTTAGATCAGACTTCAGAAGAACGTATATCAAAAAATAATTGTCAGCAGATAACCCAATGTTGCACCGCCAATTACAACCAGTGCACTATTCACTTTTCTGAAGCTGGAAGTGATTGCAATGCTTAAAATTCCTATTAAAACGGTTCGCCAGTCGGTGATGCTTTCTTTGCCCATTTCGTAACAAATCGCTATTATAATTGCTACGGAAGCCACATTTACCGCGTCAAGAAAAGATGAAAACAGGATCGAATTCCTCATTTTCCGGACCAGTGGATTGAGCAATGCAACAAATACAAACGAAGGCAGGAATATAGCGATGGTCGAAACGAATGCGCCGGTCCACCCGTTGATTTGATAACCGATAAAAGTAACCGACGAGAAAACAGGTCCGGGAGTGAATTGACCGACAGCTATTGCATCAATTAGTTGCTGTCGCGATAATAGGCCGGTTGAAACCAATTCTGCGTCGAGAAAAGCAAAGAGAACATAACCGCTTCCATAAAGTATTGCACCAATTTTCAGAAAAATCAGGAATAAATTAAGGTTGGTAACTGACAAGACTGAAGCATTGGTAATTTGAAGGATAGCAAGCGGGAAAATGGAATTTGCTCCCGGTTTGAACTGGTTGTTCCTGATGGCTGTCAGCGCCAAAGCAAAGAATCCTGCCCCAAACATGACAAAGATTTCATTGAAACCAACCAGTGATAAAATCAAAGCAGCAAGTCCAAGAATTCCCAACTCAATGTTTTTCAATGATTTTTTTGCCAATGGCAAAATAGCTGCAAGGATAATGGCAATTATCGCAGGTTTTATTCCGTAAATGAATGGTTGAACTTCAGGAAGTTGTCCGTATTGTTTGTAAAGCCAGGCGAAAATACCGGTAATAAAAACGGCTGGAAGTATAAAACACAGTCCCGCAACAATTAACCCTTTCCAACCGGCTTTTTCGTGACCGATGTGAATGGCCATTTCTGTGCTGTTTGGTCCCGGAATCAAGTTGGTTGCACCAATCAGATCAAGGAAATGCTGTTCACTTATCCATTTCCGTTTGGTTACTACTTCGTCCCGGAACATGGCTATGTGAGCCGCCGGACCGCCAAATCCAATCGTGCCCAGTTTCAGGAATAAACCTGCAACTTCCTTTAACTTAACGGCCTCTTTTCCGTTTTCCATGCTTCACCCGGTGAAAATCAACTGACCAGTTTCCGCCCCCTTTAATGATCAAAAACAGCGTTCCGATAAACATGCTGAAATCGGTTCGCGATTCGTGGGCAAATTTCCAGAAACTACTTTGCAGCATCGGGAATTTGGTGGTGATAATTGCTACTGAAATAGTTATAAAAAGCATAACGGATGCGATTCGGGTAAACAATCCGACCAGTAATAAAATTCCGCACAGAATCTCTACAGCTCCAACAAACGGGGCCAAATATTCAGGATAAATAATTCCTATTTTGATGAAACGCCCCACGCCAAGGGCATCCGGAAACATGAATTTCTGAATTCCTTCTGAAAGAAAAACTGCGCCAACCACTAAGCGAATCAGAATGGTTGTTTTCGAATTGTCGGTTTGTATAATTTTTTGAAGCATATTCCAAAGTTTGTAGATTGATGAACCGAAGTTAAACCATTCTTTCCTGATCGCAAAAGAATGAGTTATCCTTCCATTAAATAATTGATGAAGATTATTAAGGAAAGTATTCAACTGCCGGTTTTCCCTATTTTATTGGTCGGTAATTTTTCCCATTTTTGGACCTTCAAACCCACAAACAAATAAATCATGAAACTTAGGCAAAACCTTATTTTAGTAATTTCTTCGCTGTTCCTGTTATTCGGATGTCAGCCCAAAGATCCAAATCTTATGGTAATAACTGAACTCTCGGCAAGCTGGAGTTTTACTCAGGCCGGCAAAAATGAATGGTTACCCGCAACTGTTCCCGGAAGTGTTCATACCGACTTGCTTCAGAACGGCAAGATCGAAGATCCGTTTTACCGCCTTAATGAACACGATTTACAATGGATCGATAAGGTAAACTGGGAATATAAAACCACTATCAATGTTGGTGAAGACTTTATGAAACACGACCGGGTTGCCCTCGACTTTAAAGGACTGGACACTTATGCCGATGTTTTTATTAACGATGTGTTGGTACTTTCGGCCGATAACATGTTTCGCGAATGGTTGGTGGATGTAAAACCAAATCTGATAGCCGGTGCCAACGAACTCCGTATTTTATTCCGTTCTCCCATTGTTGAAGGGCTTAAAAAATACGATGCAAATGGGTATGTGATTCCGGTTTCACCCAACGATTTAGCCGAAATTGGTCAGGTTGAAGGCAATAAAATGGTGTCGGTTTATACCCGCAAGGCGGGCTATCATTTCGGCTGGGACTGGGGCCCGCGATTGGTTTCAAGTGGATTATGGCGTTCGGTATTCCTTAAAGCCTGGGACGATGCCCGAATTGAAAACCTGCAATTGAAACAAAATCAGGTTTCGGAAACTGAAGCTACACTGACAGCCGTTTTCGAGATTGATGCCAGTGCCCCAAATAATGCTACCATCAGTATTGAAAACGATGGGGTTGAACTCGCAAAAGCCGATGTAAAACTGACCGAAGGCATTTCAACGTATTCAGTTGATTTTAAAATTGCCAACCCGAAGCTTTGGTGGACCAACGGTTTGGGCGAAGCTCATTTATACAATATCAAAGGGAAACTGGCCATCGGCAAGCGTTTCGATGAAAAATCGGAACGCATCGGCATCCGCACCCTTGAGCTGGTTCGCGATAAAGACGAAAAAGGAACTTCATTTTACTACAAACTTAATGGTGTTCCGGTTTTCATGAAAGGTGCCAATTATATTCCGAACGACGTTTTTCCAGCCCGTGTTACTGAAGAAATGTACCGAAATGTGATCAAAACTTCGAAGATTTCGAATTTCAACATGTTGCGTGTTTGGGGTGGCGGAATTTATGAAAATGACCTTTTCTATGATTTATGCGATGAAAATGGATTGCTTGTTTGGCAGGATTTTATGTTTGCCTGTGCCATGTTCCCCGGCGACGAAGCTTTTCTGGAAAACGTAAAACAGGAAGCAACCGACAACATTAAACGTTTGCGCAACCATCCGAGCATTGCTATGTATTGTGGCAATAACGAAATTCTGGCGGCATGGTTTGGCTGGGGCTGGAAAGAAAAGGAAGAAGCTGCTAACAAAGAAACTGCTGACAAAATTTGGAAATCGTACTCCGATATTTTCCTGAAAATTTTACCTGAAGCTGTCGCCGCCAACGATCCCGGGCGCAGTTACTGGGATTCATCGCCTGCTTCTGGCCCGGGCATTCCGGCTGACCTTGCCAACGGCGACGAACATTACTGGGGAGTTTGGTGGGGCAAAGAACCGTTTAAAAACTACGCAACACACATCGCACGTTTCATGAGCGAATACGGATTTCAGTCATTTCCTGAATTAAAATCAGTGAAACAATATGCAACTCCTGAAGATTACGACATTTTCTCTGAAGTGATGAAGTCGCACCAACGTTCGTCGATCGGAAACGGAACCATCGAATATTACATGCTTCAGGACTATAAAAAACCGAAGAATTTTGAATCGTTTCTGTATGTAAACCATGTGTTGCAGGCCGAAGGAATCAAATTCGCACTCGAAGGCCACCGTCGGGCTGCACCGTATTGTATGGGAAGTTTGTACTGGCAGATTAACGACTGCTGGCCGGTTGCTTCGTGGAGTTCGACCGATTATTATCAACGCTGGAAAGCATTGCAATACTTTGCTAAAAAAGGATTTGAACCAGTTTTGGTTTCGCCTTATCAGGATAAAGACTCGCTCAAAATTGACGTAATAAATGACAAACTTTCAGAAATTAAAGCGCAGCTGGTAGTGAAAGTACTCGATTTCTCCGGAAATGAAATCAGGAAAGAAGTGAAGGAGGTGACTGTTCCAGCGAATTCAAGCAATACCTTTTTTGCTGCCAGAACATTTCAATTCCTGATGAACCTTCAGCCCAGAACACAATTTCTTGTGATCGAATTGATTGAAAACGAGCAGATTATTTCGAACAATACCCTGTTTTTCAGACCAATAAAAGAAGTTTTACTTCCACAACCAAACGTGAAATACGAAATAAATGCGGTTGACGGTGGTTTCGAAATTACACTTAATACAGACAAACTGGCGAAGAACTTGTATATGACGATTGGTGACGAAGAAGGATTTTTCAGCGATAATTATTTTGACCTTATTCCCGGACAAGCAGTTAAAATAAAGCTTGAGACGAAGATTTCGAAGGAAAAACTGGATGGAATATTTGCCGTTCAAACACTCGATTCGGCTTTTTAAAAAGAATTTCAGGACCTATTATCAAAATCCCCTTTGGTTAAAATATTATTTTCACTGAAGGGGATTTGTTTGATTCTGAAAATATTAGGCATAATATTTTTATGTCCGTTTTTTCACAATGATTTTTTCATAGATTTGTCGTGCTTCTAAAATATTCACGAAAGAACCAACATTTATGGAGTATAATTTTATCGGCAAAACTATTTTAATTGTGGAAGACGAGGATGTTAGCCAGTTCTTTTTTGAAAAAGCATTAAAGAAAACCAGGGCAAATCTCTTTTTTGTTAAAGATGGGATCGAAGCAATCGAGATGATCAGGGAAAACACTGAAATCGACCTGGTGCTGATGGATATCAGGCTTCCCAGAATGAATGGGATTGAAGCAACGGCCAAAATAAAAGAATTGCTTCCTGAAATTCCAGTAATTATACAAACAGCCTACGCGATGCATTCGGCTCAGGATGAGGCCAGAAACAGTGGCTGCGATGATTTTA
>DAITNH010000319.1:0-5820 GCA_036834745.1 Prolixibacteraceae bacterium
TATTCTGTTCGCCTTGCCCGTTGGTCAGTTTCTGATGATGCCCTTTTCAGGAAAGCTGGTAACCCGCTATGGCAGCCATAAAGTGCTTTTGTACGCACTACCGGTTTATACAATTTGTTTAAGCAACGTTGGTTTGGTTACCCAGGGCTGGCAATTGGCCATCGCCCTGTTTCTGTTCGGGGTTTCGGGTAACATGTGCAACATCGCGATCAATACACAGGGAATCGCTGCCGAAAAACTTTACGAGCGCCCAATCATGGCGATGTTTCATGGAGGATGGAGTATTGCAGGTTTTACCGGGGCACTGATCGGACTGGCCATGATCAATCTGAAAATTGTTCCGTACGTGCATTTCTGGATCGTTATTCTGGTTGTTTGGACAATCGTCTGGATCAACAAGCAATTTCTTGTTCCATTTAAATCTACAGTTGACAAGGAAGAGCCGCGACGGAAATTCTTTTCCAAGCCCGACAGTACTTTGCTTCAACTTGGAATAATTGGCTTTTGCAGCATGGCAAGCGAAGGTGCGATGTTCGACTGGAGCGGCATCTATTTTAAGGATGTGGTAAAAGCGCCATCATCACTGGTAATTTTAGGCTATACTTCGTTTATGATTATGATGGCTTCCGGACGTTTTGTGGCCGACCGCCTGATCGCGAAATTCGGACGAAAACACCTGCTTCAGGTGAGTGGTGTGATGATCTCTTCGGGATTGTTTATTTCAGTCATTTTTCCTTATCTGATTCCGTCAACCATTGGGTTTATGCTGGTTGGACTGGGAGTTTCGAGCATTGTTCCAACTGTTTACAGTACGGCAGGTAAAAACGGCAAAGTCGCGCCGGGCATCGCACTTGCCACCGTTTCGAGTGTCAGTTTCCTGGGTTTCCTGATGGGGCCACCGCTGATCGGTTATATTTCGGCAGCTGCCGGATTGCGATATTCATTTGCGGTTATCGGCATCTTCGGCCTTTTTATCACTTTGCTGGTTTCAAAGCTGAAAGTGATTCATTAAAAGTTACCACTTCCAACCTGTTCCATATAAATTCGCCAACCACAATCCAAAGAAGCGGTCATAAACCTGATAAACGTTTTCTTCGGAAGTGATTATTTCCTTGTCGAGCAATTGTTTAACGGCAGTCTGAACAGAGCTTTGTGACAATAAACCATGTTTCTTTATAAAAGGACCGGAGGTGATACCGGAGGCTTTCCCTTCTTTGGCGATGGCATAGAGTATTTCCTTTTGCCGTTCGGGTAAGAGGGACAATGTACTCTGATACAATGGCCTGTAGGAATCAATCTTGTTCACAATCGCTTCCTGGGCCAAAGCAAAAGAACAAATTTCATTTTCTGCCGTTAATGAAAATAATTCGTTGAAAATATTTTGAACATACCAGGTGTGGCCTTCAAAAAGCTGATAAATTTTACTGACCAATTCCGCGGAAATATCCTTTTTATCGTTGACAAAATGCTTCAGGACAAATCGGATATATTCTTCTTCGCTGATCGCGTTGAGTTGCAAAAGGCTAACACTTTGATAAAACGGACGGGAAGAGCTAAAAAAAATATTTTGCATTAAATGGCGTTGACTTCCGGCAAATATGAAGGAGGTATTTTTACATTTCTGAATATGGGTTCTCAATATCGCTTCGATATTTTTTTCAGGGTATTTTCCTATTTGCTGAAACTCGTCAATCGCCACAACACATTGCTGATCGGCTGCTTCCAAATATTTAAATATTTCCTCTAATGTAAACGCGGCCTGATGGATTTCTCCAATTCCGATATCAAAAGTGGGAGATCCGGTTATTGAATCCAATTTGAATGCAGGACGGAGTGAACTTATCATCGAAAAAAATCCATCAAAAAATTGCGTTCCTTTAGGTTTTAGCGTGTCAAAAATTTCTTTCCCAAGCTTATAGACAAACTCTTTTAAAGTATCGGTCGCGTATATATCAATAAAAAAGGTGTAGTAGTGATCCCTTATTTCAGGTTGATGAAAGCAATGTTCAATCAAACCCGTTTTCCCCATTCTACGGGGTGAGATGATCGCTAAATTGTTGCCATTGGAAAGCGTTCGTAAAACTTCCTTGCTTTCCTGCACCCGATCGCAGAAATATTCTTCAGGAACATAACCACCAGTAATAAAGGGATTTGTAATGGTTCGCATAATACAGTATTTTTAGCAAATGTAGTTATTCTATTGCCATTACCAAAATACAATTATTAGATTTTAATAATTAAATTTTGGTAATGGTAAAAATGGATGCTTATTGGAATCCAAACAACACAAAAAAACCTCCTGACCAAAGCGATCAGGAGGTTCAACCTAAAACATATCAACCAACTTTATTTTATCAATTACTCATAAGCTTGTTCCACTTCTTTTTCAATATCGAGGAACAACTTCAAATCTTCGTCAACCGTTTGAATTCCGGCAATTCCGAAGTTCTGAACCAGCACATTGACTACGTTTGACGTCAGAAATGCCGGTAATGTTGGTCCGAGGTGAATGTTTTTCACACCCAGTGAAAGCAGCGCAAGCAATACAATCACCGCTTTTTGCTCGTACCAGGCAATGTTGTAGGCAATTGGCAATTCGTTGATGTCTTCCAGTTCGAAGATTTCTTTTAATTTCAAAGCCACCACTGCCAGTGAATACGAGTCGTTGCACTGTCCGGCATCAATTACGCGTGGGATTCCGTTGATGTCGCCCAATGGCAATTTGTTGTAGCGGTATTTGGCACAACCTGCTGTTAGAATCACGGTGTCGGTTGGGAGTTTATCAGCGAATTCGGTATAATAATCGCGCTCTTTCATGCGGCCATCGCAGCCAGCCATCACAAAGAATTTACGGATAGCGCCCGATTTAACAGCTTCAACAATGGGTCCGGCCAGTTCGAAAATCTGGTTGTGTGCAAAACCACCGATAATTTCACCGGTTTCAATTTCGGTTGGTGCACCGCAAATTTTGGCATGTTCAATAATCGCATGGAAATCTTTCCGCTGTCCCGGTTTGCGGTCCGGAAAATGAACTGCTCCGGGCAACCCGCTTGCTCCGGTGGTATAAATGCGGTCGCGGTAACCTGCTTTTTCCATCGGCGGAACAATACAGTTGGTGGTGAAAAGGATCGGGCCATTGAAACTTTCGAATTCTTCTTTCTGTTTCCACCAGGCATTTCCGTAATTGCCCACCAAATGTTTGTATTTTTTGAAAGCCGGATAATAATTGGCCGGAAGCATTTCGCTGTGGGTATAAACATCCACTCCGGTTCCCTCGGTCTGAATAAGCAAATCTTCCATATCGCGCAGGTCGTGGCCTGAAATAAGGATCGCAGGATTTTTGCGAACGCCAATGTTTACTTTGGAAATTTCCGGATTTCCGTAGGTTGAAGTGTTGGCTTTGTCGAGCAGCGCCATTACCTCAACGCCAAACTTGCCGGTTTCGAGGGTCAAAGCTAACAATTCGTCAACCGGCAAATCCTGGGTTGTTGCGGCCAGAGCGCGTTCCAGAAATGCAAATACTTCCTGATTTTCGTGGTTCAGGTTAAAAGCATGTTCGGCATAAGCTGCCAAACCTTTCAAACCATAAATGATCAACTCTTTCAGCGAGCGGACATCTTCGTTAAGTTCACTCAAAATGCCAACTTCGGCAGCTTTTGCTTCAAATTCTTCTCCGGTAACAGCCGTCCAGTCAATCGAATCGTGTTTTGGCAATTCGATTCCGGCTTCCAGCGCTTTGGTTTTTAGCTCATCGCGCACTTTCAACGTTTTTTTGATACGGATTACAAATGCAATCTCATCAAAATTGGCATTGGTGATGGTGCTGAACAAACCATCGAAAATCACTTTATCCACTTTTGGCTCGGCCAATCCGGCTTCGCGCAACTTGTTGTTAATGGTTGCAACACCTTTTAAAACAAACAGCAAAGTATCCTGAAGATTGGCCACTTCCGGCTCTTTACCACACACACCTTTAACTGTACAACCAATTCCTTTGGCTGCTTCCTGACATTGAAAACAAAACATGTTCATAGCTAATTTTTTGGAAATGAGAAGGACAGCATGTGACTCTCTTGTTGGGTCACATGCCAGATTCTCAATTAATTATTGAATTTTTAATTGATAAGATACAGAATGATTTTGATGAATTTTTGGTTCAAGTTCCTGTATGAATTGTTTGCCATTTCGTCCGCAACAAGAGAAATGCCTTGATCATTGTTTTCGCGCGGACGATTCGGAATACCTTGCTATTTATCCGTTGGCTAAAACCCCCGCCTGCTGCGGGCAGGGAACGGCAAAGGACAGGCTCATTTCAAATTAGAATTCCTGAACAGCAAACAACTTGGAACTTGAAACCTTGAACTTGGAACTGAATTATACCCAGCTTTCGTCCAGAATTTCACCCTTGATGCTCACGATGATCTCTTTAACCGGAACTTTGCGTGTTGCCTGAGCAGAAGCCATCTTTACCAGTTGTGACAATCCTCCGCAACACGGAACTTCCATCATCATAACAGTAATGGTATTTACACGGGCTTCGTCAATCAGGCGGCGGATTTTCTCCACATATATTTCTTTGCCCTGATCGAGTTTCGGACAGGCGATGACCAATGATTTTCCGGCCAAATGTTTGGAATGGAAATTACCCAAACTGAAGGCCACGCAGTCGGCAGCCAAAAGCAGATCAGAACCCTGAAAACTGGATGCTGCAGGATTGATCAGGTGCATTTGAACCGGCCATTGGCGCAATGCTGAAGGCGCTTCGGTTGTAGCTGCAGCAGGAGCAAAGCGCAGGTTTTGCGGTTCAAAACTCACAGCTTGCGAGCTGGGGCAACCTCCGCTGGCACAACCCGACGATTCAACTTTTGTGGAATGAACTTCGGCAATGATGGCATTCACATCAAAAGGTATTTCGCTGGCATGTAATTTCAGGTAACCAACGGCCTGTTTCAAAAAAACGGTTTCGCCATGTTCTTTCAAATGTTTCATGTGCGCAACCAGTGTATTTTTACCTTTCGGGATTATTTGCTGAACTACCAGCACTTCGTCGTATTCGTCGGCTTCGCGCTTTTCAATGGTAATCGCTCCTTCGGGGCAATGGCCAAGGCAGGCTCCCAATCCGTCACACATCAGTTCACTAATGAGCCTGGCTTTTCCATCTATAATTTGCAGTGCACCTTCGTGGCAGTTCGGAACACAAAGTCCACATCCGTTGCATTTTTCATCGTCGATATTTACAATTTCGCGTATCATCCGGATAATTTTGAATTTTAAATTTTGAATGATGAATAAAACTCAAGCTCATCATCACATCTTTTTCCTATTTTGTATTTTTTCTAAAACAAAAGTACGGCCGTTCGGGTTTCTGAAATGTATCAAATGTTACAAACAGAAAGAAAAATATCAAGGCACTAATTTCAATAAATCACAATACTATATGATCCAATCCGAAATACTTTGCCAATCGCCTATTTTCAGGGGGATTTCTCCTGAAGAACTTCAGGAATTGTTCAGCCAGATCCATTATCAGGTTAAA
The DNA here is from genome assembly GCA_036834745.1 of Prolixibacteraceae bacterium. Taxonomy (GTDB): domain Bacteria; phylum Bacteroidota; class Bacteroidia; order Bacteroidales; family Prolixibacteraceae; genus Aquipluma. The sequence goes on from DAITNH010000319.1 coordinate 5,537, forward strand.
ACATACCAGAAAAATGATTTGATTACGATGAGTGGCGAAACTTGTGACCGCCTGCTCATAATTCAGGAAGGCAGTGTGAAAGCCGAAATGAACGACTATTCAGGAAAAACCATTAAGATTGAAGATATGTCGGCGCCCTGGCCATTGGCAACCGCCTTTTTATTTGGCAAAGAAAACCGGTTTCCGGTAACCGTTTCGGCGACTTCTGAAGTTGAAATGGTGTCGATACCAAAACCTGAGTTTGTGAAACTTTTACAACTTAATTCGCTGATCCTGAACAATTA
>DAITNH010000320.1:0-5818 GCA_036834745.1 Prolixibacteraceae bacterium
CCAGACTGCTAATAAAAATAGCTTCAGACATGAGCGCTTTTAAATGGAAGTCAGTAAAAGTACCATCAATCTTTTGAACTTCAGGTGCATTTTTAAGCACATCATTACAGTAGCCTATTACCTTATAAAATGTTGACCAGTCGCAAAGTGCATTATCCGGATAAATGTTACTTTCCATCAGGTTCCTCTCGTTTTGTCCAAGGTTATTGTCAGCTTTAACCATGTCACCCCGAGCCTCCCCGTAAGTAAACAATGATCCATCCATGGATGCAAATGTTTGATAGGCTCCCATCAACACAGCTTCAACATCTTCTTTTGTTTTCCAGAATTCTTCCCGTACCAGGCCGCTTGGAGGAACCAGTTCCAGATAATTGGAACATGAAAATTGCATCGTTAAGGCAAGGAATACTAAAATAATCTGTATTTTATATCTATTCTTCATATTTGTCTGTGTTAAAATCCTACTGCAAAACTAATTGTAACATTTTTTGGAGGAGGTGTATTGGCATAATCCACACCTACCCAAAATGGATCGGCTGCATTTTGTCCAACTTCGGGATCCTGACCTGAATATTTTGTAAACGTGAATAACTTTCTGGCACTTATGGAAAGATTCGCACTTTGCAAACTCAGTTTATGACAAAGCTCCTGGCTAAACTGATATCCTAATTTCACATTGTTCAACCTGAGGAAATCACCTTTTTCAACATAACGATTAGATCCCAGGTTGTTGGCCGGATTATCCATATAGGCACGTGGAAGCAACCCAATTTCATTTTGTCCCTGAACCCTCCACCGGCTTAAAACAGCAGTACTCTGATTGTTTCTTCCATCCATTCCTTCACTTTGCAAGGCAACCATGTTGATGATATCATAACCAATACGGTAATAGAGACTAAAAGAAAAACTTAAGTGTTTATACCGGACTGTAGTTCCAAATCCACCCACAAATTCGGGATTTGAGTCGCCGATATACGTTACGTCATTCAAATCTATTTTTCCATCATGGTTTAAATCTGCGTATTTTGCATCACCCCCTTTAAAAATATACGTTCCTTTATAAGTTAACGGTATTGGATGATGTTCGCTGTCATATAAAATTTCTCCATTAGCATCTCTAGCAACAACGTCTTTGTTGGATGCCCAAACGCCGAGGTACTTGAACCCAAAGAACGAACCAATTGGTTCACCGGCAACAACCTTTCTCGGATATTCACCATTACCAATCGATGTTGACTTTTCAGTATTGAAATTATCCGGAAGTTTTGCAAATGAGTTGATATTTTGTGAGGTATTAAAATCAAGGCTAACCAGCCAGTCCTTGGTACGAAGAACTTTGCAATTCATCATTAGGTCCCATCCTTTATTGTTCATCGCACCACCATTCAGGTATGCGAGTTTATCAAAACCAGATGAAGTAGGAATTTTGTAGTTACTAAATAAAAGATCAGAGGTAACTTTTTTGTAAATTCCACCTTCAATATATAACATGTCATTGAATAAATTAAGTTCCAAACCCAAATCGAAAGACGAAAGTGATTCCCATTTCAGGTTATCCAACTGAATGCGTGTAGGCACAATTGCCGGATTAAGAATATAACTACCTGTTTGGGTCGTTTCATACGTTGCAAAACGGGCATACGCATTTTGTGGTGGACGTCCTGAATTACCCCAACTAGCTTTCAGTTTTGACTCGCCCAGCCATCCTTTCGAACCGTCAAAAAATGATTCACTGGAAAAACGCCATGCGGCCATAATCCCTTTAAATAATCCCCAACGGTTAGCGGCACCAAAGGCTGAGTTTGCATCAGCCCTTAAAATGGTATTAAGTATATACCGATCCTTATACTTGTAATTTGCATTTAGTGAGCCACCCAGATCACGCTTCTGACCTGAACCAGAACCAATCCAGCTAATTTTTGAGGCAATAGCAGGATCCTGAATATTGGTACTTGGCGACTTGCTACTTTCAATGTCAGTCCATTCATTACTTGATTGGTTCGTTACCCATGATGCTGCTCCCGATAAAACATGATCTTTATTAGTCATCGGAATATCAAAAGCCAATTGGGTTTCAGTTTTAATCGATGAATACTGGCCATTGCCTTCAATTTCCTGATTTACCATCCCGCCCAGCCAATCAGATCCAATCGCATTGTATGGCAAAAAGCTATTCGATTTGCTTCCGGTATACTGGAGCGAAACAGTTTCTTTAAAAATCAACCAGTCCTTAATGCTGTATTTTAAGCGAAATGTATTCTCTAGTGCACTTTGTTTTTCGTCGCTATTACCTAAACGTGCTACAGCAACAGGATTGAAATAATCAATTCCATTTCCCTGATAACTATTGATCGGAGTAAAATATTCCCCCGTAAGATTGCCCTTAGAATCGTGTTCCCAAATACTCATGTTAGGAGCTTTAAGGTATGCCATCTCGCGAATATTACGATCATTAATACTTATATTTCCATCAGTCTGATTGTTTGAATAATTAAATGAGACAGTGAATAACAGTTTTCTGGAAAGGAAATAATCGAGATTTACGCGGGTGGAGAACCGTTTAGCTGCGGTATTGATGGTCGTACCACCTTCGTCAACATAGCTAAATGATGTAAAATAACGGGTCTTTTCGCCCCCACCTGAAACTTTGAAATAATGGTCATGTGTCACTGAATTGCGGGTGATTGCACCCAGCCAGTTGGTATTTGCCGAATAATTGTAGAAATCAACAAAATCCTTATCGTATGCAATTTCTGGCGGAACGGTATAAATTCCCTTACTGTTGTGCCATTCTTCCAACTGGAGCATAGTGTATTCATCACCATTGAGCATCGGGATAGAAGGTGGCTGAAAGTTAATACTGTTTTTGTACTGATAGTCAAACTGAACTTTACCCATTCGTCCACGGTTCGTTACAATCAGTAAAACCCCGTCAGCGCCTTTCGAACCATAAATCGCAGTGGATGCAGCATCTTTTAATACTTCAATGGATTTAATGTCCTGCAAAGCAATATTAATAAGGTTACTGATATCTTCTGAATTGGCCGAACTCAGGCTAAAATTACTGGGAACATTGTCTTGTATAATCCCGTCGATTACAATCAGTGGTTTATTATTCCCCATAGAACTCAAACCACGGATAACAATCTGCGAGCCTGATCCAGGGTCACCTGATGCACTGATAATATCCAAACCGGCGACTTTTCCCTGAAGGGCATCGGCCGCGGAAGTAATACCCTGATCTTTCATTTCCATCAGGTCAATTTTAACACGGGAACCAGCGTTGTCGCGTTCGGCTATATTGGTAAGTTCATTATCTGTTTTGGCTTTTGCAGTAATAGTCACCTGACCCAGCTCGATATCAGAGGAAACAAGTTCGATCACCATAGATTTCTGTTGATCGGGTTTAAATATTTTCGACTGAAACCCAATCACACTGACTTTCATTGTATTAGCCGGATTCTTCATCTGATATACAAAGTTGCCATCCAGATCGGTGGAAGTTCCGCTAACAACACGGTTGTCCTTATCAGATTCAATGATTGCTGCGCCAATAACCGCCAATTTATTCTTCTGCTCAATTACCTTTCCACGAATAATCGTTTTAGTCTGGGAATACGCTTCGACAAAACTGCAAAGGATAAGGATCAGAATTATGGTTATTTTGATTTTTTTCATGAGTTCAAAAACCTTAGGTTTAAAATGTTCTGAATTAGCTGGTTCCTATTTTGTTTCAACTGTTTCGTATCGTAATACTTGTTTGATTTCATGAACAACCCCGTTATTAATGGACGAGGTATATGCTTCCGTTCCGGTTGTACTTAGATTATGTGCAGTAAGAATATTTGTATTCGGAGATTCATTAACAACAACAACCGGAGCCCCACTTTTAGAAGGAATGATAATTTTATCAATTCCAGGAATGATCCTGATTCTGGTATATACGGTCGAAAAAGGTGTTGAACTTGCGTCAACCCGGCATGTTTCGTAATAAGCATCCTGTTTGTTGCCATCAGTAAAAATTAAATCACCCTGAATAAAATGCATCAGAACAAAATTCTGTAGCTCTTTTACAGTCATGGCATCAGTATTAGTGACATTTAATACCGAATCAGATGGCACAAATACTGTATAATTCTGGTTGTCAGAGATAAAATTATATCTCTATAATTTATCGTCGCTAAGCCCGGCCTTTCTCATCAAATTATGAAACTTGGGATAGCTACCTGAAATCGTTGAAAACAATTCACCCGCCCCGAAATTAAACCAGTTATCAATTTCGTAGGTTGTACCATTATCAGCATTGTTACTAATCTGGCGCGGTATATCGATCACTGTTTTAGTTCCATGATAGCCATAAGTTGTCGGGGCAGTTCCCTTAACTTCTTTGGTAATATTATCGAACATAAGATAATTACCTGCCAGATTCTTTATAAATTCCTTTCTGGCAATTCCTTTAGGCTGATCAGTTCCAATATGGTTCAAAAGAAGCGTTCGTAAATCATCATTCGTAAGAGTGGTTTTCTGACTTCCGGGATAAAGGGTAATAGCCATAAACCGTGCTAATATGGGATCATAAATAAAAGAAGAGTCAATTGAAGTGGATTCATCGGATTCAACAAAAAACGAATAGTTGGCATCCCTTCTTTTTAAAGCAGACAGTAAGCCTGATTGTTCGATGGCATACATCACTTTTGAGAAACCTTTTCGAATATATACCGGTCCGGTAACACTACTGAATGCACGGGGAATAATTGGTTTGTTTACGCCAATGAAGGTACAGTTGCTGCCATATTGTTTTTGGACAATACTCGATTCGTCAACTTGTATTATATCAGATTCCCCATTTAAAAATCCTGTTTTTATATCGGTCTGATAAACCGAATTAATTGACAAACTAGAGTTTGCTACAATACGTTTAATATTCTCAGGAGCAGCTTCCAAACTTCCCCAATTATTGCCACCAGCAAGATATTGGCTCACCAGTTGATTCATTGCCTCGTTGGTTGGTGCAACAATACCATGCTGGTAACGAATGGTTACGTTACCAAGCAGGCCGAATGATCCTTTGGGTGCATTTGTTTTTTCACTATTAATATCAAATACCAACTGAGGATAACTTAAATTAAATAACGAGTCAATTGTCAACCCCTGGTATGCTCCAGGCTGTTTATTCGTTGCCTGTTCGTTGTAATCTGTTTCAGAAAACTGGTTGACCAAATTAAGGTAAGTACTGTAAGAATTGGGATTGGTTTTATCGGATAAAATTTCCATACCATTTTTCAATGGTTCAACCACCAGGTCAACTATATATACAAAACCATTTTCAGCAAAGATTTCATCACTGGTCATGCGGGCACTACTATAATAGAGATCATTTGCATTTTCGAACTGACGTCCGTAATAAAATGTATAATCCTGAAGTGACAAGTTGTAAATATCAAAATACTTCTTATAAAAAATCGGTGAAGATTTTCGGAAATTGCTAAATATACGCCGACTCCATGAAGTTAAAGTCGTATCAATAACATTGGTTCGTTTGAGTGTTGAGTTTTGTTTTTTGTATTTACTGTATGCTACACCGACTTTTTGATTTTTAGCAAGCAAAAGTGTTTCGCGTTTATAGCCCTTTGGCAAATTATTGTTCAAATCGAGCGTATCAATCCAACCATAAATATCCAGAGACTGGAGTTGTTCTTTACTCCAGGCATCCTGAACAAGATGATACTTGATCAGTTTTACTGCTTCAGCCTTTGGCATATCGGTTAAGGACTTATATTTTGAATTTTCTGAAAAATATGTTTTGAAAGCATCATTC
>DAITNH010000321.1:0-5732 GCA_036834745.1 Prolixibacteraceae bacterium
ATTCCATCGCATTGCACCGAGCTTCCGGCCCTTTCTGCCTTTTATACTGAATTTAAAATTGACCAGCTAGAAACCGGACAAGTTTTAACCTTTTAATATTTTTCAGTTATGAATAAGCGCCACCAAATTATCGTAATAGGAGTTCAGCCACCTTGTACCAGATGTAAGCTGTTGGGGAAGATTGTTGCTGAAAAAGTAAAAGAATTACAAATTGATGCTGAAGTTCGGCATTTAAGCTATACCGATCAGGAATCAAAAGAATTGGCAAAAGGTTATGGTTTAGAATCGGGCACAGCGAAAGATGTTTCCAAAAGGATTCACATAGAGATTGACAGTCAGCAAATCAGTAGTGCTAAAAACAAGATAACATTACATCCTAACTATGATTTTCGAGCCTATAACGACTGTAACTGGACTTTTGAGCTGGACGAAGTGTTGCGCCCGTTTGAACATCAGGCTAAAGCAGTTGGTATAATGATGACCCCTGTTTTAATTATAAACGGAGAACTAAAACATCAGGGAAGTGTACCAGCTTTAAGTAAAATAAACAAATGGCTTTTGGAATTAAAGTATTCAAGTGGCGTATGATCCAGTGTATGAACGCAGTTCATTGGAATGTTTGGCCTCGGTGAAATCCGACAATGGCATTATGAATGGCCGTATAAATTTGAAAAATTAAAAAATAATAATTGTATGGAGCACCGCTATTTGCCCTGTGCGCGGTTTTATGATTATGATCCACGAATGATTGTAGATACTGTCCAAAAAGGCAATGAAGCAGAAATTACTTATATATTGGAAAATAATGTTGTATAATAATCAGACAGGTTAAAACGATAAGATGCAGATATTAATCACTAAAGAAAGTTTGAATGAACTGAGAGATTGGTTCACAATCTATGTTCATACATTTCAAAACAGCGATCCTGAAATACAACAAAACTTCGATTTGAAGGAAGGGCATACCATGCGGGTATGCAAAGAAATATGCACTATTGGTAAACAATTAGGGTTAAACGATGATGAACAACGGTTGGCTGAAATAATTGGTTTGTTGCATGATGTTGGCCGTTTTGAACAATATGCCCGATATAAAACCTTTATGGATAAAAAATCAGAAAACCATGCTGAATTGGCTATAAAAATACTGGCGAAATTTGATGTGCTTAAATTATTTGATAAACCCGTCCAGGAGATAATTCTGCAAGCAATAAAATACCACAATCGACCTTCATTACCACTGGAAAAAACAGAACGATGGTTGTTTTACGCAAAACTAATCCGCGATGCAGATAAACTGGATATATGGAAAGTGGTTATTGATTATTATTACAGATTAGAAGCCCAAAGAAACGTGGTTATCGAGCTTGATTTGCCTGATACTCTTGGTTTTTCAGAAGAAGTTTACCGTGATTTAATAAGCAAACGGTTTGTGGATATGAAATATGTCCGTAACCTGAACGATTTAAAATTGCTCCAGGTGGGATGGATTTTCGATATTAACTTTCAACCCACAATGGATTGTATTAAAGAACGAGGGTACCTCGAAATGATCAGGGGCGTATTGCCAAAATCAAAAAAAATGGATGAGATTTTTGATGTTGTTCATTCATCACTTCAATGATTTAGTTTAAAATATTTGGTTTAAATCATTGAACACCTATAATAGTAACAAAAATGAGAAAAATATTAATAACACTCCTAATGGGGTTATTTTGCCATATAACGAATGCCCAAACCCATATTCAGGGTAGAGTAACCAACCCCAACGGCAATCCGTTGGGTGGCACTTCCGTGTTTTTGCCTGAACAAAATAAAGGCACAGTTTGTAACACAAATGGTGATTACCGTATCGAGAACCTCCCCACAGGAAAGGTGAAATTACAATTCTCATACATGGGGTTTAATACAGTTGTTAAAACAGTGGCAATACAAAGTGGTAAAAATGAATTAAATGTTTCACTTACCGCATCGGTTATCGAATCGCAGGAAATTGTTGTTACAGGTGGTTTTGTATCGTCACAACACGAGAATGTGGTAAAGATTGATGTATTAAAAAGTAAAGACATATCGCTTTCGGGTACGCCAAATTTTATGGAATCGCTGACGAAAGTTCCGGGTGTTGATATGATTTCCAAAGGGCAGGGCGTTTCAAAGCCTGTTATCCGTGGGCTTTCGATGAACGATATTTTGGTGATGAATAATGGCGTTCGTATTGAGAACTACCAGTTTAGTGAGAATCACCCGTTGGGTGTCGATAATAACGATGTTGCCAGGGTTGAGGTTATAAAAGGCCCGGCATCCTTACTTTATGGTTCCGATGCCATTGGCGGGGTTCTTAATTTCATTAAAGAACAACCTGCTCCAACAGGCAAAATCATGGGCGATTACAAAATGCAACTGCATTCGAATACACTTGGGATGAACAATAGTTTGGGCATCAAAGGAGCTTCGAAACATCTTTTCTCAGGACTAAGGGTAAGCAATAAAACCCACGCCGATTATAAACAGGGAGAAGGTGATTTTGTTCCTAATTCAAGATTTAATGAATGGTCGATTGGTGCAAATACAGGTTATACCGGGAAAAACGGGACATTCAAAGTTTTTTACGACTATTTCAAACAGGAACTGGGTATGACCGTCCCACCTGTCAAGCCGATTATTATCGAACAAGGCCGAAGAAATAATATTTGGTTTCAGGATTTGGAACATCATTTGGTATCTTCGCAAAATAGAGTTTTCTTCAACCGGTTTAAATGGGAAACCAACATCGCTTACCAACGTGCATTACGAAAGCTGCAAACTACTCTTGACATTCCTGTTGTCGAAATGAACCTGAATACTTTAACTTATGAATCAAAATTGTATTTGCCATCAGGCGAAACATCTGAATATATTATCGGAATTCAGGGAATGACCCAAACGAACCGAAACCAGAATAACCGGGCTTCACAATTTTTGCCTGATGCCGATGTGAATAATTTCGGGATCTTGGCTTTGGCTCAATATACTTTCTTCAAAAAATTAAAACTTCAGGGAGGACTCCGTTTCGATGTATATAGTACTGAAACTTTTTCGTTGGGAACAGCAGGGACAGAAAATTACCATGCCCCCGTCTCAAAGGATTTTTCAAGCCTGAATGGTTCTGTCGGTGCAACATACAGCGTAAATGAAAAACTGTTGTTGCGGATGAACCTGGCCAAAGCTTACCGTGTTCCCAATTTATCGGAGCTTACTTCGAATGGTGTGCACGGAAGCAGGTATGAATTAGGGAACGAAAATCTTAAACCTGAAGATGCTTATGAGTCCGATGCCAGTCTGCATTTCCATGGAGAATACTTGTCTTTTGATTTAGCAGGATTTTATAATCATATTGACAACTACATTTTCATTTCACCAACTTCTGATGCAACATCTTCCGGCTTAAATATTTATCGTTTTTCACAAACCAATGCAAAGCTTTATGGAGGTGAGGCAGGGATTCATTTTCATCCCGCAGCTATTCCATGGCTGCATGTAAAAGGCGCATATTCAACCGTAACAGGGAAACAGGAAAACGGCGATTACCTTCCATTTATACCAGCCCAAAAATTTCGTTACGAAATGCGGGCGGAAAAAGAAAAGTTGGCATTTCTGATACATCCGAATGTGTGGGTTTCTGCATTAACAGCCATAAAGCAAAATACCCCTTCGCCTTACGAAACGGAAAATGATGGTTATACGCTTGTAAATGCAGGTATAAATACTGAAATCAAAATCAGCAATCAGAATCTGAATATTGGTTTATCGGTCAATAATATTTTCGATACCAAATATTTCGACCATTTATCAACCCTAAAACCTCTGAACTATTACAATCAGGGGCGTAATGTAAGTTTATCACTAAAAATCCCATTTGGAGTAAACTAGCAATTCAGGTAGTTCCTGTAAAAAGGAGCTGCCTTTAAAAATATACGATATGTCTAAAGGTAAAAACCCCATGTGGGAAGCGTATCAAAAAGAGATAGCCGATGATCATTATTATTTTGCCCGGAGTTGCATCCGCCAGAACTTTTTCCCGGCAGCCGAAGACTTATACCTGAAAATTCTCAGGGACGAGCTTGGTAAAGATATTTACGACGATGCCCGGCAAACGACCTGCACTGGCATTGCCTATCATTCGGGCATAATCCCGATGGAAACCACCATGACCGTTGTGGCCCGGCAGTTTGCGCTGATGAACGAAGCCGGATACGAAAACTTCGTATGTTCGTGTGTTACATCGTTCGGAATTTATGCTGAAGTCCTCGAAACCTGGAAGCATTTTCCGGAGAAGGAAAAAGAGACACGCGAAGCCTTAAAACGGGCAACCGGAATGTCTTTTGAAATTCAAAAAAACCTTGTTCACGCCAGCGACATCATATATAAATTCAGGCAATACCTGCTAAAATCCAACCGTGGCTATTCGGTAAGTAATTCTAAGAAGAAATTTGATTCGATGGAACCGTATCATCCTGATTTAATTCTTGCGAATTGCCCCGGTTGCACTTTTTTTCTCGACCGCTGGCAGTATGTGATTTCAGAAATGGAAGGGAAAACGTATGGTGAAAATGGTTACGGAATTCCCGTGTTAACATATGAAGAACTGGCTGGTCTATTGTTGGGGTACAATCCCTGGGATATGGGTTTGCAAGTACATCAGGTTGCCGTTGAGCCTTTACTTGATAAGCTTGGGATTGAGTACAATCCGAATGAAAAATACAAAGGTGTAAATGGTTTGGATTTGGGAAAACCAGAAATGTCAAATACTTTAAAATGTTACTGATATGAAGATTACAACTCTCATCGAGAATCTTGTTTATAAGCAAGGATTGGTCGCAGAACACGGTTTGTCTCTTTACATCAAAACTGAAAACCGCAAAATTCTTTTCGATACCGGGCAAACCGGTTTGTTCCTTCAGAATGCACAAAAGTTGGGAATTGCTATTGAAGATGTTAATATGCTGGTGCTTTCACACGGGCATTACGACCATACCGGTGGTTTGTATCCTTTTCTCGAAAAAAACAGTAAGGCAAAAGTATATGCCAAAAAAGACGTTTTCATTCCAAAATACCACGGACCTAACCGTTTTATTGGAACATTACGCAACGAAAAGCTACTCAAAGACCGACTTATTTATATTGAAACAATTACTGAACTGGCTGATGCTGTATTTATTATGCCTGATATTATCATTCATAATGCATTGGATACCCATTTTAAAGGAATGTATAAAAAAGTGGGCAGCGAGTTTGTTCCTGATGAGTTTGACGATGAGCTCTTTTTGAAGTTGAAACAGAATGATCGGATAAACATTGTTACAGCATGTTCGCATCGCGGAATTACCAACATTTGCGACACAGCAACCGAACAGTTTAAACTTCCGGTTGGTTTAATTCTTGGTGGTTTCCATACGAAGAATTGCACCGCAGATCAGTATCAGCATGTCACAAACTATTTCAGGCAATTACAACCCCAGTCAATTGGCGTTTGCCATTGTAGCGGCATTGAGAAATATGCAGATTTGCGTCATGACTTGGATACCGATGTTTTTTATAATTTTACGGCTAATGAAGTTATCCTAAAATAGATAGTATAATGAGTGAATTTGATGCACGGGCCCGTGAGTGGGACAAAGATAAAATGCACATGGACCGTTCGGTAGCGATTGCAGCCGGACTTGAAGAAATGATCCCGATCAATCCTTCCATGA
>DAITNH010000322.1:0-5728 GCA_036834745.1 Prolixibacteraceae bacterium
ATGAAAAAGGCATTGAAAAGTGTGTTGACCGAACAAGTAGCCACGCTGGATCTCGATTGCGACGACCGTTTTGCTGAAGTGAAACGCAACGTGAGTACCAACCTGCAAGGCCGCAATCCTGAAAAGAAAGCAGCGGCTGAGGAACTGAAAATCTTTCTCAACCCGTATTGGGATACAGACTCGAAACCCTTGAACACGCAGACAAGTCTTTTGACGGAGATGTTTGGCAAGTTCAATGCCAGTGAAAAGCTGAAAACACACGCTGCAACCGTTGGCATTACGGACATGATGGCCGGGCTTGAAACCGCGAATACCGCCCTGGCTGGCTTGTACCAAACGCGCAACGAGCAGGGCGCTGCCGTTGAAAGCCCATCGGCCAGCAGCCTGAAATCGGCCACGGCCAAAAGCTACGAGCAGTTTTGCACCGCCGTTGAGCAAGCGGTCAATTACACTCCCTCAGATGTTCTCAGCACCCTTTTCAATCAAATGGACGAACTGCGTAAAACCTACGCCCGACTGATTCGCAAAAAAGACGGGGAAGAAGTAATAAACCCTGTTGTAGTTGATTAATACAGCAAATAAGCTATTTTAGAGATTCCCGGCAGGGATTTGATAGGACACGGATTATTACGGATTACGCGAAAAGAAACGTTTTCAATCCCTGCCCATGGAAGCTACTGTGTACCTAAATCTTTTTCTAATTTCGTACTAAATACTGGACAAAAGGATAAAATAATAGAACGCGGATTCACACGGGTTTAGCGGATGGAAAACGGATTTAAATTCCAATAAATTGGAATGGATTCGAAAAAAGACAAATGGAATAATGGATGATTGATATTTTTATATGCGTTTCTTTAAAAAATCATCCCGACTTGTCGGGATTTTAATCAGTTTTAATCCGCTAGATCATATTAATCCGCGTTCTATTTCTTTTATCTGCATCGAGCCGGAACATGCTGGTCAATGCTTTACTGTATTATTTTCGCACGGTACTGAAGCGTGATTCATTTGAAATTAAATTGCCACGGCCACGAGCAGAACATCATTTACCTACCGTACTGACGATGGAAGAATGTTTCAGTATTTTTAGTTTTGTTGAAAATCCGAAACACAAGGTCCCGACTGTAGATATTTCTTATTTTTGATGTATATACACAACTCAATCTTATGCGGGCAACAAAAATCATCCACCGGGGAGAATCACGTATTAAAGTTGATTTTCCTTACAATCAAGAAATTGCAGCCTTGATCAAACAAATCCCGGATGCAAAATGGAGCAGAACAATCAGCGCGTGGCATATCCCGTACGGAAAAAACGAATTTAATCAGTTGAAGGCACTTTTCCCCCAAATTGAATATCCGCAAAAAGTTATTGTTGAAAAACCGGAGGAAACCAAAGTAATTTCCCCGTTGCCTGACAGTCATAGGCATTTGCAGCAAATAAAAGGAGTTTCGGTACAGGTAATAGGCAGGAGTATCATCGTAAAACTGCCCAAAAACGCCCTTGACACTCATTTTATACTTTCGTTGCGTTACAGCCGATGGGATGCGAAACAGTTTTGCTGGATCGTGCCAAATTACCCGGGCAATTTAGACCTGATCAACGATTATTTTAAAGATCGGATAAGCGAGCTTATTATTCATGAAGAAGTTGAAACAAAAACAAGCACCGTTGCACAAAAAACCATAAAAGCCAATGAGCTTTTGATCATCAAAACCAATGCGGGAAGGTTAAAGCTGATTTTTGGTTTCAACAAAGAACTGAGCTATTTGCTGAAAAAGATGCCCTTTCATTCCTGGGATTCAGTTAATAAATGGTGGACAGTCCCTTTTTCAGAAAAATTCCTAAACGAAATTACAGCCACTGCAAAAACACAAAACTTAACCGTTTTGTTTGAAGAAGAACCCAAGACCAAAGATAAGGCTCCAAGAATTAACGCTTTTGACGTTGCCAATTACCGCCAATGCCCCGAAGAATATATCCTTAAATTGAAAGAGCTCAGGTACAGCGCAAGTACCCTAAAATCGTACAAAGGCTTATTCGAAGAATTTATTAACTACTACCACAAATATGACATCAAAAGCATTGATGAAAAGATGATCATTGCTTTCATGCAGTATTTGGTGATAGAGCGAAAGGTATCGACATCCTATCAGAACCAATCCATAAACTCGATTAAATTTTACTACGAACGGGTTTTGGGCGGTCAGCGAAAAATTTATTTGGTTGAGCGGCCTCGGAAGGAGAAAACCTTGCCTGAAGTATTGAGCGAAGAGGAATTTGTTTCGGTAATACAAAAAATAGACAACATTAAACACAAGGCGATTGTGTTGTTAATCTATTCGGCAGGTCTTCGGCTGAGCGAAGTGGTTAACCTACGGATAAAAGACATTGACAGTAAACGGATGAAGGTGTTTGTGCAACAAGCGAAAGGACGAAAAGACAGGTATACCTTGCTATCGAAGAAAGTGTTGCCGATTTTGCGGGACTATTTTAAGGAATACAAGCCGAAAGATTGGCTTTTTGAAGGCGCAAAAGGGCAGCGTTATTCGGTAAGCAGTGTACAAAGCATTGTGAAAGCAGCTTACGAAAGAGCTGGCATAAAAAAGAAAGTTTCGACCCACACCTTGCGGCATAGTTTTGGAACCCATTTGCTTGAAAATGGTACCGACTTGCGTTATATACAAAGCCTGATGGGGCATGAAAGCAGCAAAACCACGGAGCTTTATACCCACATTACTACAAAGGGATTCGATCAAATACAAAATCCGTTGGATAAGTTGGATTTTTAAATCTATTATCCTACGTTTGTAAGGCAGCACGGTTATGTTTTATTCAATCAAACTGTGTCAGTTTTTTCTAAACCTAAATTTTAGTTGAAAATGAAACGCTATTTACATATACCACATACAATCAGCATTTTAACAAACCAGACTCAATCAAACTAATACCGATATATCCACAACTCAGGGGATATACAGGTGTTAGGTGCAAGCCAAACGCCGCTTTGTGACACATTTTCGCTAACTTGACAATGACTGAAAATAAAAATAGAGTTTGGATTAATGCTTTTGGAAACCTCTTTGCAAGGGGTTTTAATTTTTTTTACCCCACGCGCATTGCGCCTTTTGGGCGCATTAGGGAACGCTCCTATCAACAGCCCCCGCACATTGCAGCACATTTGCAAGCCCCCACAAGCCAACGCTCAATCCAAAGGCTTTCAAAAGAGCTGCAATTTTGCCCCCACACCACTGCCAAATTTGATAACTTTGTGAAATGGAAAACAAGCAAATTGATACAAAGAACAAACTTGAAGATGGGTTGACTTTTAAGATTTCCCGGTTCAAAGAACAGATCAAGAAAACCAAACCGCACAAGCACGACGAATATTACGAACTGATATTCCTTAGTGAAGGCGAGGGTTTTCACTGCATCGAATCGGAAAAATACTTGATTACTGCTCCTGAATTTTACTTTCTTAAACCAGGACAGTTACACTTCTGGCAGTTCACCTCCATTCCCAAAGGCTTTGTGATCCTGTTTAAAGAGGCTGAATTTGATGCGCTAAAAGAGAGTGATTTATTAGAACTCTACCACCAGTTAACTAAGAATACCCGGATTGAATTAAAGGCAGAACAATTCCCAAATCTACTTTTGAACGAGATTCTAAATGAACACAACAGAAACGCCAGCTACTCCCAATCTATTATTCATGGCCTGCTTAAAGCGTTGCTGGGTAAATTACTTCAGGTATCCGAAGATCAACCTTATAAATCCGGCTTGCCCCAATCCACTTACGATAAGTTTCACCAGCTTTTGGTGAAAGAATGTCCCCGGTTACACAAAGTGAACCAGTTTGCCGATCTGCTGAACACAACTCCACAAAACCTGAACGCCGTTTGTCACAAACAAACCCACCGCAACGCCAGCGAAATCATTACAGCACAAATTCTGCTCGAAGCCAAACGGTACATTTTGCATACCGACAATACGGTGAATGAAATTGCCGAAATCCTGTCATTTTCCGACACTTCCAATTTCGTCAAGTTCTTCAGGAAAGCTGAAGGATTAACACCAATCCAATTCAGGGAGAAACATTTTCAATAATACCATTTAAATAGTTTATTTGACCATAGCAGGGTTGTAGCTTCCATTTACCTTTGAATCAATCAAAATAAATGGAAGACATAAGCATGGAAATCATCATTATCGCTCTTGCAGCATTTGTTACGGCCATACTTACCTTTTTTTCCGGATTCGGGCTTGGAACTATCTTAGCCCCTGTGTTTGCCATCTTTTTTCCGATAGATATTTCTATTGCATTAACGGGAATAGTTCATTTTTCCAACAATCTTTTTAAGATTGCATTAGTTGGTAAAAAAACGGATAAAGCGGTTTTGCTAAGATTTGGAATTCCGGCAATTATAGCCTCATTTTTAGGAGCTTGGCTCTTACTGAAAATAACTGTTTTGCCCTCGATTCTTCAATATAATATGTGGGGTAAAGAATTTGAAATTACACCAGTAAAACTCATCATTGCCCTTTTATTAATTGTTTTCTCCTTTCTAGAAATTGCACCTTCATTTCAGAAAGTTCAATTTGGCAAGGATAAGCTTGTCTTAGGTGGGATTCTAAGCGGACTTTTTGGCGGTTTAGTAGGAATACAAGGTGCAATCCGAAGTGCATTTCTTATAAAAAGCGGTCTGTCAAAGGAATCTTATATTGCAACAGGTGTTGTAATTGCCTGTTTGGTTGATTTCACCCGGCTATCGGTTTATGCCACGCGGTTTAACGCAGCCAACCTGCACGAAAATCTTACTTTGCTTATTTCTGCGACATTGTCCGCCATTGCAGGCGCTTTAATTGGCAGCAAATTGCTTAAAAAAATCACATTGCGGTTTATTCAGGTGTTGGTTGCGATTATGCTTATGCTTATTTCATTTGCTTTGGGTTTGGGAATCATTTAAAAAATATGAATATGAATAAATTTAGAAACTTAACCAGTATTATTTTAAATACTGTAAATGACAACAGGTCAATTCTCCCACGAATAATTGTAGGTCTAGTTTTCTTGTCAGAAGGGATTCAAAAATATCTGTTTCCTGAATTGGTAGGTACTGGACGTTTTGAGAAAATAGGTTTCGCAGACCCTGCCTTCTGGGCTTATTTTGCAGGTACATTTGAAATCATTTCCGGCTCACTTGTTCTGTTTGGTTTACTCATCAGGTTAGCTTCTTTTCCCCTGCTTATTATTATGATGACAGCCTTTGTTACAACCAAGTGGCCTATCCTTATAAATAAAGGCTTTTGGACTATGGCACACGAATACCGTACCGATTTTGCCATGACACTGCTATTGGTTTATTTATTGATTTATGGAGCGGGGAAATGGTCTTTTGATTCAAAAATTTATAAATCATTTAAAACTTGAATTATGGAAACTTTTAGTAAAAACAAGCAATTTCCCGTTGAAGGTTCTGAAAACAACAGACGAACATTTCTGAAAAGAGGTGTTCTACTAACTACATTAACCGGGATTTCCGGGCTAGGCCTGGCAACTTCAGGCAAGGAAGAAGGTGAAGAAGAAGTAAGCCCCTCAGAAGACCTGATGCGTGAGCATGGTGTATTGAACAGGATTTTGCTCATTTACGATACCTGCAAACTGCACCTTATCAACAATGAAAAATTCGATTTGGCAGTCCTGAACAATTCTGCACAGATAAT
>DAITNH010000323.1:0-5667 GCA_036834745.1 Prolixibacteraceae bacterium
ATTTAGAAAAAAGTAACCATGCCAATACCTGATTTAAAAACCATCTGCCTGCTCGGTCTGGCCGGTTTAGCCGGAACTGTTCAGGCTCAGCAAAAACCTAACATCGTCCTGTTACTGGCCGACGATATGGGGTGGGGCGACATCAATGCAAACGGGAACCCGCTGATTGATACGCCTGTTCTGAACCGTTTTGCTCAACAAAGTATGAGCTTTAACCGCTTTTATGCCTGTCCTCTTTGTGCGCCAACCCGCTCCGAAATTTTGACAGGCCGTTATTTTTTGCGTACCGGGGTTTCTTCGGTTTCGCAGGGCTACGAAAACATGCGGCCAAATGAAACCACCATTGCCGAAATCCTGAAAACAAGCGGCTATTCCACCGGATGTTTTGGTAAGTGGCACAACGGAGCCTATTTTCAGCAACACCCAAACCGGAAAGGATTCGACGAATTCACGGGCTTTTTAATGGGACACCTCGGCTACTACTACGATGCCATTTATCAGCACAACGATCAGGATGTAAAATCGAAAGGATATTCAACCGATTATTTTACCGATCAGGCGCTTGGATTTATCGAGCAAAACAAAGACCAGCCGTTCTTTTGCTATGTGCCTTACAATGTGCCACATTCGCCGTTTCAGGTTCCCGAGAAATACTTCAGGAAATACAAAGCGAAAGGACTCGACAACGAATTGGCCTGCATTTATGGCATGGTCGAAAACATGGATGAAAACATCGGACGAATTTTAACCCGCCTTGACGAACTGAAATTGAGGGAGAATACCATTGTTATTTTTTTGTCGGACAATGGCCCGAACACCTTTCGCTACAACGGAGATATGAAAGGCAAAAAGGGCTCTGTTGACGAAGGTGGCGTGCGCGTGCCGTTTTATATTTCGTGGCCAGGAAAAATCAAGCCCGGTACGACTGAACAACTGGCACAGAATATTGATCTGCTGCCAACACTACTCGATCTGTGTAAAATTAATTTCAACTCTGAACTTCGGGTTGATGGGAAAAATCTTTCGTCTGTTATCCTTAAAAATGCAGAAACGTTTGACCGATTAATTTTTTCGAGACAAGGTTTTTATCCTTTAAACCGGTGTGCAGGTTCGGTCAGGAACAACCGGTTCCGAATGGTTGCATCGGCAAAAGATACATTGTTGTTCGATCTTCAGAAAGATCCGTCTCAAAAGATGGATGTTTCCAAAACCCAACCTGAGATCAGGAAAGAATTGGTTGCTGCGTACTTAAAGTGGGAACGCGAACTGGTTTCTCAATATCAGCCTGAAACAACCATTGAAGCTGGATTTGCCGACGAAAAGAGCATTACCCTGCCGGTTCAGGATGCGATTTTATCAGGAAAAGTAAAATATTCGAGCGTTCATCCCAACCAATCGCACACCGAAAATTGGGTGCAAAACGGCGATTCGATTTATTGGAAGTTGAACATGAAAAATGCCGGATCTTACCGGTTCGAGATTCAATATGGCTGTCCGGTTTCAGAAATTGGCAGCGAGTTTCAGGTTCGGATGAATTCCATTACCATGCCATTTATCCTAAGTAAACCTTTTGACTCCGAAATTTTATCCGACCGCGACTATGTTCCCCGTACCGAATCGGTCGAGCGTACCTGGTCGTGGATGCCAATTGCAACTGGGCGGGTTGATTCGGGCGAGCTAATTCTAAGCATAAAACTTCTCAAAAAGCAATATCAAAATGCCGGAATGATAAAGGCCATCAAGTTGATAAAACTATAAACCAAATAAACCAAACCATGAAACGATTATTTTTTCTAGTTCTTCTTTTTGTTCCGGGTATTGCTGTCATGTCGGAAATCAACCCTGAAAAGCTTACCTGCGAATACCTGCAAAATCCATCAGTGGTCGATGTCGCTCAACCGCGGCTGGCATGGGTAAACATAGCCGACAAAGGCGAACGCGGACAAACACAAACGGCCTGGCAAATCAGGGTGGCCACTTCAAAAAAACTGCTCGAAAAACCTGATTTATGGGACAGTCAAAAGGTTTCCGGCGAACAAAATAACCGGGTTCATTACGGTGGAAAAACTTTGCAATCGCGCATCGAATGCTGGTGGCAGGTTCGTGTTTGGGACAAAAACGGAAATGCTTCAGACTGGAGCGAGCCAGCTTCCTGGCGGATGGGCATTCTGGAATTCCCGGAATGGAAGGCCAAATGGATTGGCGCACCCTGGCAGGGCGAAGAAACCCTGCCAAAACCCATGAACCCAAATGCTGCTTTGCCTGAAAAATTACCACCTCCGGCACCCATGTTCCGGAAAGAATTCAGACTTAATAAAAGGGTTGAAAAAGCGGTTGCTTTTGTCACAGGACTCGGATATTTCGAACTGTACATGAACGGCGAAAAAGTGGGCGATGATGTGCTGGTCCCCAATCAGACCAACTATGCAAAGCGACCAGGATTGATCAATGAAGGTATCCCGCTGGAAGATAATTTCAGGGAATACAAAGTTATGTACCTGGCTTACGACATTAAAGACCAATTAAAAAGAGGCCAAAATGCCCTGGGCGGAATGGTTGGAAACGGTTTTTACAATCCGGCCAAATACTGGACTGCTGGTTACGGAACACCCCGTTTTCTGGTGCAGGTTTACGTTACTTACGAAGATGGAACTGAGGAAATCATTGTCAGCGATGAAAGCTGGAAGGCTGCGCAAAGCCCTATCCTGATGGACATGGTTTATTATGGAGAACACTACGATGCGCGTAAAGAACAGGCAGGATGGAGCGAGCCCGGTTTTGACGATTCAAATTGGCAGCCTGTCGCGATTCGTAAATCTCCGGAAGGAAAACTGGTGGCTCATACCGCCAATCCTGACAGGGTAATGGAGCGATTGGAACCTGTGAAAATTGAGAAACTGACCAATGGAAATTATCGTGTCGATTTTGGTGTTGAAGTGTCCGGTTGGATTCGTTTGAATCGGGTAAGAGGACCTGAAGGACATAAAATTGACATCAAATACCTCTGCAATACTTATTCGGGCGACAATTCTTATATTTTTAAGGGTGAAGGACATGAATCGTATGCAGCCCGTTTCAACTGGTTCATTTTTAGTGGTGTCGAAATCAGTAACTGGCCGGGCGAGCTCAAAGCCGATCAGATTACTGCCGAAGTGGTTCATACTTACGTAGAAGAATCGGCCACGTTCGAAACCTCGAATCCGCTTTTTAACGACATCAACAAAATATGGCGCAGAAGTCAGACCGACAACATGCATGGCGGTATTGCCAGTGATTGTCCGCACCGCGAACGTTCTGCCTACACCGGCGATGGGCAGGTGGCCTGTGTAACGGTGATGCACAATTACGATGCACAGAATTTCTACCACAAATGGATTCAGGATATTTTGGGCGCACAGGATTTAAAAACCGGCTATGTTCCAAACGGCGCGCCGTGGCAGCCGGGTTGCGGAGGCGGTGTGGCCTGGGGTGCGGCCATCTGCATCATGCCCTGGGAATTTTACCTGCACTACGGAGCAAATGATATGCTCGAAGATAATTTTGTTGGCATGAAGGAATACGTTCGATATATGCAAACCTGGGTTGACAAAGATGGGATCATGTTTTCGAAACGTGTTGGAAAAGACGGAAAGGTGTTGAAATGGTTCAACCTGGGCGACTGGGTCACTCCGGGAAATCTTCCGCCCGACGAAATGGTACACACGTTTTATTTATGGCGTTGTGCCGACCTAACGGCACAAACGGCAAAGGTTTTAGGCAAATCTGACGAGGCAAAAAAATATGCTGATCTGGCCGAACAAACCCGGAAAGCTTTCTGGAAACGTTTTTACGACGAAAAAAATGGCACTTACGGAAAAGCTGGTGGAAATATTTTTGCCCTGAAAATGGGTGTGCCGGCAAGCCAGTTCGGGCAAGTAGTCAAATCCCTGAAAGAAGACATAAAAGCAAATAAAGGTCATCTGGATACCGGTATTTTCGGCACCCAGTTCTTTTTCGAAGTATTGTCGGAAAATGGGATGCACGATTTGGCTTACGAAGCAATTAACAAAAAAGAAGAACCCGGCTATGGCCACTGGCTCGAATTGGGCTCGACCACCACCCGCGAACAATGGAGTGAGGAAGGCTCGCACAATCACCCCATGTTTGGCGGCGGACTGGTTTGGTTTTACCGGAAACTTGCCGGAATGAATACCGATCCGGATCAGCCAGGTTACAAGCACATCATTTTCCGCCCGCAACCAGTTGATGAAGTAACCTTTGCGAAGTATTTTAACCAGACACCATACGGTGAGGCAGGTATTCACTGGAAAAATGAAGATCAGCAATTCTCTGTTCAGGTAATAGTTCCGGTTGGCTGTGAGGCAACGGTTTATGTTCCGGTGATGAAAGGGAAAGTGATTACTGAAAACGGACGATCAATTGCCGATTCGAAAGATGTGAAATTGCGCAAGGAAGAAAAAGGTTATCAGGTATTTGCGGTTAAAAGTGGAAAATATGAATTTGTTTCAAAATAAGAAGTAATGATAAATAAGAGTTGCGCTCCATTTTATGGGCGCAGTAACAAAATGAGACAGATGATAAAAATTGGAGATAAAGAATTCAAGTTTAAAAAGGACGCTCTTAAATATTATAAGGAAATCCTTAATTCTTACAACTTTGGAGAAATATTAACAGACAACCATTATAACGACATAATTGATTTATTAAATTACGACATCTCATTCTCCGACAATCATCCGGAGGTTGAAGATAGAGAAAATGTCGATGACACTGACAATGAAGACCATGTAATAGAAAACATACGTATAGGTAGAGTTCAATTCAATACAAAATGCTTTGAATTACTCTACCACAATGGAGATACTAATTTTATTTCCTATCGACTGAGAATCAATAAGCCCAAAGAAAATCTGTTTAATGAGTTTAGAGAAGCAGCAAGAAATGTGGTTCAAAAAGACATAAGAAGCGTTAAACAAGAATATTTCGATAAGTTTTCTAAAAAAGGATTTGTACCTTGTCAAGAGACAGGTATTCAATCGAATTGGTTGGATTTAGTGGTCGACCATCGACAGCCAAATACTTTTTCTATTATTGTAGACAGATTCATTGAAATGAATAAAATCAATCTTGGAGATGTTGATTATATAACTGACGAAAACAATCTTTACATCTTCAAAGACGATCACTTGCTAGAAAGCTTTAAAAAATACCATAAGGAAAAAGCAGTGCTGAGAATCGTAAGAAAAGAATGCAATTCAAGTCGTGCGCACCAAGGACGATTAAAAGAACAGAAAAAGGATTTGAGGATTAAAAACTAGACACAAAAAGTGTATGTCAATTGTGGTTTCGGTGCTGACAACAAAGTTCGCAATAAGCAACAACTATGGTGCGGTTCGACAGGAAAGCAACCCGTAATCCACACATGTTAACCGGTCAATTTTAGATGTAAACTGATTTATTAATATGAGTATCCGGCTATTTACCTATACAGTTGAATAATGTAAAAATATCCTTTGCCGTTCGCCTTTAGGCAACGGGTTGAATTGAGCAGAGAAGAGATCATGGGCTTTAGCCCAAAATGCTGTGGCTAAAGCCATTTTCCGCGATCATCAATTTATCCGTCAGCTGAAGCAGACGGCAAATGATAACATGGGTACACAACCGGAT
>DAITNH010000324.1:0-5639 GCA_036834745.1 Prolixibacteraceae bacterium
CCAACTCCTTTCGGATCGTTGTCACGAATGGGTTCGCTGATATAATATTCGTAAGAGCCGTCACGATATGGCTCTCCACCCAAACCAGCCACCGAGCAGCATTTGGTCAGGCTGATTGTTCCATCACAGTTGTCTTTAATCAGGTTTTCAACAATACCGTTGTATGCTTTTGTCGCAACGATCTTGTAATCGCTGCTGATATATCCTTTCCGGACAGCTTTAAGCAGCGAATAGGTAAACATGGAGGAAACGGTTGCTTCAAGGTAGTTACCCTCGCGACTGCCCTGATCCAAAACCTGATACCACAATCCGGTTTCTGCATCCTGATATTTTTTGATCCCTTCCGCAACCTGATTTAATATTTTCAGGATGTCGGCTCTGCCGGGATGTTCCTGCGGAATAAAGTCAAGCACATCCACCAGTGCCATGGCATACCATCCCATTGCACGACCCCAGTAATGAGGAGAACGACCGGTTACCGGATCGGCCCATTTTTGCTCTTTACTTTCATCCCACGCATGATAATTCAAACCAGATTCAGTATTATAAGTGTATTTATGAACCAGCTGAAATTGTTTTACAATATCGTCGAAAAGCTCCGGCTGATTAAAATATTGGGCATACTGCGCGTAAAACGGAGCGCCCATGTATAAACCATCGAGCCACATCTGGTGTGGATAACGTTGTTTGTGCCAGAAACCGCCTTCCGAAGTGCGCGGATGCGTTCTTAGCTGATCGCGCATTTGATGGATCACTTTCAGGTAGCGTTCATCCTTGGTATTTTCATACAAGTCAAACAGAAACTTTCCTGAATTTACAGCATCAATGTTGTAATTTTCAATCTTGTAAGCGGAAAGGAATCCGGTAGAATCGATCATCTTATCGGCGTACCATTTGGCGTAATTATAATATGCCTCATTGTTGTTTTCTTTCCACACCTTCATCATTGCCTGGGCAATCAAACCCTGGGTGTAGTTCCATGTAGGTTTTGGATTAAAATCAACTGCCCAGGGTTCAGGAAAATGTTTCATTTCCGAATCGGCCATTTTTACAGCCATTTCAAGTCCATCTGTTTCTATTGGTTTAGTCTTTGAAGTACATGACTCTATTATAACCAGAAGTCCAAGTAATATAATCCAATTAAATCTCATTTCGTCAAGTTAAAGTTGTTAGTTACCGGGTTTAAATTCTTCACTTCAGGCAAAACATTATAAAATTGTAATAATCAAGAAAGAAAAAAGAGCTGCCAGAATTATAGCAGTTATAACTACACTCCATGAAACCTTTCTTAGTTTTCTGATTATTTCTTCCATTATACGGTTTGAGTTAGTGACCTTGTAAAATTACAGCAAGGAGAATTAACAGGGGATCTAAATCATATCAGGAAAGGTGGAGAGGCGTACCAACAGCGAGGTTTATTTCCCAAAAGGCGGGTATTTTTTCAGGTAAAAACACAGACAAAAAATCACAACATCCTATTTCTGCGGACATTATGCACCAATAACAACATCTACTATTGTTACCTGAATGTTAAAAAATTATAAAATAACTGGAGGTGGAGAAACCCCAAAATTGCCTTGTGATTGAAAGAAGCTGAGCTTATTAAAACAGAGGATATTGCAGGATTATCGATAAAACGTATTATTCCACTCCGTGCTTTTCAACGTAGTCGCTGGCGCTCATGCCGAATTCCTGTTTAAAACATTTGCGAAAATGTGATAAATCTTTAAATCCAACGGCATAAGCCACTTCCGAAACATTTAGTTTTTTTTGCACCAGCATTTGGGCAGCTCTTTTCAGGCGGATGTTCCGTACAAATTCTTTCACAGTCATTTCGGTAAGTGCATCAAGTTTACGGTACAACTGCATCCGGCTGACGCCAATTTCAGAAGCAAACCGTTCGATGTCCAAATCCGGATCGCCTATATTATTCTCAACCACATCAATGGCTTTTTGCAGGAACCGTTCGTCGGGCGAATTCAGAATGATATTTCGCGGCTGAAGAAGCATTTCACCGGTATATTTTTGTTTCAGCGACTGGCGGACCGACAGAATATTTTCGACTTTGGTTTGCAAAATCACCAAATCAAAAGGCTTGGTAATGTAATCGTCGGCGCCATAACTCAATCCTTCAATTTCGTGTTCGCGCGACCCAAGCGCTGTAAGCAACAAAATCGGAATGTGCGATGTGCGCTCGTCTTTCTTTATTTTTCGGCAAAACTCAAATCCGTCCATATCGGGCATCATCACATCGCTGATGATAATATCGGGGATTGTTTTTAGGGCTGTCTCCCACCCCTCCAAACCATTGCCAGCTTCCAAAACCTGATAGCCGGAAGAAAAATGTGATTTGACAAAATAGCGGACATCGGCATTGTCGTCAACCAAAAGCATAATTTTTTGTCCTGCAATTATTTGTTCCCCCAAATGATCATCAGCAACTGTTAAGACCTGGTCGTTTTCATCTTTTTCGTCAAAGTGAACATGTTCTGGCGGTTCGGCATGTTGAGGTTCGTGGTACGGAAGCTGAACAGTGAACTTCGATCCTTTGCCAGACCTGCTAACCACAAATATTTTCCCGTTGTGCAACTTTACAAGTTCCTTTGTCAGGGCAAGGCCAATTCCGGTTCCCGACTGCTTTCCGTGCTCATCGACCTGAAAAAACCGTGTAAATATTTTCTCCAGATTTGATTCGGAAATCCCGATCCCTGTATCTTTCACCGTGATTTCAATAATTCTTTTATCCGCCGAATCGCCCAATAGTTCATTCTCATCAGAATTGAAAACGAGCGACAGGTTTACAGCAATTTTTCCACCCTTTCCGGTAAATTTGAATGCATTTGAAAGAAGGTTGTTCATGATTTTCGCAACCTTATCAGCGTCAAAACTGGTCACTATCTCCTTTTTAAGCGAGTTGAATTTCAACTCAATTTCCTTCTCTTCGGCATATTTCCCAAATGATTCAACAATCTCTGAAATATACGAAACCAAATCACCGCGCGACAAAGTCAATTTCAGGTTGCCTGTTTCCATCTTCCTGAAATCAAGCAACTGATTGATCAACTGATGTAATTGGCTTGCATTTCGGTGCATCACTTCCAGATGGCCCTTTATTTCAGATTCAGGAATGGTATTGTTCCTTAATTTTTCAAGCGGCCCGAGAATAAGTGTCAGCGGAGTGCGGATTTCATGCGAAATATTGGTGTAAAAGCGCAATTTCATCATGTCCAGCTCGTGAATTTTTTTTGTATTCATGCGCTCGAGCACAAGGTCGTTCTTTAACTTTTCTTTGTTCAACAGGAAAATGATCAACATGTATAACAGTCCGAAAACAGTTATAAAAATCAGGACCCGAAACCACCAGGTTTCCCAATATGGAGGCAATACGGTTATAATCAGGTCGGGGCCCGGACTGCTTTCCTGACGGTCGATGGATACGGTTTTCACGAGAAAAGTGTATTCGCCCGGATCGAGGTTGGTGTAAGTTGCCGAACGGCTTGACGATGGCTCGTTCCAATCTTTATCGAAACCTTCCAGAAAATAGGAATATTGCAAGCCAAGACTATTGGCATAATCGAATGAGGCAAAATCAAGCGTAATTGAATTCTGATCGTATTTCAGGTTAATTCTTTCGGTTTCAGATATACTTTTCGTTAGAACATCTCTTTTATGGTCGCCAATTTTTACCGGTTTATTGAAAATTTTCAGGTCGGTAAGTACAATTGGTGCAAAATAGTCGCCCGATTTAATTTTTGTGGGATTAAAAATATTATAGCCTGAAATACCGCCAAAAAGCAATTCTCCATCAGGGGTTTTGTAAGCGGCTCCATAGGTAAACTGATTGTTCTGGAAGCCGTTTTTCAGGGAATAATTATGAAACCGCTCCGTCGCCGGATCAAATTTAGAAAGCCCGTTGGTCGTGCTGATCCACAAAAAGTGGTCATTATCTTCTAAAATAGCACGTGTCTGGTTATTAGCCAGCCCGTTTTTTTCAGTGTAATACCTGACAAATCCTTTTCCTTTTGCATAAAGAGCAATTCCCTGATTATTGGTGGCCAACCAAAATCTCTTTTTCGAATCCTGAAGCATGTATCTCGCAGATTCATTCACCCGGACAGTACTTTTGTCTTTCGGATTATAGATTACAAGAATTTCGGAGCCAATCCATAAACAATGTTCATTGTCTTCGGCCAGCCAATTAACCTGACCTTCACTCAAATCAGGATAATGTATAAAGTTGCCGGTTGTTGGATTAAACTGATCAAGTCCGGCAGTAGTTCCTACCCATATTTTGTTGGTGTTGTCTTTCAATAAAGCCCACACTTTGTTATCCGACAAACTGCCCGGATCAGCAGGATTGTGGGTATAATGCCTGAATGAACCGCTACCCAGATTAAGTACGTCCAATCCGCCCAAAAACGTACCTATCCAAAGGTTGTTTTTGCCATCGTCGAGAAAAGCCTTGATGCAATTGCGCGATAACGAATTTGGATTGCCTTTCTGGGGTTGCAGATACCTGAAACGCCCTGTTTTTCGGTTCAGAATATTAATTCCACCGCTTTCGGTACCAGCCCAAATATCGCCCTTGGGATCGATCCAAAAAGCATAAATCTCACTGCTGTTCAAATACCGGTCGTCGCCAGGCATTGATTTATATCCCTGAATATTCTGCCTTTCTTCAATCAAAAAGTTGATTCCGTTGCGGGTACCAATCCACACATCGCCCTTCAAATCGTGAACAACACACTGAATCGAATTATTAACCAAACTTTTAGGCTCACGCTCTTCATGGTAATAAAAAGCAGTTACACCCCTGTGCTTTTCGTAAATGTACAATCCGCCGCGGGTTCCAATCCAGTATTTCCCATTTTTATCTTTCGAAATCGACCTGACCGTATTGCTTCTTTCATTCTCCTGATCAACAACTACATGCCTGGCCTGAAGAGTCAGCGAATTAACAACATACATTCCGCTATCATAGGTTCCTACCCAAACAGTGCCATCATCGTCCATTAGAATCTCCCAGATGTCCTCATTTTCCATTACACTTTGCGGAAAAACAATCTTTTCAACAGTGTTGGTTTGGGAGTTGTAAACAAATAAACCATGATTTGTACCCAACCATATTCTTCCTGAAGCGTCGGAACGCAAAACACGGAAGTAGTTGGAAGAATTGGGCAAATTCGTCGGTTTTATCTCTGAAATAACATTTTCGCCTTTAATCAGGTATAAATTGGTTTCTGTTCCTACCCAAAGATTACCCGACTGATCTTCGTGTATTGAGGTAACTGAAGCATCTTTTAATTCTGTTTGGTTTCCGGAACTAAACAGGTGCTGAAAATTTTCTTTTTCGCGGTTGAATTTATTGAGCCCTCCGTTTTCCGTACCCACCCAAAGCTGGCCTTTACTATCTTCAAAAATAGTCCGTACCAGGTTGCCTTTTAAGCTGGTAGAATCTTCAGTATCATTTTTGAAAACTGTAAACTTATAACCATCGAAACGGCAGGCGCCCTGAGATGTTCCAAACCACATCCAACCTTTTTTATCCTGAAGAATACTGTGAATCTGGTTGCTGGAAAGGCCATTCTCCTGAGAATAGAAATCGAAATTCAGGTTATTGATGGCATCAATCCCGGAGG
>DAITNH010000325.1:0-5634 GCA_036834745.1 Prolixibacteraceae bacterium
CACAATCAATCCCAATTTGACGAACTTAGCAGCCTTCTGCTCAAGAAGCGTAATGCTGATGGCTATTGGGAAGGGCGGCTTTCGTCGAGCGCATTGGGCGTAGCGGTAGCAATTACTGCCTTGCATTTTTATGATGCCAAAGGAAATACTTTTGAAATTTCAGCGGGACTGAATTGGTTAGATGAAAATATAAATGCTGATGGCGGTTTTGGAGATTCACCCGGAAGTGTCAGCAATGTGAGCACCAGTCTGCTTTGTTATGCGGCGGTAAAAGTGTGCGGACAGAAAGATGTTTTGCTCCTGAAAATTGGAGATTACCTTCGGTCTCAAAACATCGACGTCAATTCTGAAAAACTGATTCCGGCGATACTCGATTTTTACAAGACCGACCGCACTTTTTCGGTTCCGATTTTGACGATGTGCGCATTGTGCGATGTTCCGGGGAAAGAGGCATTTGATTCCATACCACAACTTCCTTTTGAACTTTCGCTTTTACCCCGTTCATTTTACAGCATGTTAAACCTGAGTGTGGTGAGTTATGCAATTCCGGCTTTGGTGGCGGTGGGTATTGCAATATTCAGGTTTAAGAAAAAGAAAAATCCACTGATGAGTTTGATTCGCGAGGCATCAGTAAAAAAGTCGCTGGCTTTACTCCGGAAAATTCAGCCCGAAAGTGGCGGTTATCTGGAGGCGATTCCACTCACGGCTTTCGTGTGTTTGTGCCTGATTGAATCGGGTTACCGCGATCTTGAAGTGGTTCGCGACGGAATGGATTTTCTGAAACGCACCCAGCGTGAAGACGGAAGCTGGCCGATTGATATTGATCTTTCGACCTGGGTGACGACACTTGCGGTGAAATCGATAAAGAATCACCCGGATGTTTTGACTTCGGATGATAAACAAAAGCTTACCAAACATTTATTGGTCATTCAGAATAAACAAATACATCCTTTTAACGGAACTCAGCCGGGTGGCTGGGGCTGGACTTCGCACTCCGGTTCTGTGCCTGATGGAGACGATACGCCGGGAACGATTCTGGCTTTGCTGGCATTGAATCAGGAAAATTCCAAACTCATTCAGAACCCGATTTTGGCTGGGTTGAAATGGTTGAATCAACTTCAGAACAACGATGGTGGATTCCCAACGTTTTCGCGTGGATGGGGCAAGTTGCCGTTTGATCAGAGTTGTGCCGATTTAACCGGACATGCAATTCAGGCAATGGCTAAAACAGCCCACGTTTTTGGTGATTCACTTAGCAAAAACCAGATTTCAGCAATTAAAAAGTCGTTTGTAAAGGCTTTGATTTATCTGGAAAAGCATCAGGATAAAACCGGCTTTTGGCTGCCTTTGTGGTTCGGAAATCAGCACACAGCCGATCATACCAATCCGGTTTACGGAACTGCGCGTGTAACTGCCTACCTGAATGAAACATTGAATACGCAATTTGGAAAAGAATACGAAGTTATCCTGAAATTGATGATCGAACGCGGTTGTCGTTATTTGGTCTCTGTTCAGAATCAGAATGGAAGCTGGGGCGGAGCGAAAAATGTACCCGGAAGTATTGAGGAAACTTCGCTGGCAATTACCGCTCTGGTCAGAAATGGATTTCAGGAGGAATGTACTTCAGGATTGAACTGGCTGGCTGAAAAAACAAAATCCGACGGGCTGGTTGCTGCTCCCATCGGATTGTATTTTGCATCGTTGTGGTACGACGAAGAATTGTACCCGATAACGGCTTATCTGGAATGCCTTTCTGCGATTAACGATTAGACGATTAACGATTAACTAAGGAAATGCAACTACTTCAAAAATCGTTAATCAGAAATCCCTAATCTATTTTACCACAATTGCCGGACTGACTTTAATCTCCATCAGATAACCTTTGCAAATACCTTTTACAGTGACCGGATTGCCGCCCTCTAATGCTTCAATGGTTTCCTGATTGGCAGCCGACCAACTGCTGTCGAGCTGGCAACTGATTCCCTGCATTTCATCTTCCAGAATCAAAAGGTCAGTTCCATTTGAAAGCTTGTTTTTTACCACCAGTTTGCCGCTGATTTCAAGAACTTTTTCGCTGTATTTGTCAGTTGCAGCATTTTCATCCTGCTCAAATTCACCGATTAAAGCAGTTGCTTCAACTTTAAATTCTGCTTTTAATTTGCTTACGTCAGCATGAGGTTTGAAAAACATTTTCAGGCCAATTCCTGCTCCAATTACGATCACTACCAGAACTAGTATAATTGCATATTTGATTTTCATGTTACCAGAATTTTTTTAACCTGAAACTTTGAACTTTTTTTTATTGTCCGAATGGCAGATAAGTTGCCTTCACAGTAATCTCCATTTCCTTGCCGATTTTGTCACGTACTAACGACGGAATAGCAATGCCGTAATTCTCAGGAGTTACTTTGAATTTTGATGTTCCAACCAGTTGGCCATTCTCTAATCCGAGTGTTCCCGGGACGGTGATGGTTTTTTCGACTCCATGAACATTTAATTTTCCGGTAATTTTAATGTCTGCAACCGGAGCATTCAGCATGTCTTTGCTGAACCCTTCAATTTTACCATTGAAACGGGCCTTCGGAAATTTGGCACTTTCCATGTAGTTTTCGTTGAAGTGTTCTTCCATCAGTGCACGTTTAAAATGGAAAGTTGTCATAAGAGCCTGAAATCCAATCTCACCGGTTTCGGCATTCATAATTGTGACAGCTTCGTTGCTTTCGCCGAGGATGTCTTCCATTGGAGTGGAAGAGTAAAACGAGATGTAAGCATTTTTGGCGATAAATTTGCCTTGCCCGAATGCACCAACTGATGCAACAAGCAATACCAGAATAAATAGTTTTTTTAGCATGGCATTAATTTTTATTGAACGCAAAAACTCTGGAAATATTGAATCCCAGATGAATATCTCCATCGAGCCAACTTCCGGTAGTTTGAGGAATGAATGAGCCTTCGCGCATTCCCTGTGAGTTAGTAAGCATGATCTGGAAAACATGCCCTCCGGTTTCAATATCGACACCAACTGATAACGCATTGTATGGTCGTGGCTCCAAAGATTTCGCATTTGGATTGAAGGTGTAATAATATTCAGCATTGAGCGATAAACGTTTGCTCAATTTATACCTTGTGCCAATTCCCAACGCATAAATGTCGTTCATGTCGAGTTCTGTTTTTACCAGGTTACGGTGAATGAATGTTGGTGTTAATTGAACCGAAAGATTTTCGTTGAACTTTCTGGCAATTAACAATTGATTGACAAAGGCCAGCCTTGATGAAAAATAGTTGGATGTTCCAACCGGCCTTTCAGGAAATTTCAGGGTCATTATTTCAATCGAAGTAAAATAAGATACATGAACAGGCATAAATTTCGTTCCGGAAGATTGCCTTAATAAGCGCACTTTGGCAAACCCGTCGTAGGTCTTGTTCTGACTTGCACGTCCGGCTCCGAGCATTAACCAATCTTTAATTCCATATTCCAGACTGAAATGTATGTGAGACTCATCGAGTCCGAATAAGCCGTAAGTACCGCTGTTCAATGTGCCGAACCGGTGAGAAATACGGAAGTCAAGTTGCTTTTTCTTCATCTGTTCGATGGAATGTCCATTGATGATGCGGGTTGATTTAAAGGTAGCAGTGGCAAAATTTATCGTAGGCTTTATTTCTGCATTCATTAACTCATCCAAATCCTGACTGAAACCATTTCCTGATGCCAGAAGGATCAATCCGAAAAATATTGAAAGTATTTTATTCATAAACCAGACTTTAGTTGTTTAATGTTCCGTTATCGATCCATTTCTGCAATTGGCTGATTTCGCAAGCTGTTAGTTTTCCTCCGCCCTGTGGCATAGGTATATACCCGTTTTCATGTTTTACAGCCCCCATTAATTTTCCATTTCCAGCCATTATTTTAATATCTGCATAATTCTCCAGCTTAATTCCCCCTCCTGAATTTAAATAATTTGAATTTGAATGACAGGTAAAACAGGTAGCCTGAAGAATAGGTTTTATTGTTTCTGAAAAAGTAACTTCTGTAAGATTGCAATCGGTAGATATTACCGGATAAAGTTTTTCTTCATTATCGTAATAACAACCTGTTGTAAGAACGATTATCAGGAACATTATTGTTTTCAGGATTCGATTCATAAGTCTGATTTTTAAAGTTATTCTGATTCGCATTCCGTTGCTTTGGCGCCCTGTTCAATCCACAATCGGATAATTGTCCGTTTAGTGGCTGGCAAAGGATTGTCAGGTGGCATTATCTCAAAAGTACTGATCATTGCCTGATAGGCTTTGCTCTTGTCAGCATTTCCCGGAGTTATGGCTTTCATGATACTGGCATAGTCAGTAAAAACATATCCTTCTTCAGCCGTTTTTGAGTCGTGGCAGCCACTTGTGCCGCAACTGTTTTGGAAAATGGGCAAAACCTGCTCTGTAAAACAGATTGTTTCAATTTGGTCAGCAGGAATACCTTCGTGTTGACATGAATTAACCAGAAATAGCACTGATCCGAGTCCTAAAATCAGCGTTGCTGAAAAAAGTCCAATTCGTGTTCTATTCATAATTTGGGTTAAATATTAATAATAACAACTGTGATCAGTATTGGATTAAAATGAAGGAAGAAAATATTCTAT
The DNA here is from genome assembly GCA_036834745.1 of Prolixibacteraceae bacterium. Taxonomy (GTDB): domain Bacteria; phylum Bacteroidota; class Bacteroidia; order Bacteroidales; family Prolixibacteraceae; genus Aquipluma. The sequence continues at coordinate 4,632 of DAITNH010000325.1, forward strand.
CTGATATTAATTATTTTAAATACATAGATAGCAACTAATTAATTTCGGATCTATTGTGGAAGTTTAGTAGGATGGCATCATTTTTATGATTTCGCCATCAGTGGTAAGGTATTCTTTCATAAGGTTGGCGGTAAGGCAGGAGTGTACGGGTATGATTTCGATCAGGTCGCCAGGTTTGAAATAGCTGAGATCGCGTGGTGCAATTTTCAGGATGCCATGTTCCTGCGAGAGTGCATGAAGGTAATTTTTTTCATCCAGAAGAATTTTACTATCTCCATCGGTAATTATAATCCTTCCAAAAAGCGGTTTCCCGTCAATATTAATGATTGAATCTTTTGAAAAATGAACCGCACCACCATATATAACTACTTCGTTTCGTGATGGGTGGGTGGCAACTACCGGACAGACCATGCGGACAGCAATGTCGGTCAGCTTACAGGAACCTAATTTGTATTGCATCAGGTCGTAAAAGACAAAATTGCCTGGACGGATCTCGTCAACTCCGTCAAAGTTTTTGCAAAGGCTGCACGACGGCGTATCTCCGAGCGAAATCATGATTTCCGGCCATTCGCTTTGATACCTTGCTTTCAATGCTTTCAACTTCAGGAGTGCATCAAAATGGCGGCTAAAAATATCGTGCGTAGAATTGGCCTGATATGTATGACCTGTGTGAGAAAGAAATCCTTTAAACCCGAGTAGTGGCGACTTCTGTATGGTTTCGAGCAATTCGTCAATTAAAGTTGTCCGGTTTGATTCAATTCCGGTACGGTTGTATCCTGTGTCAATTTTGATGAAAACACCTGTATGCCAGGCAATCTGCTCCTGAAGTGCTGCGAGTCCTTCCCTGTTCTCTATCAGCACGTTAAGTTTTATACGGCCTGCAAGTTCGTTAATTTCAGGAATTTCAGGAATATTAACCGAAAAAGCGATGGTAATATCATCCCAGCCAAAATCGGCGAAATAATTGGCCATCGTCAACGATGAAACGGCGATGCAATTTACT
>DAITNH010000326.1:0-5628 GCA_036834745.1 Prolixibacteraceae bacterium
CGCGCGAAAAGAAGTTTTATTGGATAACACTCATTCCCGCGTTGTTCATGACCACTGTAATTAGCAGTTACCTGCTTTTTGCTCCTGAAGGATTCGGCTTGTCGTACATGGTTTCGGTTTCAACGGGAGTGACAATTGCTGCAGCTGCTGCAATCTGGTTTTTTGTGAAAATTGCCGGAATTCAGCCAGTTTTGCAGCCTTCTGTCAATCTTCAGAATACTAAAATTAACGAATAAGTTTTCTGGTTTTAACGTGAAAAGATTCCATCCTTCATAAAAGGGTGGAATCTCTGAATTGAATTTTTTGTTACTGGATAATTTGTTTTCCGGCAATGCTTTATTTCGCTATAATCATGCCTTTTAACGACCAGAGAATGGCAAGAACATCTTTCTGTGATTCAGCGTCGATTTTATGATCAGTTAAAACCATTAAAATATCATCGATAACATACATATATTCGGCAGCGCTAATATTCATGCCTGTATGTGTGGCGACCATATCCCTTCCCGTATAGGTAACCTGAGCACCACTTCCGGCACTGAAAAAATCAACCGTGTGTTTTTTAATTGCTGCCAGACGTTCGGGTTGTTCTTTATACGGAATAAACCTGGCACTGATAGCCGGATTATTCATGTGAGCTTCAACGACATCATCAACTATTTTTGTGATTCCGGGAGTACCTCCAAGTCGTTCAAATAAACTTTTTGTTTCATTGCCATTTGATTTTTCTGCCTGTGTCATAATCGAAAATATTAAAGGTTAAAAAATGCATAATACGGAGATGTGACAGGTTGCTGACAGTTTGGTTTTTTAGAAAAATAAAGTTACGGATTCGCAATTTCAAGCAAAAGAACATTTGGTTCTAAAACAGGTAGTTTTGGTTCAAAAAACTTACCTCTGTTTAACCCGGAGATAATCGGATGGTGAAAATCCGTATTCCCGATGGAAACATTTAGAGAAATAGGATGGGTCGCTGAACCCTGATTCGTATGCGATATCAGAAACATTCCCTGTTTCTTTACTGAACATTGTTAAGGCCCTGTTTAATCGGTATGACATCAAAAAGGTGTTTGGGGATTCACCAATCAACGACATCATTTTACGATACAATTGTGATTTACTATACCCCAGATGATTATTGAAATCGTCAACGGTCAGATTGTTGTTGTTCCATTCCTTCTCGATGAAATCGACTAAACGGTTCAGAAACAGCTCTTCTGTTGGCGACAAAGCAAGCACCATTTCTCCTTTAATAAACTGATTTAAATTTTCGCTCTTATACAAATCTTTCACTTCAGATGATACTACAATTTCTGCTTTTTCAATGTGATGCATTCGTTCTGCCAGTCTGATAGTGTCTTCAAAAATGACTTTATTCCCGGTAACCGGAACACCTGCACTTATTCCTATTTTAAGGCCACCACTCGTAATCTCTTTTAATTGGGATTGGATCTCCAATGCACAGCGAACCGCTTTTGTAACCGAAACAAATGAAGCCAGAAAATCAGTCTCATTTTGATTAACAATTCGACCATCATAATTTATTATGATTTCGGCAATTGATTTCGTATAATTATGAGTAAAAGAATTGAATTGTACTGAATCCGGATTAATTAAAGAATGTTTCTTTAATCCAATTTTCATTATAGTTCTGAAGGCAGGATCATTAATTATATTTAAATGGATATTTTGGGCTGCAACAGGATCTTCTATCCGGCCAAGAAACGATTCAACGATAGAAGGATCAACTTCAATGATTTGATGAGGTACCTGACCATGCGCATGACTATGCATTTCTTTTATTGCATTTGCATCAGGCGCTTCAATCAAACAAAAAGCTGTTTTTCTTTTTTCGTCAAACCAATAGGTTAAACCTCTGCATCCGAATTCATGCTGAATCTTTAAATCAGCCTGGTGTAATTGAGCTACATTTTCTGCCGTAACTTCATCGGATACATCATGACGATCCATGTAAATTGGCATTCATTTCGAATTTAGTTTCCTACTCATTTGGCTTTTCGGTTTCGCCCCGTTTTAATGGTTTCTGGCTCCATTTTCAATGGTCAGTAATCTAAACTTTCTGGTAATGACAACCAATCCGGAAGGAATTTGTTCATCAAATATTTGACCGTCTGACATTTATTCTTTTTGAATTTGATGGGATGTGAAGATAATTTCACCTGTAAATCAGCTACCTACTTTTTGCTCCTGAAGGTTTTGGATTACCTTACATGTTTGCGGTTTCTGCAGGAATAGCATTTGCAGTTGCGGCAGCTATTTTATTTTTCGTGAAACTGGGAAAAAGCAATGTTATTACTGAACCCGTTATTGTTCCTGACTAAAGTAAAAAACAAACACTTGCAATCATTGAAACAGTGATTGCAGGTGTTAATTATTACCAGATCCATTCGTGATTCTCATCCCTTTTAAAATCAACCCGGTTAACCGCAGAAGCTCTAAAGAAACCTAATGCCCCATTATCAAGATTGGTAGGTGGCGAGGCTGGACTTGGAGAATAACCACCACCATCGGTTTTGAATTGTTGGATTAATGCTTTGTAATATTCGTAGCCTTCTTTGGTAATAGAATGAATCTCAATATAATAATCACTCAAAAAATCATATGGATAATTTGTTACCCAGTAATCAGGTGTAACCCCTTTACAAACATCTAATCCGTTTACGTAGCTTTTCAGATATTCATCGCTTAAGATTGAATAGGGCCATCCATAGACAGCTTGCGTTTTAAACAAATAGTAATTACGTTCATTTTGCGGCTCTTTGAAATAAATCAGTGGAATGTTATAGCTTGGTTTTCCAATAGCACCTTCTGTAAATTTAAACTGAACCGAATCAAGTGGAGGAACTGGTGGCATGTAACTTTCCGCATGATATTCCTGATCCTGCCATTTAATTGTCAAAGAATAGGTATGACCAGGAATTCCTTTCAGCTTGGTGGTTTGATATTGTCCATAGTAATAGATTGAATCCGATGGATCAATAAACTGATTATTAGCATTGTCAGGCATAAATCTTTTTTTTGACCAGTATTTGACCAATGTATCAGTAACTGATTCGTTAATGTCAGTTATGTAAATATCAGCATCGTTAATGTATTCAGCATTCGCCCTATTTTCATTGGCATTAAACGTCATTTTTGCAAGGCTTTTGGTCAAAAATATCATATAAGGCTCTTTTGTGTTAGTAATAGTGCCATCAACTACAAGTCGGGATTGAGTTGATTCCAGTTGCAAATCGTAATCCTTTGTACATGAATATACTACAATAGCTATAATAAAGAGTATGAATAGATTTCGCATGGCTTAGAATTTTAAGTTATAGGTTACTGAAGGGACGATTCCGAACAGGTACATTTTACTGAATTGAGTTGAAATCAGATCTCGATTCTGATGGGCAAAAAGCATATAGATGTTCTCTCTTCCATAGATGTTGTAAATGCCATACACCCATTCCGATTTCCTTTTGCGGTTATCGTTTTTTCGGGATTTGTAGGTGAACGAAACATCCAACCGGTGATACGGCTCTATCTGATACCCGTTCCGTTCGGAATAAAAATTGAAGGCTGCTCCGTTATGAACAAATGAGCCTTCAGGAACAGTTACAAAACCGCCCGAAGTAAATTTAAAGGTACTTGAAATACTCCACCTTGTGTTGATCTGGTAGTTCCCGGTGATCGAAAGGTTATGCCGGATATCCCAGCGAGGCGAAAAATAGTCGTTGTTGTTTACCCCGTCAATTTGGTATTGGGTTTTCGAAAAAGTATAGGCAATCCAGCCCGTCAAATCGCCCGTTTTCTTTTCCAGCATGTACTCGTTTCCATACGCATAACCATCTCCGCTTAAGGTTTGTGTCACGATGTGCTTATTCAGAAACAGGTTAGCATTGTCTTTAAAGTCGATGATACTCCGTAAGGTTTTGTAATACACTTCAGTTGTAAACTCATATTGATTGTCGCTGAAAGAATGATAATAACCCAATACAAACTGGCAGGAAGATTGGGGACGGATATCCTTATCCGGAGGCATCCAAACATCGGTAGGCAATCCCAAAGATGAGTTGCTCAGTAAATGCAGAAATTGGGTAGTGCGTCCGTAAGCCAGCTTGACCGAATTTCGTGTTCCCAACAGATAACGAGCCGAAATGCGCGGTTCAAGGCTCTGGTAAAACTGAACAATTTCACCACTTTCATAAGCTTTGAATCCGGTAACCTGTGTTTTTTCTTCGTTGTACTGAAAAACAGTATCCGCGCCGATGTTGATAAAACCTGCGTAGCGCAAGCCATAGTCGATACTCAACCTATCCGTTATTTTTTGTTCATTGCTGATGTAAGCCGAAACTTCGATTGCATTTTTATTGCTTAGTGCAAATGGCTTTATACTTGAACGATCACTTCGGGGCATAATTTGGCCTGGTTCAAAATAGTGGTAAACAGTTGCTACACCAAACCTGATATGATTCGAGGAATTCCAATAGGCAGTAAAATCAGCTTTTAATCCAGCTTCCTGAATGTTCGAATTCCAATCGAAATTTTTCAGATCGTCATTGATAGAATACGAGTAGTTGTAATTGCTGTAATAGCCTGTGAAATTGGAGAAAAGACTACTGTTAAAAACGTGATTCCAACGGAGTGTAGAGGTGGTATTTCCCCAATTCAATGAGTTGTCGTTGTTTAACGAATAGCTGTAAAACTTGTCGCCACCGGTGTAGGTTGAGAGATAGAGATGGTTTTTATCGTTGATCCGGTAATTGATTTTTGCATTCAGATCGTAAAAGTTGATTTCGTTTTGATCGTTAAAATTTCGCAATTCCCAAAGTTGTAACACTTCCTGACCAAATAGTCCGGCAAGATTGAGCGTTTGTCCTGCATAGCTGTAACGTCCGGAAACAATGAATGAGGCTTTGTCTTTTATAATCGGACTTTCCAGTGTTAAACGGCTTGCCAGCAAACCAATGCCCACATTGGCTGCAAATTTTTTATAGTTACCCTCTTTCATGGTAATATCAACAATCGACGATAGCCGTCCGCCGTATTGTGCTGGAAATGCCCCTTTGTAAAACGACACATTGTTCAGCGCATCGGTATTAAATGTTGAGAAAAAGCCCAGCGCGTGCGACGGATTATAAACCGGAGCTTCATCCAGAATAATCAAATTCTGATCGAACGAACCTCCCCTGACACTGATATTGGTCGATCCTTCTCCGGCAGTTTGCACGCCCGGCAGCAGTTGCAGGCTTTTCAAAACATCGGGTTCGCCTGTCATCGAAGTAATTGACTTAATCTGTTTTATCCCGATCACATTTTTACTTACTGAAGTGGAATTAAGCGTTGATTTGTTTCCCTGAATGGTCACTTCATCCAGCGATTTAACCTGTGGTGAAAGTTCAATATCCAGTTTGGTACTTTTCTCTATTTCAATGGGTTTGGTAAATACGGAGTAGCCCAGATAGCTGCAAATGATTGTACATTTTCCAGAATTGGGTGAAATAGAATAAAAGCCGTAATTATTGGCAACCACCACCTGATTGGTTTCATTGATGATAACAACTGCACCAATTGGATAATCCGGACTAAGCTGACCCCCTTACCTCCGGTGATTCATTAGTATTT
>DAITNH010000327.1:0-5610 GCA_036834745.1 Prolixibacteraceae bacterium
AAGGATGAATATCTCACATGCGAGTTCCATCCGGCAATTAAAAAACAAATTATATTCGGATGAAATTATTTCTTTCAGCCCTTTTTATGACAACTTTCATTTTTATTATAGGGTGTAAAACAAAAAATGAAACTTCGGCTTATTTATTTGTGTATTTCACCGGAAATGGCCCGGGCGAAGAAGCCATCCGATATGCAGTAAGTGAAGACGGATTTCATTACAGGGCGCTCAACAACAACGAACCGGTGATTGATTCCAAAAAAATCAGTACTTCGGGTGGTGTCCGCGACCCTCATATTTTACGCGGCGCCGATGGGAAAACATTTTACATGGTGGCAACCGATTTATATGTGCCCGATCAGGGATGGAACAACTATGCCATGATCCTGCTAAAATCAACCGACCTGTTGCGCTGGGAAAGTTCTGTAATCAACATCCCTGAAACTTTCCCCAATCAATTTGGCGATGTTAACCGGGTTTGGGCGCCGCAAACCATTTACGATGATGCGACTGGCAAATACATGGTTTACTTTTCGATGAAGCAGGGCGAAGATCCTGACAAGATTTATTACGCCTATGCGAATGCTGATTTTACAGGTTTGGAAGCCGCGCCAAAACAGCTTTATTTTCCTCCTGAAGAAAGTAATACCCGCGCCTGCATTGATGGTGACATCATCTTTTCAAATGGCAAATATCATCTGTTTCACAAAGCGGAAGATGGCGATCCTGGAATCAAACTGGCCATTTCCGACCACCTGACTGAAGGCTATAAGCTGGTTAGCGACAATCGTGTCGACAAGGAAATCAATCCGGTTGAGGGAAGCGGAATCTTCAAGCTAAATAATTCGAACGACTGGATCCTGATGTACGATGTTTACACCAGTGGCCGTTATCAGTTTACAAAAAGCAGCGATCTGCTGAATTTCGCCGTAATTGATCAGGAAATCTCGATGAACTTTCATCCGAGACATGGTACAGTATTGCCAATTACAGATAAAGAATTGAAAAGCTTACTTTCAGAATGGAGCGGCTTTGATGATTTACTGGCAGACGCAACTTCCTCTTCTTTGAAAATGAATAACATCTATTTCAAAAATCAGGAAGAATCTATTTACCTGCCGGTAAAACATGGAACTGATTTAACGCAGTTCGACCCTAAATTTAAGGCCTTCCCCGGTATCAGTTTCATCCCTGAAGGTCCGCAGGATTTCTCAAAAGGTCCGGTAGATTATACTTTTACCATCGAAGAAAAAGGAAGTCAGACTTACCAGGTTTCGGTTTCAGAAGACCACAACCCGGTACTGGAAGGTTATTACGCCGATCCTGACATCCTGTATTCCGAAAAAACCGGCAAATACTACCTCTACCCCACCAGCGACGGATTCAACAACTGGTCGGGGACATATTTTAAGGTTTTTTCTTCGGACAATCTGGTGGATTGGAGTGATGAAGGCGTGATGCTCGATTTGAAAAAAGATGTGAGTTGGGCCGACCGGAATGCCTGGGCTCCCTGTATTGTCGAGAAAAAAATCGATGGGGAATACAAATATTTCTACTATTTCACCGCAGCCCAGAAAATCGGAGTTGCAGTGTCCGACAACCCGATTGGACCGTTTGTTGACAGTGGCAAAGCTTTGATTGATTTTAAAACATTAAACGTCAATCGTGGACAGGAAATTGATCCCGATGTATTTACCGATCCGGTTTCGGGCAAAAGTTACCTTTATTGGGGAAATGGCTACATGGCGGCTGCCGAACTGAACAACGACATGATCTCAATCAACTTCAGTACAATTAAACAGATGAATATCGACGATACTTACCGCGAGGGAACTTACGTGATTTACCGGAACGGGACTTACTATTTTATGTGGTCGGAAGACGATACCCGCAGTCCCAACTACAAAGTTCGCTATGCAACCGCCAAATCGCCGCTTGGAAAACTTGAATTTCCGGAGCAGAATATTGTCATTCAGCAAAATCCGGAGCAGGAAATATACGCCACCGGACACAATTCTGTCATTCAGGTTCCAGGGAAAGATGAATGGTATCTGGTTTATCACCGTTTCACACGCCCCAAAGGAATTGAGATGGGACGTTCAGGCGGTTTTCACCGCGAAGTTTGCATCGACAAAATGGAGTTTAATGGCGATGGGACGATTAAGTCAGTGATACCAACGCTTAAAGGAATTGAGCCTCTATCAGCGATTTCAAAAAAATAAAATCTATAATTTAGGGGCTGTAAACACACATCCGTTTCGCCTTTACAATAGTTCTTTATCTTTGTATTGCAGTAACTTATTTTTTACTGTTTAAAACGAAATAACTTAACTGACTAAATACAATCATGAACAACCTTTATAAACTTATCATTATCACCCTGTTTATTTATATGTCTTCGGGCGTTTTCTCCCAATCCAAAATCGATCCGAAAGAAATTCAGGAAAAAATGCAATGGTTTGCCGATGCCAAGCTGGGCATTTTTATTCATGCCGGAATTTATGCCGTTGACGGGATAGATGAATCGTGGAGTTTCTACAATAAAAAGATCAGTCATGCAGACTACATGAAGCAGGTGAAAGGCTTTACCCTGAAGAACTACGATCCCGCCATCTGGGCCGATCTGATCAAAGAAAGCGGGGCGCGATATGCCGTAATCACCACCAAACACCACGATGGGGTGGCGATGTACGACACCAAAATGAATGACCTGAGCATCGTAAAAGCTACACCTGCCAGGCGCGACATGATTAAACCATTCTTTGAAGAGTTGCGCAAACGCGACATTAAATGCGGCGCGTATTTTTCGCTGATCGACTGGACAGATGCCAATTATCCGGGCTTCCTGAAAGATAATTCGAAATACAAAATTGCCGACGACTACGACCGCTGGAACCGTTTCCGGAGTTTTTTTCAGGGACAGATCAAAGAAATAAACAACCAGTTTAATCCTGATTTATGGTGGTTCGATGGCGACTGGGAACACAGCGCCGAAGAATGGGAATCGCAGAAAGTACGGCAGATTATTTTGTCAGGCAACCCAAAGGCGATCATCAACGGACGGCTTCAGGGTTATGGCGACTACGAAACTCCAGAACAAAACTTCCCGGTTTCGAAACCGAAATACAACTGGTGGGAGTTGTGCATGACCACCAACGACAACTGGGGTTTCCACCACGACAACAACTGGAAAACACCCTACGAAGTGATTACCATTTTTGTGGATGCCGTTTCGAATGGTGGCAATATGCTGCTCGATATGGGCCCCAAAGAAGATGGAACCATTCCTGAAGAACAAATTAACGTGCTGAAAGAATTAGGTGCATGGAATAAAAAGCATGGTGAAGCCATTTTCAATACGGTTTCCGGGTTACCACAGGGGCACTTCTACGGACCTACCACCCTATCCAAAGATTCAACTTCAATGTATCTATTCCTGCTCGGAAAAGTAAACGGGCAAGTCATGATTAATACTTAATCCTAAACCATGAACCGACGCAATTTTATTCAAACAACTGGACTTTCGGCAGCAGGACTTAGCCTGACAGGAACCGGAATGGCAAATTCAATTTTAAATTCCAAAGCAGTAAAACGCCCAATTTGTGCATTTACCAAATGCCTTCAATTCCTGAATTTCGATGAAATGGGCGAAGTACTAGCCCAACTGGGTTTCGATGGCGCCGACATGCCAGTGAGGCCGGGCGGACAGGTTGAACCTTCGGATGTTAAGACCGGATTGCCGCTGGCCGTTAAAACACTGCGAAAATACAGGATGGAAATCCCGATGATCGTAACTGCAATTACTGATCCGGCTGATCCACTTTCAATTGCCACCCTTCAGGCTGCAGCCGCTTCAGGAATAAAATATTACCGTTTGGGCTGGTTAAAATATGAAGCGACAAAAAGCATTCAGCAAAACCTCGACGACCACCGGAAAACAATTGAAAAATTGGCAGAAATGAATGAAAAACTGGGCATTCACGGCGATTATCAAAACCATTCGGGCACTTCGGTGGGATCACCGGTTTGGGATATTTATGAGCTGGTGAAAAATGTCAACCCACAATACATGGGTGTTCAGTACGACATCCGACATGCTGTAACCGAGGGTGGATATTCGTGGCCGCTCGGAATGAAACGCGTTGCCCCATGGATTAAAACCATCGACATAAAAGATTTCGCATGGGGGAAAAGTCCTGATGGACAATGGAAACACAGCAATGTTCCGTTGGGCGAAGGCATGGTCAATTTCAACGAATTTCTGAAAGAATATGCCAAACTAAACGTTGAAGCTCCGATCAGCATTCACTACGAATACGATTTGGGTGGGGCTGAATTGGGCAAAAAGGAAATCACTATGGATCCGATGAAAATTTACGAAATGATGAAAAAAGACCTCAACTGGCTGCGGGAAGCCATGAAAAAGAACCAAATTGAAGCTTAATTAAAATTTGAAAGTAATAGGTTTAATTTTGAATGACCTTTGATAATTGCTTATTTTTACGAGATAAATCTAAACACTAATAAATCATTAATTAATCCCATTCGGGATTGTTCTAAAAAATCAAATTATGAAGAGAATCATTTTTTCAACCCTACTAATGGCAGTCGCACTTTTGATCTCACTGCCGGGATTTTCACAAACAGTGAACAAACTCTCGAAAAAAGAGAAAAAAGAAGGCTGGACACTGTTGTTTAACGGCCAGAACTTCGATGGCTGGCGCCAATGTAACGGCACCGCGATGCCTGCAAACTGGGTTATTGAAGAAGATGCGATGAAAGTTGTGATCGGTGAAGGAAAAAATCCCGGACAGGGAGCCAACGGCGACATCCTCTATCCGGGAAAGAAATTCAAAAACTTCGAACTTTCGATCGACTGGAAAGCCAGCAAAATGGCCAATTCAGGAATTTTTTACAATGTGCGCGAAGTTCCGGGAAAACCTATTTATTACGCTGCTCCTGAGGTTCAGGTACTCGACAATGTCGATGCATCGGACAACAAAATTGACAGCCATCTTGCCGGTTCGCTCTACGACATGCTTCCTGCCGATCCGAAAACAGTTAAACCTGTTGGTTCATGGAACACGATCGTTATTAAAGTAAAAGACGGACAGGTTACACATACCCAAAACGGTGTAAAAGTGGTAAGCTACACTTTATGGACTCCTGAATGGGATGCACTTGTTAACAAAAGCAAATTCAAAACTTTCCCCGGATTTACCGAAGGAATTGCAAAAGAAGGTTACATCGGCCTCCAGGATCATGGATACCCTGTCTGGTTCCGCAACATCAAAATCCGCGAAATTTAGGACTGTATATAGTAAATTTAGCCCTACTCACCCCTGCTGACTCCTGTCCGTTTGTATGCTGAAAGACCATCATCAAACGTTCAAAACAGTAATCAGGACTAGACAATTATGAATTAAAAAAGGAATGATCCTTTCGTATCATTCCTTTTTTAATTCATATCAACAAGATTTGATTTTGTTATGAACCAAAATATTTAACTAAATAAAAAAAGCTACCAGTAATCTGATAACTTTTTTTTGTCTTAGATTTTATGATCAAAATCCGGAAGTTCAAGCAATTGGCCAAGGCCAAGAACCATTC
>DAITNH010000328.1:0-5574 GCA_036834745.1 Prolixibacteraceae bacterium
AGTGCCCGGAACAAGACTCGAACTTGCACAACCTTGCGATCACTAGTCCCTGAAACTAGCGTGTCTACCAATTTCACCATCCGGGCATTTGCTTTTCTTTTAAAGCGCTGCAAATATAAAAATATTTATCAATTCATAGTTTGTTTTGGTGTGCTAATATGAATTATTTTTAATCCTGATTTTATAGATACTAGATTCGGGAAAATGTTTACTGTCAGGTTCGTTTATCGGTAGATTTCAGTAGTTGGTCGTTTTTGTTGTGTTTCAATGAGTTTAAATGTTTCTTTTTGCCTGAACGATTAAATCCGGTTTGCCATGATTCAAAAGTATCTTAAAGATTATGCTGTTTTTTGGGAGAACAGTGAGCCCAAATTTCCGTTTATTGCCCGGAAATTCAGTCTGACAGAGAAGCAAAAACGCGAAAAAATTCTCGATCAGTACATTAAATCTGTAAGAGCGGTCAGAAATGGAAAATTGGACCGGAAGAAATTCACAGAAAAAGAAGAACAGTTTTTTTTTGCAAATACCAGATCCTTTCTTCGTGATGGGCTCGACTTTACCGAAGCCCAACTTCAGGTAATGTTCTCCAATGAATTAAAAGAAGTGACCCGGCATTTCGTTCGTCAGGCCCGGCGATTCGATAGCAAATTAACTTTTCACGATATATTTCAGGCCTGTCGGAACATGTGGATCATGAATGGTTTGCAGATTGTGCTGGGTATTCCTGTCAGGCTTACTCCTTCAATTTTTGCTTACAGTTTATTGTATCCTTACACCGATAATCTTATTGACAATCCTGAAATTTCTGCTCTCGATAAGTTGATTTTCAGCAATAATTTTTATTTACGGCTCGATGGTCAGAATCCGGAGCCGAACAATGGAGCCGAACACACCATTTTTAATTTGGTGTCGATGATTGAAGACGAATTTCCGAGGTTGGCTTATCCTGAAGTTTACCAGAGTTTATTATCTATTCATGAAGCCCAAACACAGAGCATGCAACTGATTCATTCTGCCGGGACTCTTTCGGAAAGAGAAATATTAAAGATATGCATGGCAAAAGGTGGTGCATCGGTTTTGGCCGACGGATACCTGGTTGCTGGCCGACTCAGTAAAGATCAGGAGTATTTTCTGTTTGGTTACGGGGCATATTTGCAATTACTCGACGATATTCAGGATGTTGATGAGGATTCGAACGCATGTTTGAAAACGGTTTTTTCAAACAGTATTGAATTGTTGGACATCAAGCTCAATAAAACATACTGGTTTGGCGAAAAGGTGATGCAAAGTCTGCCGCTTTTTGGAGGCCGTCATATTGAAGTATTTCAATCGTTGATGCGAAAGAGTATGGATCTTTTTATCATCGAAGCCATCGCACAAAATCCTGATTGTTACAGCAAAAAGTATATAGATGAAATGGAGACCCACTCACCGTTCAGTTTTTCGTACATTCAGAAAAGAAAAGAACAATTCGCCCCGTACAATGGATTATTGCTCACTGCCATTGAAGAAATCGCATTGAACGAATATATGAATGAAAAGAATAGCAGAATAGCTGTGTTTAAATAAAAAATGATTCGTGGATTTATTTTGATAAAAGGCATTCATTGTTGGTGTAATTGATTTTCGACTTTGTATTTTTGGCATGCCTTTAACCACTAAATCATAAAAAATGAAGAAATTTATTCTGAGCTATTTCCTTATTGGTATGCTTGCCCTTATTTTAATTCACTGCTCCCCGAAACAGCAAAATTCCCGCACAATTCAAAACTTTGGTAAAGACTGGAAATTTCAGTTGGGCGATGTTTCAGGAGCAGAAAATAGTTCTTTCGACGATTCCGGCTGGCGAACATTGAATGTTCCACACGATTGGAGCATCGAAGGTGAGTTCAGTAAGGAAAATCCTGCATCTCCAGGAGGTGGCGCGTTACCTGGCGGAATTGGCTGGTACCGTAAATCGTTTAAAGTTTCTGCTGAAGATTTGACCCGTTCAGTTTTTATCGACTTTGACGGAGTTTACCAGAACAGCGAAGTTTGGATTAACGGTCATTCGGTTGGCAAACGATTTTACGGTTACAGCTCTTTCAGATATGAACTGACGCCGCATTTGGTTGCCGGTGATAATTTGATTTCGGTGAAGGTTGACAACTCGGCTCAGCCCAATTCACGCTGGTATTCAGGATCAGGAATTTACCGGAACGTTTGGCTGGTCACCACCGGAAAAACACACATCAGCCATTGGGGAACTTTTATTACCACTCCTGAAATTTCCGATTCGCTGGCGAAAGTGAAATTCGTTGCCAGTATAAAAAGCAATCTGAAAGAAGGCCAGAAATTGGTTTTAAAAACTGTAATTGTTGATCCTTCAGGAAAAGAAGTTGCAACTGGCAAAATGGATACCGATGGTGTAAAAGATTCCATTTTCAGTACTTCCTTCGATTTCAGGATTAAAAATCCGGTATTATGGAATTTGGATTCACCAAAAATGTATTCGGCTGTTTCAGAGGTTTTTGTTGATGGCGATTTGGTCGATACTTATACGACACCCTTTGGCATCCGCAGTTTTGAATTTACTTCTGAAAACGGGTTTTTCCTGAATGGTAAAAACATCAAAATCAATGGTGTTTGCAATCACCACGATCTGGGCTGTTTAGGTGCTGCAATAAATACACGTGCATTGGAACGTCAGATGGAAATTCTGAAAGAAATGGGCTGCAATGCCATCCGGACTTCGCACAATCCACCTGCTCCTGAATTGCTTGATCTGGCTGACCGTATGGGTTTCATTATTATGGACGAGGCTTTCGATATGTGGAAGAAGCCCAAGAACAAACTCGATTACAGCACAGTTTGGGACGAAATGCATAAAAAGGACCTTCAGGATTTGATCCTTCGCGACCGCAATCATCCGAGCGTGATGATCTGGAGCATCGGAAACGAAATTCTGGAACAATGGGACAGTACCGGAATTGCTATTGCAAAAGAGTTGGCCGGTTACGTTCGCGAGCTTGATACCACCCGTCCGGTTACATCGGCAACCAACGACCCAAAACCTTACAATTTTATCATCCGGTCGGGTGAACTTGATCTGATTGGATACAACTATCATCACCAGGATTTTGCTTCTTTTCCGGAGACTTTTCCGGGGCAAAAATTCATAGGCGCCGAAACCGTTTCTGCATTGATGACGCGTGGTGTGTATGACATGCCTTCAGAAGAAATTCGCCGCTGGCCGGTACGCGATGGTTGGAAAGGGCCAAAACCGAATGCCGACAATACCTGTTC
The DNA here is from genome assembly GCA_036834745.1 of Prolixibacteraceae bacterium. GTDB lineage: Bacteria > Bacteroidota > Bacteroidia > Bacteroidales > Prolixibacteraceae > Aquipluma. The sequence continues at coordinate 3,286 of DAITNH010000328.1, forward strand.
GTCGTACGACAATGTTTCGGCGCCTTGGGGATCAACACACGAGGAAACCTGGAAAGTGATCAAAAAACGCAACTATTTATCCGGACAATTTATCTGGACAGGTTTCGATTACCTTGGCGAACCAACTCCGTATTGGTGGCCATCGCGAAGTTCATACTTCGGAATTATTGACCTGGCCGGTTTTCCGAAAGATGTATATTACATGTATCAAAGCGAATGGACCAGGAAAGATGTGTTACATGTATTTCCTCACTGGAACTGGAAAGAGGGGCAAATTGTTGATATCTGGGCGTATAGCAATGCAGAAGAAGTAGAGTTGTTCCTGAACGATAAGTCGCTTGGTATTCAGAAAAAACAAGGCGACGAATTGCACCTGATGTGGAAAGTCCCGTTTACTCCCGGAACGCTAAAAGCGATTTCGCGCACAGGTGGCAAGGAAATTCTGGTGAAAGAAGTAAAAACAGCCGGAGCACCTGCAAAATTGATTGTCACAGCCGATCGATCGATGATTAAAGCAGATGGAAACGATTTGTCTTTCCTGACTGTTGATGTGGTTGATGAAAACGGTGTGATTGTTCCAAATGCTGATAACCTGGTGAAATTTCAGTTGGAAGGATCTGGCACAATTGTCGGTGTTGACAATGGTGATCCCGTCAGTCACGAGTCATTTAAAGCTCCGCAACGAAAAGCATTTCATGGAAAATGCCTGGTAGTGGTTCAGTCCGGAGAAACGGCAGGAACCATAAAACTGACAGCCAGTTCAGAAGGAATGCCGGTAACTTCAGTAGAAATCAAGATATTTTAGTGTTGTAAAAAATAAAGTGTTTGAAAGACAATTATTTTTTTGTTGTTTTGAACTCACAACTATGAAAACTTATATAAACCAATAAAATAATTCAAAATGAAGAAGTTAACTGTATTTTTATTCATTCTGCTTGCTGCTTTTACATTAAAAGCTCAGATAAATGTGCTTTCAATTGATGCTGCGGCTGGGAAAACCCAGATCAATAAAAACATTTACGGCCAGTTTGCCGAACACCTTGGCCGTTGCATTTACGATGGTATATGGGTCGGAAAAGATTCACCAATTCCGAATGTAAACGGTTACCGCAAGGATATACTTGAAGCACTTCAGGCATTGAAAGTTCCGGTACTTCGCTGGCCGGGTGGCTGTTTTGCCGATACTTACCACTGGAAAAACGGAATTGGTCCGTTGAACGAACGTCCGAAAATTAAAAATGTATTCTGGGGCGGAACCGTTGAAGACAATAGTTTTGGGACCAACGAATTTCTGAACCTTTGTGAATTACTGAATTGCGATCCATACATTTCAGCCAATGTCGGCAGCGGAACAGTGGACGAGATGGTCGATTGGATCGAATACATGACTTCGGATGATGATGTGCCAATGGCAAACCTTCGCCGTAAAAATGGCCGCGATAAAGCGTGGGATGTGAAATTTCTTGGAATAGGAAACGAAAGCTGGGGTTGCGGCGGCGATATGACTCCTGAGTTTTATGCCGACCTTATGAGGCAATATTCCAATTATGCCAAAATGTATGGTGGCACTAAATTCGACCGTATTGGTTGTGGTTCAAACGGAAGCGATTTTAACTGGACCAAAGTACTGATGGAAAAAGGACGTAACAACATGGATGGTTTGTCGTTGCATTACTATACAATTGCCGGAGAAGGCTGGAACAATAAATCGGCTGCCACAGGTTTTGGCGAAGAACTCTATTTTTCAGGATTGAAAAAAGGTTTATACATGGATGAACTGGTGAGTAAACATTCCTCTATTATGGATCAGTACGACAGAGATAAACGCGTTGATTTGTTGGTTGACGAGTGGGGAATCTGGACTGATGTTGAACCCGGAACCATTCCAGGTCACCTTTTTCAGCAGAATTCGATGCGCGATGCACTGATTGCTTCAAGTACACTGGATATTTTGAACAAACATGCCGATCGGGTGAAAATGGCAAACATTGCACAGATTGTAAATGTATTGCAGGCAATGATTTTAACTGAAGGAAACAAAATGGTACTGACCCCAACTTATCATGTTTTCAAAATGTACAATGTGCATCAGAATGCTACTTTGTTGCCGTCGAGCCTGTTTTGTGAACAATACAAACTGGGGAACGACCAGATTCCTGCAATCAGCAGTTCTTCATCGGTTGACAAAAACGGAAAAATACATGTTACCATCAGCAATCTGAACCCTAATAAGGAAATCAAACTGGAAGTTAATATATCTGGGAAAGCGATCACCAAAATAAATTCGGG
>DAITNH010000329.1:0-5556 GCA_036834745.1 Prolixibacteraceae bacterium
CCTGAAAATTTTGTTCCTAAGCAGTTTGTCCTTTGGCGTTGAGCAGTTTCACTTTTACCGATCCATTTGCCACTTTATTCAGATTATTGATACCCGCCAGATTAAACAAAAGGGTTGAACCGGGTTGGTGGGGTTTCGAAAGACGAACATACCGCTCATCGGTGAGGTTGATAAACGTTCCGGCCGGGGCAAAGGCATGTTGAAACCAGTCGAGTGTTGGCGTGGGTTTCAGGTCTTTGATGTTTCCGGCAAACCAGTCGCCAGTATAGCCGTAATTGTTGGCCAGATAACAGAATGCCAGCACTCCGGCAATGTTCGGATTGCTGCGCAGCCATTCGGTTTCGAGCTGCATCCAGTAGGCTTGAAAATCGATATTTTGTTCGGACGACGAATTCTTCCCGAGATAATGCTCAAAAACTTCCACAGTGAGTTTACTTGGCGAACCATTTCTCCAAAGCCAAATCCAACCGTATTCGTTCACCAATTGCGGAACCCCGGCACTGTTAATTTCCTGTATTATTTTGGGGTTAAAATCGAGATTTCCCAGAGGATAAATATCCCGGTTTGCACCCGGCTGAATCCAGTTTACCACTCCCTGATAAGGGTGCGGCTCATCCATTTCATCCTGAACCATCTGATCGCCAGTCATGTATCCGGCATCCCATATTCGGGTCGGATCCAGCTTTTTCAAATCAGGGATCAATACGTTTCCAATGTAATCGTCCCAATTTTCGTTAATGGCATCCCAAATCGCGATACTCGGATGATTGCCATCCGTCCAAACCCAGTCGGTATATTCTTTTCTGATTTGCTCGTCCCAACCATGATTTTGCCAGTACAGCCATTCATTCTGGAATAGCAGTCCGTATTCGTCGGCGATGTCGTACCAAAAATCGGGAGCGATGCCCACACAAATGCGCATCATATTCCAATTCAATTGCTTCGGATAATCGACTAAAAGTTTTTTCACCCATTCTCTGTTCCAAACCAGGTTGCTGCAATCAGGATCTTCAAAAAATCGCTGAAGGGTAACATTGGTTCCGCGAAGTATGATTTTCTCGCCATTCAGGTAAAAGAACTTGCCTTTGCGGGTAAAATCGCGCATCCCGAACTGTTTACCAATTTTGTCGGAAGTCTCTTTGTCGGTTTTCAGCGTTGCTTTTGCCACATACAGAAAAGGTTGATCGGGTGTCCAATTGGTGAATTTCGGGATGGAAATTTCGAGAACTGCTTCTGTATTGTTATCTCGTTTAGCAGCGAATCGCCCGCTTTTGCTGGCAACCACCTTACCTGTGAGTTTTTCAGCAATCGAAATATCCAATGTCACCGAATCGCTCATGGCATCGCCATAGAAAATCTGGGCTGGCTTGAAATTACGGATTTGCGCTTTCACCGTCACTTTTTTTCCTGCTACCGATGGCAAAACAAGCAAGCGGTTCACCCGAACATTTCCGGTAAACGTGAGCAACACATCGTCCCAAATACCGGGAAGATAATGTTCTTTTTCTTTGTCGGTTCCGCCGGCAGCTTCTGATGGAAGCCAAACACGGTCGCCCACTTTTATCAGGATTTCATTTTCGGCACCAAATTTCAGCGCCTTGGAAATTGGAAATTCAAAGGGTGTATAGCAGGCCATTGAAGTGCCCATGTCGATGCCATTCACATAAACCTGGGTAACGTACTGGCTCTTTTTGATGGTAATCATGGCCTCTTTACCTTCCAGTTCTTTCGGAATAAATACTGATTTCCGATACCAGCTATAACGCGGTGTATAATCGATATTATATAGGTTATGCTGATCCTTGGCTTCAACCTGATCGGCGCGTTTGAAAAATTTGTCGTAATCGTCAATTTTCGGAGTGGCCAAATGCACAAGCCCTGGAACGGGAATAGTTCGTGTAAATTTAGCCGGAGGAAAAGCGGTGGTTGTTTGGTCGAACTCCCAGGTTCCATTCAGGTTAATTACAGTTCTATCGTCAGCATTTGCAGAAATTACCAACACTGGAATCCACAGAAGCAGGCAAATAAAAATTCGTTTCATAAGTTATTTAGTTGAATTTGGTTGAATAGAAGAAACTTAGTCCAGGAACTTGAATTTCCGAAGAAAATCATCTGTGAGTTTTAGTATTTCATCGTCGTAATAGCGCGAATAGTTGGGATTTCCATCCCCCAGATAATGCTTTCGTCCGGGGTACATGTGAAGTTCAAAATAGTTTCCTCTCTTTTTCATTTCACTTTCGAAAAACTGGGCAGTCCATTTTGGCACCTGCTCATCATCAACTCCATGAAAATGAATTACTGGTGGTAATCCTTCCTTCAAATTATGGGTGGGAGAAATGCTCCATATTTTGTCCCTGCGATCGCCCAGCAAATAGTCGCACCACGATTCAACCGTATTTAAACACGACGAAAACGACAGTACCGCATTGGGTTTACAGCTGATTTTCAAGTCATCAGTACTTTCGTTGTAGTCATCAATCATAGCTGTAGCATGCGCCAATTGGCCTCCGGCAGACTGGCCCGCCGCCACAATTTTATTGACGTCCAGATGATATTTTTCGGCATTTTGGCGCACCCAGCGTACGACCGATTTTGCATCCATAACGGCTTCAATCGGACTAATCGTTTTATGTGGCACTACCCCATTCTCGATCGACAAGCGGTATTGTACCGAAAAAGTTACCAGTCCCATTTTCGCATAGCGTTCGCAGGTGGTGAAAAATTCACTCGGAGTGCCATAAGCCCAACCCCCTCCATGAAAGAATACAATGGCTGTATTATTTTCTCTTTCAAACGATTGAGCAGTGTAAAAGATATCAACTTTTAATTCCTGATTACCAATCGTTTTGTACACTTCCTGAACATGGGTAACCTGATCACCGGGATTGGCAGCCTGGGATAATATTGAAAACAGGAGAAATAGAAAGGAAAGCAGATGTTTCATGGTTGAAGGTTTTAATTGTTGTAATTGTTATAGTTGTTTTAATTGTTGTCTTGGTTGTCAGTTATCTCTGGAAATTGGATATTGGTTATTCGAAATTGGATATTTCTTATTTTTCATTCTTAAAATGAGTTTCGTTTATACATCAGGAAAGGATTGTCCAGCTTCAGTTTCTGATGGTTCAGGATCATTTCGGCCATCGATTTTCCCATTTGAGCAAAGTTGGTCGAAATAGTGGTAATTCCTGAAGCCACAATGCCTTTCAGCGGTGTTTCATTGTAAGAAACAATTCCCAAATCAGCACCTAATTGCAACTGATGTTCGATGGAATAGCGAACCAGAAACTCCAGATCGCGGTCGTCAACCACCACAAAAGCATCGCCCGGTTTGATTTCAAATGTTTTTAGATCGCCGACTATTTCTGAAGGAATTGGATGCTGTTTACAATAATCACGGAAGCCGGTAACCAAATCCCGGAAATGCGACTTCTGATGCCGGATCACTAAAACCATCCGATTGTATTTACTGACTAACTCCGAATTCTGTTTCAGTACCCGATAAATATCCCGCTCAAAATCCTGACAAACATACGGGTACAGATCTTTGTATTGTTTTCGGCCCTGATCAAGAATAAACACTTTGCTGGCCGGAAGTTTACCGATAGTTGTAAACGCGTCAGGATGATCGATAGGCATAATTACATATTCGGAGTAGTCGCCAATCGAACCATCGATAATGGTCTGGAACATCTTCAGGTTATTGTGATGAAAGAAGATTTGCTCACTGCCGTCTTTTTGCAAAGCATCTTTAAACGAGTCGTAAAGCTCTTCCTTATAGGCGGTCAGGCGGTCGAAAACCAGCAAGACCTTGTGTCGGAAATCTGTATTTTCATTCTGAATAAAATAACCTTTTCCTACCTGCGAAGTAATAATCCCTTTCGCTTTCAGTTCTTTGTAAGCCATCAAAACCGTGTCCTGCGACAAACCATATTGCTGGCAAAACATGTTCAGCGAGGGTATTTTATCTCCCTTTTTAAGTTCTCCAGCTTTGATTTTTTGCTGAATGGCATCAATGATCTGCCGGTATTTTGGAACCGATAAATTGTCTTCAAACTGAATATCAATGTGTTTTCGCATAGCCAAACCTCTTGGTAGTACTATGCAAGTTTAGTAAATATTTTTACATAATAAATCAGTGCTTTAGAAATTTTTATAACTTTTATTGAAATAAATTAGATCTTAAAATCCGCGACTGTGAAAGCTAATAATTTGAAAAGCAACAAAATGAATAATACCACCAAAGTAATTTGATCAGAATCAATATTTTGCATTCACTTATTTCAATATATCTGAAAATTTGATGATATATTTGAGAATTCAAACCAATAAACCTAAAACGATGAAAACTTCACTCCTTTTTTTAGCATTAATCTGTCTGCTTACAATCGACGGATTTTCACAAAAGGGATTCAATGGCCTTGATATGAATTTGGGAAACCTGTATCGGTTGTCCGATGCAAAAACCCGTTCCATTAGTCCTGAAAATTTCACCGGTGAAAAAGGCAAAGGCGGCATGGCAACTCCCGACGACAAAGCTGCCCCAAACACGGCAAACGCTACCAATGCAGCCCGTGATCTTGGACAGAGCTGGAAAGTGAATCCATACGTGAGGATCAAGCCGGGCGAAACCTTAACACTCGCCGAAATTGAAGGTCCGGGCGCTATCCAGCACATCTGGATGACTCCAACCGGAAACTGGCGGTTCTCCATCCTTCGTATTTATTGGGACGATGAAACTGAACCATCAGTCGAATGTCCGGTGGGCGATTTCTTCGGAATGGGTTGGAACCAATACGCGCCGCTCAACTCTCTGGCCGTTTGTGTTAATCCGGGAAGCGCTTTTAATTGCTACTGGATGATGCCATTCCACAAAAAATGCAAAATCACCATGGAAAATATAAACGACAAAGACCAAATGACTTTGTACTACCAGATTGACTACACTTTAACCGACGTTCCGGCCGATGCCGCCTATTTTCATGCACAATTCAGACGGTTGAACACCAACACTACTTCGGATTATACGATTGTTGACAACATCAAAGGGAAAGGTCAGTTTGTGGGAGTTTACATGGCCTGGGGAGTCAACAACAATGGTTGGTGGGGCGAAGGGGAAATCAAATTCTTTATAGACGGCGATGGCAAGTTTCCGACCATTTGCGGAACAGGCACCGAAGATTATTTCTGCGGTTCTTACAATTTTGACAGGGATGGTCAATACAAAGAATTTTGCACTCCTTATGCAGGTCTCCATCAGGTTATACGACCCGATGGAGTCTATAAATCGCAGCAGCGATTTGGACTTTACCGCTGGCACATCATGGATCCGGTGCGTTTCGAAAAAGATCTGAAGATTACCATTCAGGATTTAGGCTGGCGGCAGGGCGGCAGATATCTGGCACAACAATCTGATATTTCTTCAGTCTGTTTCTGGTACCAGACCGACCCGCACGGAAAATTTCCTAAAATGCTCAACTGGCAGGAACTGGAAGTAAACTAATATTTCTAAACCAACTAATTATGAAGAAGACCGGACGCAGGGAATTTTTACTGACG
>DAITNH010000330.1:0-5541 GCA_036834745.1 Prolixibacteraceae bacterium
TGGATAATAGCTGAATTTTAACTAAATGCGGCACTTTTAGCTGCAATGTGGGTTAGGAATTGCCTGCACCAAAATATCGGCATACATCAGTTTTTGTTCAGGCTGAGGCAATTCGATACTGACGAGTTTTCCTCCGGTTACATCAACTTCCGACCAAACGATTTTTTTCATGGCCATTTCAGGAGTGATGGATGGCGCACCCGGATTCCAGCCGCTTTGAGTATTTACACTCAACTCGATGCCAATACGATCGGCCTCTTTCACCGCATGCTTGTACAATTCCATCCATTCAGGACTCATAAATACCGGACCGGCAGCCGTTTTTCGGGCCACCTGATAATTCGAACTTCCGGCATCAACCAATGAAGCGCCGCCGTAACCTTTGTCTTTCATTTCTTCGAGGTCGCGGGTGATCGATTCTTTGGTGGCCATGCTGTTGAGCCACCACCAGTAGCAACGCAGACGGGCTTCTGCAGGTGGGTTTGTAAAACCGGATTTTAGTTCAGGATAGGGCACGGATGTGCTGGTAAATATATTTTTTTGCTGGGCAACCGATGCAAAGCTGATCAGTAATGCAAATCCCAATAGTTTAAGTTTTATCATGTTGGTTTAGTTTTAAAGGTTCAGTTATCTGCATTTTAAGGAAGATTTCAATTCCGTCTGCAATAATAAAAATCGCTCCGTTTACTTTTTTTGCGCAGACGGATTTTCCATGCTTGCTTTCTTTCCGTTGGCTGAAGCCAAACGGCAAAGGATATGTAGCAACTGATGATCTACGCACTATCCTTTGCCGTCACATTCATGTGACGGATTTGAAAATTTACAATTGATTCCGGGCTTTAGCCCCTTTGAAATATTGATTCACTATCAAGTGTTAAATTCATTTTTTATCCCTTATCTCCATTGTAGAGGCGAATGCCATTCCGTCCGTAGTATAATTTCCGCCTTGTTCAGCATCTCTTCGCGGACGGAAAGCCATTTTCCGTATAATTTTCTACAAATATTTTGCACCGCTGGTGCAGTAACCGCTTCTATTTAATTATTTGGCAACTATAAATACATTTTTCCCTGAGCCAACTTCTTCAACAATGGCAAAGTTTCCTTCCTGACGATATTTTACTGCATTTCCGTTCATGCTCACTTTCTGTGATTTCGACCAGAAAGGCAAATAAACATCGGCGGTAGTGTTTGCAGGAATGGTCAGATTCATAGAGAACGATTGTTGAAGCTTATTTTTAAACGACAACAGTACATCGCCGCGAATGGTCGGACATTTAATTTCGGCATGTTCGAGCGAAGCAGGTTGTGGTTTGATACGGATTTTCCTAAAGCCGGGTTCGAGCGGTTCAATTCCCATCAGTTTGCGGGGAATGATGTTGGCCGGAGCTGCGCCCCAGGCATGGTTCCAGTCCTGATTGGGTTTATACTTGTTATCCCATGCCTCAAGCGAAATGGTTGAACCGACACGAATCATGTTGTACCAACTCCGATCGGAGGTGGAAGTCAGTAATTGAAGCCCGTAATCCGGATTATTGCCGTCGTAAACAGCATCCATCAAAAACTGCGAACCATAAACACTGCAAGCCATTCCGCGCGATTGAACAAATCCGCTGATTTTTCCAACATATTTTTCAGGCACCAGTCCGAAAGTGAGTGGAAACATATTGGCGTGCAAAGAAGCATGATTGGTTCCAATTCCATCGAAGTAAACGCCGCGCTTTTTATCGAGCAACTTTTCGTTGAAACTGGCTTTCAGTTTTGCTGCTTTTACTGCAAATTGTTGTTCATCGGAAGACTGGTTCAGCACTTTTGCAATTTGCGCCAGTTGGCTGACAGCCTGATAATGGTATGCATTCACCACGGCATTTACATCCTGAAAAACAAACCCATCGGTTTCTCCGGGCTCATTTTTGCCCAGACCCAGAATGCCGGTTTGCGGCCAGTCCACAATGTCCTTTAAGGTTCCTTTAAAATGAATGGATTCCAAAACTTCCGAAGTTACTTTTCCGGTTTTTGTGCTGATAAAACCGGATTCGTCGGCCAGTGGCAGCAACGCTTTTGCTTTTAAATCGGTGTAAAAATTCTGAAGCGACTCTTTATTTCCGGTGTACAGGTAATCGTTCCAGGCCATCAATACCGACTGCAAAATCCACTCGGTTGGCCAGGTTGGTCGATTGATCAGGTATTCGTGTGAATATCGTCCTATGCTGTATTCGCGGGCTACACCATAATGTCCCAGTTGGTTGATGTAGGCATCGGCCTCATAAGGAATGCGTTCGCGGTTGCCATCGACATAAACGCCCAGGAATGAAGTCGCTTTGATCGAATATTTGCACAAATCCCAAACCTGATTAAGCACAGTGTCAGAACTTGCGAAATGTGATTCAGTTTCGTCGAACGGATAAAATACAATTTCCTGAACAATCTGATTTTTGCTGAGCGGTTCGCTGTAACCTTCCAGTTCGCAATAGCGGAACGGGGTAACTTCGCCGATGTATTGGGGCATCAAAACAGCTTGCGGGCCGGTATTCCGTTTATCCGGAGGAATAGCAATTGTGTAGGTATTCCAGCCACTCTTCAGGACAAGTTTGTGAGCCGAATAACGGATTGTTCCGCCCGGCGTGCGATTGATCCGTCCGTCTTTCTGCGCCTCTCCCAAATGAATAGTGACCGTATCCGACTCATTTTTTCCGAGCAAAGTCAGGCGAATGGTACCGAATGCGGCTTTGCCAAAATCGATGAAATTGTGCGAACCAGTCAAGGCTTTTATAGAAAATGGGTACACATCCTGTTTTTGCAGGGGATAGCGCGAAGTGGCATAATCCGACAAAACCGGTGCGGTTTTAAATTGGGCGATTGGAGAAAATGCAGACTCGACACCATGATTGTCCCATGTTTTTACTTTCCAGAAATAAACCGAATTGGGCTGAAGTTCCTTTCCAGCATAAATTACATTGACAGACTGGTCGCTTTCCAATTTTCCTGAATCCCAGCAGTCGCCTGTGTTTTTCTGAATATTCTCAAGACTTGAAGCGACCAATATCTGATAGGCGACCTGAATTGTATTGTTTTGATCTGAGTTGACAATCCATCCGAAGAAAGGCTGTTTTCGGGCAATTTCGGCAAACTGAAAATTTTCTTTTCGCCCGACAGCCTGATACAATGCCGTGTTTACCGGATAGCCATTGCGAAAAACCTGTCCGGCATGAGAAAGAAAATCAACGGTTAAGCCTGAAGGTTGGTTTCTTTCAGGAATTGCACTTTGGGCGGAGAGACACGTTCCGGCGAGAAGAAAAATCAGGAAGAACAAAGAAAAGTTTACATGAATGATTTTTGATAGTTGGTTCATTGCTTGTTGGTTTAATTAATAACTGATGGATTAATAAAAATGATCGATTGTTACTGTTACTTCGAAGGCCAATTCAATTTAAAAATAGTTTTTTCTGATCAAATACACCACCTCCTGAAAAAAAACAGGGACAATCTTTTCAAAAGATGTCCCTGTTCTCAAATTCGAAAAAATTATACCAACTAATTATATCCTGGATTTTGTTCCAGTGTTGCATCCTTGTTTAAATCAATTTCAGTTTGAGGAATTGGAAGCAATGGTTTTTTGATGTTGACACTATCCAAACCAACAATTGGTTTCGGGCAGTTTATATCCTGATTCAAACGCAGCGCTCTTTTTTCCAACATACCAGTACGCATTAAGGTCATTCTTCTGTTTTCTTCACCAACCAATTCACGGGCTCTTTCGTCCAGAATAGAATTCAAAGTTACCTTAGCAGCCGAGATTAAAGGTGCATGAGCTCTGTTTCGTAATACATTGATTGATGCAGCAGCTTCATTCAATTTGGCTTGTTTAAATTGTGCTTCAGCCAGTAATAGGTATGTTTCGCCCAAACGCATTTTGATAAAATCTTTAAGCATGGCATAACCAAATTCATCTTTAGGATCAAACTGTCCCCATTTGGTGGTGCTTGGACAAATTTTATAGATGGTGTCAGCTCCTGTATAGGGTACAACTTTCCCGTATCTATCAGCATAAATGGCGGCGGGATTATTATAAATGTATTTACGACGAATATTAAAACGTGAATTGCGCATGTCTGTTTTATCGTACAGTTTATATAGCACCCAGTTGTTTAAGCGCAACCTTGCAATGGCCCTGCCACCTAATGAATCAGAAATTGAAAGACCAGCAATATTATAATATGCTGCTCCCCAAACCCTGCGGTGCTGAGCCGCTCCGGTAGTATTACCTACGACTGTAGTCTGTTCCTGTTGAAGTACCCAAATAGCTTCGGTATTGCCTTGATTTCTCCTTTGATTGCCAAGAAAAAACATATCTGAAAAAGGATCACCTGCCAGTGATTTTTTCACACCATACCTGCTTTGTACCAAACTGAATTTACCACTATTGATAATATTTAAACATTGTGTTTCGGCTTTGGCTGGTTGTCCTATCCTGAGATATACCTCAGCCAATAATTGTTGTGCCATGGCCTGATTTGCCCTTGCCTGATTAACAGCCTTATCAATTGCAGGCAGGTATGTAGCAGCATCAACCAAATCAGATTCAATCAATGTGTTAACATCAGTCAACGAAGCGCGTATAAAATCAGTTTTTGCTGAAGATACAGGCTCAGTAATAAGTGGAACTCCACCATACAAGGTTGCCAGAATATTATAAGCATAAGCCCTGAAGAATTTGGCTTCAGCAGCAACCTTTTTCTTCCCGGCTTGAGATAAACCTTGTACTGTACTATTCTCGATGGTATAAATAATGTTATTGGCATTATTTATCATTTGGTATGACCATCTCCAGGTATAAGCGGCTGCACCGTCAGTTGAAATCAATAAGTCATAATTATAATATGGAATTTCAATACCCTGTTGATTTGGAGTAGCATAGGCAACATCAGTCCCCACTTGCCATACACTAAGCCACCCTTGATTGTCAGTGTAAGTTTCCCAATAGCTCATTTGCGTAAATAAACCACCCAGAGATGCCTGGAATCCAAGAGAGTCAGCCAGGGAAGATGGAGCATAGGATGATAAATTCTTTTCGTTTAGGAAAGAGTCGTTGCATGAGATAAATGTTTGAGATATGAGGCACAAACAAATGATGGTATAAAATATTTTTTTCATTTTTCTTTTGTTTTAATAAGTTCATTACTTAAGAGTAACATTTAATCCAAATACAATAGATCTAACACTTGGATAGTTATTGGTCCAGGTTAATGTTCCATTGTTTTGGGTAGTACCTCTGGGTAGATAATTATCTTCAGGATCCCATCCGATCCAATTGGTAAATGTATAAAGGTTCCTTCCGCTGGTATAGATGGTGAGGCTCTTCAAGAATGTTCTTTGCAGTAATGCCTGAGAAAAATTATAACTTAAAGTCACATCTTTGATACGTGTATAACTGTTATCGCGAGGATATCCATATCCATAAGTATTGTTATAAGCCAGAGAAGGACGTGTGTTGCTTTTGTTTTCAGCAGTCCAATATCCTACTTCAGCTGGTGTATTTCTGCG
>DAITNH010000331.1:0-5529 GCA_036834745.1 Prolixibacteraceae bacterium
TTAAATCCAGCCTCTCAATTTGTAATAAGTAAGCGCGGCCATTTCCCTGGCAATCAGTATTTCGTATTTCAGGTGGTTCCAGAATTGATACCTGACTGCGGTGTTGTCGCCAATATCCGGAACGAGCAATTTGTCGCCACCTAGCTTGTCGTCCTCAAAAAAGAGATCGGCTTCGATGGCATTTTCGAAAGCAGGCAATGCGCTCACTTTGGTGAACCCTGCCTTTTTAAATACCAATACCGCCCGCCGCATGTGTTCGGGTGAGGTAACGAGTAAAATCGATTTTTTAGGAAGATTTAACGACTTAAATTGCTGCAATTGAATGGCCTGCGATCTTGTGTTGGTGCCATTCTCTTCATACAAAAATCGTCCCCGGTCAATTCCTTTGCCAATCAGTTCAGCAGCAATAAGGCGGGCAGTGCTGGCCGAATCCGCCGAATTTCCCGGAATGGAAATCACAATTTGGCTTTCTGGCGCTTCTGTGGCTGCCCGGTGTACATAAAAAGCACGCATCAGGTTCGATTCGCTGGGCATTCCGCCTCCGCCCAAAATAACAATGTAATCAGGCTTGCCAGAAATTTTTGACTGACTGGTTCCCAGCCAGTAATAACCCCAATAGGGCAAAGTTGTGAAACTGAGTATCAGAATCGCGAGAAACAATATTCCAAAGGCAACAAACAATGCGCGAAGTACCGCCCAACTGCGCTTAAAAATATTCGGTTTTGTCATAGGTGAATTAATCAGTAAAAGTTTAAAGTTAGGGAAATTTCAGGATTAGCTTCAGGATTGAAAATAATAGGTAGTTTTGGATTGAAATGCCAGCTAAAATGCATTTTCAAATGGACTATTTTATCGTATGAAAAGTTTTAAGTACGCGTTTACAGGCATTTACGAACTTGTCAAATCGGAACCCAATGCACGGATTCATTTGATAGCAACGATTGTTGCCGTAACTGCCGGATTTTTCCTTCGGATATCGAATGCTGAATGGTGCGTTATTTTAATTGTGATTGCGCTTGTGTGGGCTGCCGAAGCCTTTAATACCATCGTTGAAAAACTTGCTGACCATTTATTTCCTGAATATCATGAAACCGCAAGAGTCGCCAAAGACGTTGCAGCCGGAGCTGTTTTGGTTTGTGCGCTGGTGGCTTTGGCTTGCGGAGTGATTATTTTCCTTCCCAAATTAATTTCAATTAGCGGTTACCATTGATCATTCCTGAAACAATGCCTTTTATCTTGCCATTTTCAGCAATAATTACACCTAAAAAGGTTAGCCAGTGCCAAATTCGCAAGGGAGCTGAATGGCTCTGGATGAATGGTGAAGTTTCGGAATCTGAGGTAATTTCTTTTGGTGCCATGGTTAGATTATTTAAGATTGGAAGATCAAAAATAGTTTTATTTACTGAAGCATGGACATCCTGATCGGATGAAGGTTTAAACAAAAAATCCCGGTTGAGCAAACAACCGGGATTTTTAAATACGTTTACAAATGCTATTCCTGAGAACTTGTCAATTTGATTGAATTTTTCAGGATTGCCTCAGGTGTTTGAATTTTGGAAACTGCTATTTCAGTATCAGAAGAAAATCCTGAACAGTAGTTTCTCTTGCTTTCACTGTTACCAGATCAACCAGAACAGGGGTGTAAGCTTCCTTTTCGCAAACCATCTTGTAGCTTCCGGCAGGAAGGCCAATCAACGAATACGATCCGGTTGCATCGGTTAATGCAGAACTGTAAACGGTATCCGCAACAATGATTTGTACGTGCGCTTCAGCAACAGGGGTTGTTACGTTTTCAAAAACTTTTCCTTCAATAACTCCGCTGTATTTCTGACACATGGCACGAATTACCGGTTTAAACATAAAACCTTTAATTCCGGCGGGAGTATTCATATTTCCCTGCACCATAAAAGATTTGCTGACATCAAAATCGAGTAGAACTTCGCTTTCAACACCACTTTCGACTACCAATTCAGGAGTGATTTTGATTTTTAAACCACTTGCACTGCCACTCGGAATTTTCAAATCGAAACTTGTTCCATCTTTTAAAATCACTTCTGATGAAGTAACATGCATCCGGATTAAATCATACGATCCGGCATCAATGTCCATACTTATCAGATCTGTAGTAATTCCGTTCTGCAAATCGAGCAAATCAACTACTTTTTCACCTTCGAACAAAACAGTGTAAAGCGTTTCGTTTTCAATTTCTCCTTCAGCATTTTCTACTTCGACCGTCGATCTGATCTCAATTTTGTCGATGGTTACCAGCGCCTGATCTACTAAACTCACGGGGAACGGAGCATCAGTAAGTTTTATAACTACTGTTCCTTTTCCGGCTTTCGCCGAATCATCATTTTCGTTGCATGCGGTGACGAAAATTAAAATACCGGCCAACAACATCATGCTCACCCTAACTAAATTTCTCATAACTTTTCTGTTTTAATTGTTTTCTGTTTTCTTGTTTTTCTGTTTGGATAGTCCTCAAATAGGAAGTATCCGGGATTGAAAACGCACAAAAATTGCTGCTTATTGCCCATTTATTTCACAATAATCATAGTGGTCTGAGTGAATGAAGATTAAGTTTGAAATTAAATGGCTACGATTATTAATGGGTTGTACAACAAAATTGCTAAAACGAAATGTCGATTTGTTGGGACCCTGTGTCTTTTTATTATCATTGTGCTTTTGTTCCAGGCAAATACAACAGGGTACAAAAAAAGAATCCCGGCTGCTGACAACCGGGATTCTGTATGATATTTTCAAGGCCATTCTGTCAACAGCGACTGACCACTGATCACTTTTTACTGCTTCACCGAGAACTTGTAAATCGTGGTCGATTTCAGGGTTTCGCCCGGTTTCAGCAATGTATTCGGAAAATTCGGATGGTGAGGGGAATCGGGATAATGTTGGGTTTCCAGACAAATACCATTGCGGAAATTGTAAGGATTTCCACGTTTTCCGATGATGTTTCCTTTCAGGAAGTTACCGGTATAAAGCTGAACGGCTGGTTCTGTGGTGAAACATTCCATGTAACGGCCCGAAACCGGTTCGTAAAGACTCGCGCAGAAAGTCATTTCATTGCCGTTCTGATCTTTGTTCAGGATGTAATTGTGGTCGTAACCTCCACCCATGCGAAGCTGCGGCATCGGATCTTCTATGCGTTCGCCAACAGTTTGCGGAGTGGTGAAATCCATCGCAGTTCCGCGAATATCAACAATTTCGCCTGTAGGAATTAATGTTGAGTCACCTACTGCTGTTGATGAGTTGGCGTCAACAACCAAAATATGATCCAAAATGTCGCCCATTCCTTCGCCTTTCAGGTTAAAATAAACATGGTTGGTCAAATTGAAATAACACGATTTGTCGGTAGTAGCTTCGTAATCAATTTTCAAACCGTTGTCTTTGGTTAGGGTATAAGTCACTTTTACATTCTTATTGCCAGGGAAACCCCATTCGCCATCAGGACTAGCCAATGTCATTTCAACCGCAGGACCGTCGGCAGTCTGAACTTCTTTGGCATCGTAAACCTGGCGGTAAAAACTTTCGGGGCCTGAATGCAAACAGGCCTGATGATTGTTTTGCGGAAGCTGATAAACAATACTGTCAATTTCGAACTGCGCGTTGGCAATGCGGTTTGCATACGGACCAACAACTGCGCCCTGTCCGGCATCACCGGTAAGGTAACCATCAATCGAGTTGTATCCCAGCGTAACATCTTCCAATGCGCCGTTTTTATCGGGAGCAAATACCGAAACGATTTTTGCGCCGTAATTGGTCAGGGTAACTATAATCCCGCCTTCGTTCTTCAGAGTGAACAAAGTGGTTTGTTTGCCATTTACTTCTTTTTCGAAATCGGCTTTCGAATAAGAAGGCGTAAACTCTTTTTTTGGTGCCGAACACGAAACAATCATTCCGGCAATAAGTAACGAACCGATTAATTTTTTCATACTGATGGTGATTTGTGTGAAATTGATTTATGAGTTGTAAAGATAAGTGTTTCTGCAACACATCAAAGTGAAAAAACTAACTGTAAGTTCCTATATTCGTAAACTAATTAAACCAGAGCAACCATGAACCGACATCTTATCATTTTAACCCTGTGCCTTTTTTCAATCGTTTGCCTTGCAAATTCATCCGAAAATCGTTCTTTTCTGAAATGGGAACTCGGCTATACAAAAACTGCTGATGAAATTCCTTCGAAATGGATTCCGGCAACAGTACCCGGTGCAGTTCAGCTCGATATTGCCAAAGCTGAAAAGTATGCTCCTTATTACTACGCCGAAAATTGGAAAGATTATCTCTGGATGGAAGACCAGTTTTATACTTACCGCACCAGTTTTTCCAAACCTGATCTGAAGGCTGATGAACGGGCTGTTTTCGTTTCCAAAGGCATCGATTACCAATTCCGGATTTTCCTGAATGGAGAGGAATTGCTTTATCAGGAAGGAATGTTTACACCAGTTAATCTGGATTTAACCGACAAACTGAAGGATAAAAATGAGCTGAAAATATTGGTTTTGCCAGCGCCGAAACTTCATGCAAAACCCGTTGACCGTTCGCAGGCGTCACATGTGGCCAAACCAGCAGTAAGTTATGGGTGGGACTGGCATCCGCGGCTAATTCCGCTGGGAATTTGGGACGAAACTTACCTCGAAATTCAGCCAGCCAGTTGCATCGACGATTTTCATGTGAATTACAACCTGAATAAAGAACTTACTCAGGCTGAAATCAAGCTTGAAATTTCAGGACAAAACCTGAACGGCCTTCCGTTTGTGTGGACATTGAAAGATGAAACCGGCACAGAAGTTTTAAAATCGGAAGGGAATACCGAACTCACCTTTTCCAATCCAAAGCTTTGGTGGCCGCACGATCACGGAAAACCGTATTTGTACACCTCAACGGTCAAGCTTTCTGATGCCTCCGGAAAAATAATTCAGACCAAAGAATCGAAAATTGGTTTCCGGAGAGTCAGACTGGTGATGAACGAAGGTGCCTGGCGCGAACCTGATGGTTTCCCTAAAAGCCGCAGTGTTCCGCCTGCACAGCTCGAAATAAACGATCGTAAAATCTTTTGTAAAGGCACCAACTGGGTAAATCCCGAAATTTTTCCCGGAATAATTACCCGCGCCCGATACAATGAATTATTGAATCTGGCAGTTGAAGCCAATTTCAACATTCTGCGGGTTTGGGGTGGGGGAATCGTGAACAAAGAATCGTTCTTTGAATTGTGTGACGAAAAAGGACTGCTCGTTTGGCAGGAATTTCCACTGGCCTGCAACAATTATCCCGATGATGCGCATTACCTTTCTATTCTGAAACAGGAATCAGCTTCGATCATCAAACGGGTTAGGAAACATCCTTCGTTGGCTTTCTGGAGCGGAGGAAACGAACTGTTTAATTCCTGGAGTGGTATGACCGACCAGTCGCTGGCTTTGCGATTGCTCAACAGCCAGTGCCTTGAACTCGACCCCAATAGCCCGTTTATTCCAACTTCGCCCCTGATGGGAATGGCGCATGGCAACTATGTTT
>DAITNH010000332.1:0-5524 GCA_036834745.1 Prolixibacteraceae bacterium
AAATGTACAAACAGATTTTCAGTATTCTACGAATGGTTCCGGTGGTGTTTTTTGCCGGAATACTCAGCCTGAGCGCTCAACCGGTGAAACCTTTCTACATGGACGAAAACCATCCGCTGGAAGAACGCGTCAAAAATGCCTTGTCGCTGATGACAATGGAAGAAAAGGTGGCGTTGTGCCATGCCCAGTCGAAATTCAGCAGCAAAGGAGTTGCGCGGCTTGGTATTCCTGAAGTGTGGATGAGCGACGGCCCACACGGGGTTCGTGAAGAAATACTTTGGGATAGCTGGGGCGAAGCCAAATGGACCAACGACTCGTGTACCGCTTTTCCGGCGCTGACCTGCCTGGCGGCCACGTGGAATCCTGAAATGTCGGCCATTTACGGCAAAGCAATTGGCGAAGAAGCACGCTACCGCAAGAAAACGGTATTGCTTGGTCCGGGCGTAAACATTTACCGCACACCCTTAAATGGACGCAATTTCGAATACATGGGCGAAGATCCGTATCTGGCTTCGCGCATGGTGGTTCCATACATTCAGGAATTACAGAAAAACGGCGTTGCCGCCTGTGTCAAGCATTATGCGCTCAACAACCAGGAACTTTGGCGGGATCACATCAACGTTGAACTGAGCGACCGTGCCCTGCGCGAAATCTACCTTCCGGCCTTTAAGGCAGCCGTTACCGAAGCCAAAGTGTGGTCGGTGATGGGTGCGTATAATCAGTTTCGCGGCGAACATTGCTGTCATAATAACCTCCTCCTGAATAAGATACTTAAAGACGAATGGAAATTCGACGGAACCGTGATTACCGACTGGGGCGGTGCGCACAACACCATGCAATCGGCCATGAACGGTCTCGACATGGAGATGGGAACCGGCACCGACGGCATGACCCGTTCGGTTTCGAATGCCTACGACAATTATTATCTGGCCCTCCCCTTTCTCGACGAACTCCGGAAAGGCACAGTTCCTGAAAGCGTTTTGAACGATAAGGCCAGCCGTATTCTCCGGATGATTTTCCGCACCGAAATGAATTCGAAACGTCCGTTGGGCAGTTTTGCCTCGCCCGAACATGCGCAGGTTGCCCGCAAAGTGGCAGAAGAAGGCATTGTACTCCTGAAAAACTCCGGAAACATTTTGCCGCTTGACGCTTCGAAACTTAAAAATATTGCCGTGATAGGCGAAAATGCCACCCGCAGTCTGACTGTTGGCGGCGGAAGTTCGAACCTTAAAGCCAAAAATGAAATCTCACCCTTGAAAGGATTGCGAACCCGTTACGGCAGCAAAATCACCTATACCATGGGCTATGCTTCAGGCCCGCCGGCCTATGGCAGGGAAATTCCTTCGAAACTGAATGCCGATACATTGCGCAACCAGGCCATTAAAATTGCCCGTGCCGCCGATGCAGTGATTTTCGTTGGTGGGCTGAACAAGAACCATTTTCAGGATTGCGAAGGAGGCGACCGCCAATCGTACAATCTGCCTTTTGGTCAGGACCAGTTGCTCGACGAAATACTGAAGGTAAATAAAAATGTGGTGGTGGTTCTGGCTACCGGAAATGCAGTAGCTATGCCATGGATCGACCGCGTGCCTGCTGTGGTTCAGGCCTGGTACCTAGGTTCCGAAGCCGGAAATGCAATCGCTTCGGTACTTTCGGGCGATGTAAATCCCTCCGGAAAGCTGCCTTTTACTTTTCCGGTGAAACTGACCGACAACGGCGCCCATTCCTTCGGCCCGCTTTGTTACCCCGGCGACAGCATTAAAGAAGTTTACATGGATGATATTCTGGTGGGTTACCGCTGGCACGACACCAAAAACATCGCTCCGCTTTTCGCTTTTGGTTACGGACTTAGCTACACGAATTTTGCCCTTTCTAATCCGCAAACCGACAAGAAAACATACACCAAAGCGGAAACCGTTAAGCTGACATTTACCGTTCAGAATACCGGAAAAGTTGCCGGTGCCGAAATTGCGCAGGTTTATGTGACTCAGAAAAATGCGCCCGTTTTGCGTCCGGCCAAAGAGCTGAAAGGCTTTAAAAAAGTATTCCTGAAAGCCGGAGAACAGCAAACCATCACCATTCCGGTAAAGGTTGAAGACATGGCATACTGGGACGAAAATATCAGCAACTGGAAAGTTGATGCCGGCGAATTTGTGCTGAACATCGCCACTTCAGCCGGTGATGTGAAATTTAAGGTGGCGGTAGAGGTGAAGTAAAAAATTTAATCATAATTGGCATCTCATTTTATTTTACGAAATTTGGTTTCTCAATCTACAAATCTAAAAATCATTACAATGAAACAAATTTTTTATCTGCTCGTGTTTTCGATGATTTCCTTTTCCTCGATGGGAGAAGTGACCGATTTTTCAGGAACATGGAACCTGAACAAAGCAAAAAGTACCCTCAACGACCAGTTCAGCATGGCTCCAAACCAACTGATTTTGACGCAGGACGCAGCTGTTTTTGCTGTTGAAAGACATGCCAGTTTTCAGGGACAGGACTTTACCATCAACGACAAATTTACGCTCGATGGAAAAGAATGCATCAATGCGGGATGGCAGGACATGGAAAAGAAATCAACTGCGGAATGGTCAGCCGATGAGAAATCACTGATTATTTCTTCCAAAATTATGATGCAGGATGGTGGGGAATTGAAAATTACCGAAACCTTCCAGACAGAGGAAAATAATTTGAAAATTACAGTGAGTGCGTCCTCTTCGTATGGCGATGTAACCGAAACTTATCTGTTTGACAAACAGAAATAGATTTAAAGATATTTCTTAATCACCACCGATAAATCATCGTAGCTGATGATGCCTGTATGGCTCCAAACTTTTTTGCCCTCCTTAAAAAGCACAAAACCCGGCACTGTCTGCACCTGATAGGCTGCGGTGATCAATTTGTTGTTTTCAACATCCACCTTCTCGACTTTGGCTTTTCCTTTGAAATCGGCGGAAACCTTGTCAATAACCGGATTCATGGCTTTGCACGGAGCACACCATACTGCATGAAAATCAACCAGAACCAGTTTATTGGCCTGTAATAATTTAGAAAAACTCTGTTCGGTAAAAGCAGTGCTTGTACTGGCAACCACCTGACTGCTTTGTTCGATCGCGTATCCCTGTTGGTTCCATTCCATGAGGCCCCGTTGCAGATTATAAATTTTCTGAAATCCAATCTTGGCCATGTAATTGGCTGCTACCGGACTGCGACTTCCTGACAGGCAATAAATTAAAATAGTTTTATTCTTTTGCAGCAAACTGATCTTTGTTACAAATTCAGGATCGGCAATGTTGATCAGTGTTGATCCCTTAATATTCCCTCTCGTATATTCCTGAGGTGTGCGCACATCTAAAATTATAGCATCACTGGCAGCCATCAACTCCTTGAACTTGACTGCATTCACATTTTGTACAACTTGTGCGCTCAAATCAATAATTAGCGCAACTAAAATCAGCAATGTCAAAAATATTTTTTTCATATCTATTATTCTATATACGTTCATATAAAGCGCACGAAGGTAAAAAAAGTTCAACGCATCCGAAGAAAAATTATTTTATTTTCGAAAAGAAAAGCCGTTTTGCAGCGATATGAATACTGCAAAACGGCTTTGTCATTACCTTCATCGGATCAGTTTGCTGAACTCTTCTTTTCCGTCATCGGATCAAACTTCTAAACAAAGTAATTACAGGTTCAGAACAGGATAGTTTCAATTCGAAAAATTGATCCGATGACTTCCAATGTTGTTTAAGTTTAAAGATATTTCTTAATCACCACCGATAAATCATCGTAGCTGATGATGCCTGTATGGCTCCAAACTTTTTTGCCCTCCTTAAAAAGCACAAAACCCGGCACTGTCTGCACCTGATAGGCTGCGGTGATCAATTTGTTGTTTTCAACATCCACCTTCTCGACTTTGGCTTTTCCTTTGAAATCGGCGGAAACCTTGTCAATAACCGGATTCATGGCTTTGCACGGAGCACACCATACTGCATGAAAATCAACCAGAACCAGTTTATTGGCCTGTAATAATTTAGAAAAACTCTGTTCGGTAAAAGCAGTGCTTGTACTGGCAACCACCTGACTGCTTTGTTCGATCGCGTATCCCTGTTGGTTCCATTCCATGAGGCCCCGTTGCAGATTATAAATTTTCTGAAATCCAATCTTGGCCATGTAATTGGCTGCTACCGGACTGCGACTTCCTGACAGGCAATAAATTAAAATAGTTTTATTCTTTTGCAGCAAACTGATCTTTGTTACAAATTCAGGATCGGCAATGTTGATCAGTGTTGATCCCTTAATATTCCCTCTCGTATATTCCTGAGGTGTGCGCACATCTAAAATTATAGCATCACTGGCAGCCATCAACTCCTTGAACTTGACTGCATTCACATTTTGTACAACTTGTGCGCTCAAATCAATAATTAGCGCAACTAAAATCAGCAATGTCAAAAATATTTTTTTCATATCTATTATTCTATATACGTTCATATAAAGCGCACGAAGGTAAAAAAAGTTCAACGCATCCGAAGAAAAATTATTTTATTTTCGAAAAGAAAAGCCGTTTTGCAGCGATATGAATACTGCAAAACGGCTTTGTTTATTAAACAGACAGTTTGTCAACCAGACTACTGCTGGCTTAAAAGTCTATATCGTACAAACCTTCGGCGTCAATTTCAAATTGTTTCACGCCAATATCGGTCATCGGGTGCTTGACGAGCTGGTGCAGCAATTCAGGACTAATAGTTGCCGAATGTGCGCCGGCCATGCTGACGCGGTAAATCTGGTCAACTGTTTTAAAACTTGCTGCCAGCACTTTTCCATTCAGTCCGTATTCGAAAATATTCTGAACGATGTTGTCCACCACTTCAATTCCGTGCGACGAAATATTATCCAGACGACTTACATACGGAGCTACAAAATCGGCACCGGCCTTCATGGCCACCAAAGCCTGCTGCTGCGTAAAAATGGCAGTCGCTGTTACGTTAATCCCGGCATCTTTCAATACCCGTATTGCCCGGTACCCTTTTTCAGTAACCGGTATTTTCGCATAAAAATTATCGCCAAAATCGAAATAACTGCGGTACTTTTTTGCCTCGCGAACCATGTCGTCCGTTTCAGGCGAAATCATTTGTACGTGCACCATTCCGGAGCCTACCAATTCCTGAATGCCTTCGATGGCAACAGAAAGGCGGTTTCCGGCATGACTCAAAATGGTTGGATTGGTGGTTACACCTTCCAATGGGAAAAATGCGTACAGCCTCCTGAGTTCGTCCAGGTCGGCTGTGTCTGCCATGTATATCATAGTTATAATTTTTTAGTGAGCCAGCAAATATTCCTCTGCTTCCACCGACCACAATCCCTGATGGCGATCGCATATTTCGGCCAGTTTCGCAAACAAAGGATCGTTTTTTCCCTTTTCCTGAAAATCTGCAATGGCTGTCAATGGCATTTCGAGGTGCGTATAAATCAATTTCTTTCCGCCGGGAATTTGCGGAAGGTGCAGTGTCGTTTCAATCACGGC
>DAITNH010000333.1:0-5523 GCA_036834745.1 Prolixibacteraceae bacterium
GCTTACATTATAATAATCGTGAATAGACCGTGTTTGAATGAAATGATGGCAAACTGATTTCAGATCCGCTTTATTAGGGACAGCAGTGCCGATGGAAAGTTCGCGAAACAATTGTCGCGAATCGGCCGAAATAATTTCAGTAGAAAAATAATTGGCAAGTTGAATGCTGATATCCGATTTTCCAACACCGGTTGGCCCCAAAACCACAATTAATGTATTCATCCCAAATTTTTGCGTTGGGAACAAAGATAAGCAATGAACCAGAAAAAAGAAGGGGACTTTTTAAGTCCCCATTTGTTTAAGCATCCATTTCTCCAAAAATCTCATAATAGTCTTCCAGATCTCCAAAACTTCTGTAGGCCTGGTCGGAGTCAATGATATCAACTTCAGCACTATTATAATCGTTTAACAGAAATTGAGCAGGGGCATCCCCTTTTTCATAAGCAACAAATGGTTCTTGCAAATCAGTTTTCATAATTTTTTCTTTTAATTCGATAAATAAAAAACGTTCGTTAAAAAAATCGAAAACATATATTAGTTTTTGTCCGGTTTCCGACAGATATTGATCCAGTTTAGTAGTTCTCATGCTGATTAGCATAGGGGTAGATTTACCTGAATCAAGGGAGGTGATTTCAATGCTTTTCCTCCATAAATCATCAGTAAGAAAAAATGATGCCAGCTGTGAGTAGTCAAACCGACAAGTATTCTGTATAATAAGATTTAAATCTTCAAATGTTTTTTCAGTATCGATATGAATCAATCGGCTGAATTCGGGAGCTTCTGATGATGAAATTTCTAAAATACAGATCATAAATAAACTTTAGAATAAAAAATAACTTCGCTTTATATTTGGTCAAATTAAAGCTAAATGATAACGGCGTGAACGAACCTTCATTTAAAAAGTTAGATTTCAAATGTTAAAAAAAATTAAACTGAGATTAGATATGCCTTAGGAAACAACATATCAATACATTAACTAGTCCAATTTTCATCAGTGTCAATGTACCAATCTTGAACAATCGAATATATATTACAATTGGTCGTTAAACAATGGTTGTAAATATTCGAATAATAAGATAGCCTACCCCTTGAACTCAATTGTTTCCAATGTAATTATTTCCGAACTTATGCGACCTATTAACCGCTCATCAAACAAATAAGCCATGAGATTCGGAACGCTTTTTTTTGAAAATTTAAGGATTGCTTTGCAGTCAATACGGAGCAACCTGCTGCGGACCATACTTACTGTGCTGATTATCGCAGTTGGAATTACTGCATTGGTTGGAATACTGACTGCTATCGACTCCATCAAGAACTCGATTACAAAGGAGTTCACTTTTATGGGAGCCAACACGTTTACCATCAGCTCACGAGGTATGAGGATCCAGGTTGGCAACCAACGTTACCGTACCAGAAATTATTCATACATCAATTATTATCAGGCCAAAAAATTTAAAGACGAGTACGTTTTCCCTGCCGCAGTTTCGATTTCGACTATGGCAACAGGCACTGCAACCGTAAAATTTGAATCACAGAAAACAAATCCAAATGTTTCGGTGCAAGGTGTTGACAACAATTATCTCTATACCTCCGGAAATGAAATCAGCCAGGGGCGAAATTTTACAGAAGAAGAAATAAACTCGGGAAGAAATGTGGTTGTTATTGGTGATGGCATTGTAAAGAAAATATTCAAAAAAGGTGAAGATCCGCTGCAAAAAATAATCAGTATAGGAGCAGGGAAATACCGTGTTATAGGTTTGCTCAAATCAAAAGGACGTGGATTCGGATCGGGAGGCGATCAGCTTTGTTTGCTGCCCTATACAAATGTGAGAAGCTATTTCACGCGGCCGCAAATGAATTTCTCTATCCAAATAAAGGTGAGCAATACCGAAATGGTTGATCCGGCAATTGGGGAAGCTGAAGGAACTTTCCGAATAATCCGGAACCTAAACGCTGCTGACGAAAGCGATTTTAATATTGAAAAAAGCGATAATCTGGTAAACATCCTGCTTAAAAACATTCAAAATATCACACTTGTTGCCACCATCATAGGTTTCATTACTTTGTTTGGGGCTGCCGTTGGCCTGATGAATATTATGCTCGTTTCAGTTACCGAACGAACACGCGAAATTGGTATCCGGAAAGCCATGGGGGCAACCTCAAAAATAGTCAAACAACAATTTCTGATTGAAGCAATTGCAATAGGCCAGATTGGAGGAATTGTCGGCATTATATTCGGAATCCTGGCAGGAAACGGCGTCGCGATGATTATCGGCACTCCATTTTTTATTCCATGGATCTGGATCATTGCCGGAGTTATACTGTGCTTTTTTGTCGGAATTTTATCCGGATATTATCCTGCCCAAAAAGCGTCAAAACTTGATCCGATTGAAAGTTTGCGGTTTGAATAAAATATTCCCTTCAAACCGATCAATCTTATTCATTAATTATTTGTTTAAAAAGTGATCAAAAAGAACTGTTTGACAGTTTTTTTCAGAAAAAATATATCTTTACTTTTTAAGTACGAATAAAAGAGGTGTAGAACGATTAGGCGATGACAAAACTTCAGACAAAAGCAGAACAAAGATTAATCCAGGATTATTATGACGACTTGCTAAAAGCATGTGACCGTAAAGTTTCGGATGACGGAAAAGTACGGATAAACAAAGCTTTTGAGTTCGCTAATTCTGCACACGCCGGGGTAAAAAGAAAGTCAGGAGAGCCATACATAATACATCCTCTTGCTGTTGCAAAAATTGTTGTCGATGAAATCGGGCTGAGCGCAACTTCCATCATATCTGCACTTTTGCACGATGTGGTCGAAGACACCGATTACACGCTGGAAGATATTGGCAATTTATTTGGAGAAAAGGTTGCATCGATTGTTGACGGGCTCACCAAACTTACTGATGAGTTTACACCTCAACAGGACTCGAAACAGGCAAATAATTTCAGGAAAATGCTGATGACACTTTCGGATGATGTCCGCGTTATCCTGATAAAGATTGCCGACCGTTTGCACAATATGCGAACACTCGATTCGATGGCTCCCAACAAACAGTTGAAAATTGCGGCGGAAACTTTGTACATTTTTGCTCCTCTTGCCCACCGTCTGGGATTATACGCGATTAAATCTGAACTGGAAGACCTAAGCCTGAAATACAAACATCCGGATTCTTTTAACCAGATACAGTTCAGGCTTCACAATCAGCGGGAAAAAAGAGATTATTTAGTTACAGAGTTTATCAGGCCCATCGAAGAACAGCTAAAAAAAGAAGGAGTAGATTTTACAATAACCGAACGTCTGAAATCCATTTATTCTATTTGGAATAAAATGCAGACCAAAGGCGTTTCGTTTGACGAAGTATATGATTTACTAGCCATACGAATTGTATTTGTTCCCAACCCAAATGTTTCAGAAAAACGGCAATGCTTTGATATCCTTTCGCTTGTAACCGATATTTACAAGCCCAAACCCGACCGGATACGCGATTGGATTACCATCCCGAAAGCGAACGGATACGAAGCCTTGCATATTACTGTAATGGGCCCTCAGGGAAAGTGGGTCGAAATACAGATACGCACCCAGCGAATGGACGAAATTGCCGAACGTGGTTTTGCAGCACACTACAAATACAAAAACATCAATGATGTTGAAAACGAACTGGACAAATGGCTTCAGAAAATAAAAGAAATGCTTCAGAATCCGGAATCGGATGCACTCGAATTTCTGGATGAATTTAAAATGAACCTGTTCTCATCGGAAATTGTCGTATTTACACCAAAGGGGCGAATGGTTACACTTCCTAAAAATGCGACGGTCCTGGATTTTGCCTACGAAATTCATACTGAACTTGGCAATCATTGCATCGGTGCCAAAATCAACCATAAACTTGTTCCAATTTCACATGTGTTGCTTAGTGGCGATCAGGTTGAAATACTTTCGTCGAAAACGCAATCGCCACAGTTGAATTGGTTAAATTTCCTGATTTCGGCGAAGGCCAAAACAAAAGTAAAACAATCATTTAAGCTCGACCGCAAAAAGCACATTGACCACGGCCGAAAAATCATTGAAGACCAGCTCGCAAAGCTTAAAATTGCACCATCGTCAGACACCCTGAAAAAACTGGCCAGCTATTATAACCTTACCAACAAGGAACAACTTTATGCCCAGGTAGGAATGGGATTTCTGGAACTCGACAATCTGAACGAAGTTCTTCAGACACGACGTGAGAATAAACTTGCAAAATTCTGGAAATTAACTTTCAACACAAAAAAAGATTCGGGTACAAATACACCCGATAAGATTGACAAAAAATTACCATTTATACTGAAAGAAGATCCTGACCAGCTAAACTATACGCTTGCAAGGTGTTGTAATCCTATTCCCGGCGACGATGTAGTTGGCTATGTTTCAGGATCAGAACATATTATTATTCATAAGAGAAACTGTCCGGAAGCAATGAAAATTATGTCGCAACAAGGTGACAGTATCATTACCGCGGAATGGACCAAATTCAAAAAACTATCCTACCTGTCACGCATAAAGCTCAGCGGATTCGACCGTGTCGGGATTGTGAACGAAATCACCACCATCATATCCAAACACAGCAACATTAACATGCGAACCGTTCATTTCGACACGCATGACGGAATTTTCGAAGGCGATCTTTATTTGTACATACACAGTGTTCAGGATTTGAGCGAACTCATTGCCCGGTTAATGAAAATCAAGGGAATAGACAAAATTGACCGTATTGAGAAAATACAGTAATTAATTTTCAGGTATCCTTTCCATTGAAAAAAAATACTAATTTTGAACTCTATTTTTAATTGGTTTAAATATGAATAACCAAAAGACCAAAGAAACCGTCAAGAATACATTCGTTGAATATCTCGAAAAAAACGGACACAGGAAAACGCCTGAACGATTTGCAATTCTTGAGGAAATTTACTCAAGAGAGGGGCATTTCGACATTGAGTCGCTTTACATCTCGATGAAAAATAAAAACTATCGTGTAAGCCGGGCAACTTTATATAACACAATGGACTTACTCCTTGAATGCAAACTACTGATCCGCCATCAATTTGGCAAGAGTATTGCACAATTCGAAAAAGCCTTTGCAATTCCGCAGCACGATCATCTGATTGACGTCCGCTCTGGATCCTTGACCGAATTTTACGATCCCCGTTTGAGAGAAATTATTGAAGATATTTGCCAGAAAAACAACTTCAAATTTTCGCACCATACACTATACATATACGGTCATTTCATCAGAGAATGATATGCCAGGTGAAACATCAGTTATTTTTATCCAATACTGATGTTTCAGGATAAAACATTAAAGTTCCTGTTTTTAGCACTTCATTTTAACCATACATCTGCAAAATAATTGTAATTTTATCGCCCGTTAAATCAATCTTATCCCGTGATAAAATGAAACAAGCCATGAGGAGATATCCTCATATACAGGAGTATGACTTTCCATGGCTAGTTCCATCTGGCAATTAAAAAAACAAATT
>DAITNH010000334.1:0-5509 GCA_036834745.1 Prolixibacteraceae bacterium
GGAACACTGCAAATAATGGATTTCGATTTCATAATCTGTTTGATGGACATGCTGATGGCTTGTTTCGGAACATCATCGAAAGTGGAAAACCATCCTTCGCCCAATTGCTGGTGGCGGCAGGCATCATCGAGATTGACCACCAGATAAGCATCTTCGGTTTCGAAATCAGCAGGCGGATCGTTAAACGCCAAATGTCCGTTTTCGCCAATACCGACAAAAGCCACGTCGATTGGATGGTGGAGAATGATATGCTCCAACCGTTTACATTCTTCCACCGGATCGACTTCTCCGTTTACATAGTGAAATGCTTTTAGTCCCACCAGATTAACAAACCGCTCTTTCAGGTATTTGCGGAACGATGCCGGATGCGAATCAGACAGGCCGATGTATTCGTCGAGATGAAAAGCGGTCACTTTCGACCAGTCAACATCCTCTTTCACCAATTTCTCCAGCATTTCGAACTGCGAAGCTCCCGTGGCAACGATAATGTTGGCCGTTCCATTGTCAGCAATGGCTTTCCTGATTAGCGCTGCGCCAGTGGTGGCGGCTTTTCTGCCAAGTTCCTGTTTTGTTTCTAAGATTATTGTTTCCATGATTTTAATTTATAAAAAGTCGGCAATGGCAAAATACGAGGTTATAAAACTAAAAAGAATAACGGCTATCAGGCTGAAATTCATTTTTGTTCCGGCAGTTTGTTCGTTCATTAACGATTTTCGGTTAATCAGAATCATAATCGGGATGGCTACTGCCGGAAGTATCAGTGCCTGAAAAGCCTGCGAAAAAATCATCAGCAGAGGTGGGGTCGTGCTAATAAACTGCATACCGAAACCGAAAAGGATGCCAATCAGTCCCAGAATCCTGTACATTGGCGATTTGATATTTCTTTCTTTTCCGGTGTAGTCGCTGATCAGCCAGGGGGCAATCAGAACAATCGGGAAAACTGTTGAAATGCCTGCACCCACAATTCCCAATATCAGGATAAAGGCAGCTACTTTGCCGCCGATGGGTTCAAACAGACTGATCATCTCAATCGTAGTGTTTAGTTTCAGTCCCATTACATGCAGCGTTCCGGCAGATACAGCCATGATTACCAAACTTAGAAAAAACATCATTGAAGCAGAAACCGCGGCGTCCCTCTTTTCTTCTTTCAGGTGATTAATATTCCAGCCTTTTTCGGCAACAACAGTACTCCGCATGATAAATACTGCCGCTGAGCAGGTCGTCCCGGCCATTGCGGCTATTAACTGAAGCGAGCCCGGAGTCTCGGGAATGCTGGGAACAAGTCCGCCCAACAGTTCTGAAATACTTGGTTTCACCATAACGAACACAGTAATAAAAGAGATTCCCATCAGAATGACCAGAAAAACAAGCACTTTTTCGAATGATTTGTAACGACCAAACCATAACAATACATACAACGCAACGACCAAAACAATGGTGATATTCAAGGTGCTAAATCCTTCACCACCCCATAAAAGCAACGAGGCTTCCCGAATCAGGTCGGAGACAATTCCGAAGATACCCATCAGTGCCAGTAACTCACCCACAACCAAAGCTATTAAAATATAGATGGCCAGTACTTTACCATATTTAAAATTGGTTTTGATATTGAACAGGGCAGTCTTCCCGGTTACCAGTGTGGTTTTTCCATAAGCAACCATTAAAACGTAGGTGAAAATGCACGAAAGAACCAATGCCCATGTTAAGGTCATGCCATATTCGGCGCCACTTTTTGCCATTGTTGTAACGCTTCCTGTACCAATGTTATAACCGATCAGAAATAAGCCGGGACCGATGGCAGTCAGACCAAGTAATATTTTCCGGAGAAGTTTGTTTTCGCTCATACCTATTCCGTTATTATTTTGAATAAACCACTTTCCCGCCCTGGATGGTTTTTTGAATAACCATTTTCCCATTTTCGATCATAAACAATATCAAATCAGCACGTTTTCCCGGACTGATTTCTCCACGATCATTCAGTTGAAGAATTTTTGCCGGGTTGGTACTTGCCATTTGAATGGCATCGCCAAGGCTGCATCCGGTAAATTTCATGATGTTTGAAATCCCTGTGGTTATTGGAGCAGCAGCGCCTGCCAGAACATTTTCCGCAGGAAATTTTACTACATCAGGTGTCAACAGCACCGTTCTTTCCCATCGGGTATATTCTCCGGGCTCGAGCCCGGCCAAATCGAGTGCATCCGAAACCAAAATAGTCCGGTCGATTCCTTTGGCCTTGTAAAAAGTCCGTACTTCCTGTTTATTCAGGTGAAAGCCGTCGGCAATGATGGTAACCGAAAGCCGATCTTCTGACAGCTGTGGCCAGATCGGATTGTTGTGCCGGTCGATCATATTGGCACAGCCATTCCCCAAATGTGTTGAAAGTGTTGCTCCGGCGTCAACAGCCTTTTCAATCTGTTCAGCATTTCCGTTGTGATGCCCCAGCGAAACAATTACTCCCTCGCGGCTGCAATTCTGAATAAAAGGAACTGCTCCCTCGATTTCGGGCGCAACGGTAATCAGTTTTATCTTATTTTTTGCAGCCTGCTGTAATTCAGCGAATTCGTTCCAATCAGGTTTCCGGATGTATTTTTCGAGATGTGCTCCACGAAAACCTTTTTCAGGTGAAATAAAGGGGCCTTCCAAATGAAAACCGGGAATTGATGGGCCAATTTCCGCATCGGCCAATGCTTGTGAAAGGATTGAAAAACTATTTTTCAGACTTTTCCGGTCGGCGGTGATTAAAGTTGGCAGATAGGTTGTAACTCCTTCTTTCCACAATGCGCGGGTTGCTTTCCTGATTCCTTCCAGGGTCAAATCCTGATCAGCAAAATCAACGCCCATGTAACCGTTGATCTGAATGTCGATTAATCCTGGGGCGACATACATTTGAGGGGCTTTTGCACTGCTTTTCAGAGCTGTTACCTTACTTATTTTGTCGTCTGAAATTTTTACAGAAACTGGTTTTCCATTGCTATAAAGCAGTGCATCAATGGTATTGGTGTTTTTTTCTTCCGCAACTCCGGGAAAGACAAATAGCAAAACCAAACCAGACAGAACCATCTTTTTTGCTCCCATTTTGCTTAGAGTTTCATTTCCCAACCTTTTTCGTAAGTGCGCGACCAGTATTTTTCTGCCTCCTGATCATCAACAATATGTCCGGTTTTGGCATCTATATTTAATGACCGGCCCACGCGTTGCGAGATATTTCCCAGTTGAACCAGCAAGGTGCTTTTGTGTCCGGAGTCAACGTCCGAATTGAGTTTGCTGCCATTTTTAATTCCGTCAAACATATTTTGAATGTGAATGGCATCGAGCTGTTCAGCCGGGTTGGAAAGGTTTCTTGGATCAATTTTCTTGTCATCTTTCACTTCCTTTACCACTTTGTTTTGCAGGTCGAAAATGGTGTAGCTATTTCCGGCCGGAATAAGCAGACTTCCTTTTTCTCCGTAAAACATCACTCCCACAGAGCTGCCTTCAATGTATTTTCCGTTACAGCTCCGGCCTTCCCACGACATCGTCCGGCCTTTGTCAAATTCGAGGTTGATCACCTGTGTGTCGGGGGTTTCCCAGTCGTCCTTATACCTGTACCGCCCACCGTTTGAACTGACTTTTACAGGAAAGTCAACATCCATTCCCCAGCGGAGAAGGTCGATCATGTGGGTTCCGTTGTTCAGGGCTTCGCCGGTTCCCCAATGCCAGAACCAGTGCCAGTTATAGTGAATCAGGTTGTCTTTGAATTCTTTTCGGGGTGCAGGCCCCTGCCATAAATCCCAATTCAGCCAGTCTGGAACCGGTACAATTTTTCCTATGCCAATCGGACCACGATTATTGGTGTACCATCCTTTTCCAAAATAGACATTTCCGATTGCCCCGTTTTTTAGTTCCTGAATGGCGTTTGCCACATTGGGCCACGAGCGGCGCTGGTTGCCCATTTGAACAATCTTATTATACCTGATTGCCGCCTCCACCAGCATTTCGCCTTCGTTGGGGTTGTGGCTGCAGGGTTTTTCAACATAAACATGTTTGCCAGCCTGCATGGCCAGTACAGATGCCGGAGCGTGCCAGTGGTCGGGAGCGGCAATCACCAGGGCATCAATATCTTTGCTTTCAAGCGACTGCCGGAAATCAACAAAGCCTTTTGGCACCATTGTTTGCCGCTCTTTAATTGCTTTTGTGCAATTCACAATTGCCCTTGAGTCAACATCACAAATATGAGCCACTTCGCAATTTTCCTGAAGTGCGAAATTCCTCGCCAATGCCTGTCCGCGTGAGTTAACGCCCATCATCGACACCACTATTTGATTGTTCGCACCAACGATCCGGCCATAACTTTTCGAACTGAAACCCGGAAGAATTCCACCAACTGATAATGCGGCAGTTCCAAGCGTAGCATTCCGGATAAAATTTCTTCTTGAATTTTCCATATTGAGGTTTATTAGGTTTTTTCTTTTAAAACTTCATGCCTGCTGCCTTTTTTGCAGCTTTTTCCATCACTGATTTTATTTCAACCGCTTTTCCGCCTTTGGCTTTGCTGAGGTCGGCAGCTTCCATAAATGCAAGGATTTCCAGCGTTTCTTCTTCCTTTACAGGTGCTACCCCTGTTTTAAAGAATTGTATGATCTGAACCAGCAATGGGTTGTACCCGGCATAACTGCCCAATACTTTGATGGCTTTTTCGCCAAATACGATTCCTCCGTAATCTTCTTTTCCTTTCCTTATGCCGCGGAATGTCCCAATCCGGCCATCTTCCCAAGTTCCGGTGACCATATCTGTATCAGCATTTGAAACACTGACGACACTTTTGCAGCCGGTTCCCATTGCTGTAAACAGCGTTTCAACACCGTGTATTCCATACCAAAACAGATCGGGATGAGTCTTTTCAAGTTTTGCCGGACTGTAAGTTTCTGCACCGAGTACTTTTCCTATTTTTCCTGAAATTACCTCGTCCATACCGATGATATATCTTAGCGACGAACTTGAAAAAATCGGAACTTTGTATTTTTTTGATGCCTCGAAAATGGCAATTGCGTCGGCCAGTGATGCAGCCATTGGTTTGTCGATAAACATTCGTTTACCGGCTTTCAAAACTGGCAAAGCCTGCTCCAGATGCAACCGTCCGTCATTGGTTTCCAGAAGAACCACATCAACTTTGGTAAGCAAAAGGTCGATGGAATCAACAATTTCGACACCGTACTTTTGAATTTCAGTGATGTAGCCTGGAATTCGTGATACACTGCTCTCAATATCGTTGCTGCCTTTTGGATAGGCCGCAACTACTTTAAATCCGGCAAACTCCGCGCCTGCTTCCGGATTGTTGAGCGATTTGGTAAATGCAATGCTGTGTGAAGTATCCAGCCCAATGATGCCAATGCGGTTACCCGCATTTTTGCTCAAAAAGTTGTTTGATTTGAGAACTGAGCCGGTCAGGCTCAATCCTATTCCTGACAAAGTGGTCGTCAGTAAAAATTCCCTGCGTCCGGTCTTCTTCATAATTAGTTGGTTTAGAAAT
>DAITNH010000335.1:0-5448 GCA_036834745.1 Prolixibacteraceae bacterium
GGCCGCTCAAAAAAACTTCATCGCCCTCTACCACATGGGTATTTATGCCAATCAATCATTGTTGAAATGGTTCACCGAAGAATATCCCAAACACAGTAAACTGAAACTGGACATGGGCAAAAGCTGTATCCGGTTTAAACATGTGAGCCAGATTCCGTATGCATTGATTGGTGAATTGGTGAAAAAAATGGAAGTGGACGAATGGATCAATCTTTACGAATCATACTATCGCAAAAGTAAATCGAATTAATCCCTAAAATGTAATCATATGAAAGCGCTAAAAATTATTGGATTGGTATTGGTTGCCATTATTGTTTTGGTATTGATCACCGGACTTTTTGTCGATGGAAATTATGCTGTTGAGCGCAAAGTGACGATCAATAAATCAAAACAAGAGGTTTTTGATTACGTGAAATACCTGAAGAATCAGGACAATTTTAGTGTTTGGGCGAAGATCGACCCGGCAATGAAAAAGGAATTCAAAGGCGAAGACGGAACTGTTGGATTCGTTTCGGCGTGGGACAGCGAAAATCCGGATGCAGGCAAGGGCGAACAGAAAATTATCAAAATTACCGAAGGCGAGCGAATCGACTATGAACTGCATTTCATCGAACCTTTCGAATCGACCGATTTTGCATACCTGGCGACTGAAGCCGTCAATGATTCGGTGACATCGGTCAAGTGGGGTTTCAACGGAAAAATGAAATATCCGATGAACCTGATGTTGCTCGCCATGGACATGGAAGAAATGCTGGCGCCGGATCTGCAAAATGGCTTAAATAGCTTGAAAACAATTCTTGAACAATAGGATTCCGGTCATTATCATATTAGTCAGTGCTTCACTCACAAAGTGAAGCACTGACTCTCTACGAGCGCCGATCAAACCATTTGTTAATTCATGAAGTCGCAATTCAGGCTTTTACCATTAAAAGAATTAATTGACTATCTTTGCGCAGATTTTTTAAAACCTTCATTCATACATAAATGGCACATAAATCCGGATTTGTAAACATCATCGGAAATCCCAATGTCGGGAAATCGAGCATCATGAACGTGTTGGTCGGCGAACGTTTGTCGATCATCACCTCTAAAATGCAGACTACCCGTCACCGTATCAAAGGGATTGTCAATGGCGACGATTTCCAGATTGTTTACTCCGACACGCCCGGAATCCTTAAACCGAATTACAAACTTCAGGAAACCATGATGAAGTTTGTGAACACGGCGCTGATAGATGCCGACGTGATTATTTATGTAACCGATGTGGTTGAAAGTCCTGAAAAGAACGAAGAATATATTGAACGTGTAAAAAGTTCGGAAGCTGCGGTGATTGTGCTGATCAACAAGATCGACCTGTCAACGCAGGAAAAAGTGATGGAATTGTACAACTACTGGCGCGAGAAATTGCCTCTTGCCGATGTGTATGCAGTTTCGGCACTCGAAAAATTCAACGTTGCCCCTATTTTCGACCGGATTCTGGAATTGTTGCCCGAAGGTCCTGCCTATTTTCCGAAAGATGAAATGACCGACCGCAACGAACGTTTCTTTGTGAGCGAAATTATCCGCGAAAAAATTCTGCTCTATTACGAAAAGGAAATTCCTTATTCTGTAGAAGTGGAAGTGGAAGAATTCAAAGAGGAAGAAAAGATACTGAACTTAATGTGCGTGATTCATGTGAACCGCGACAGTCAGAAAGGAATCATTATCGGGCATCAGGGACAGGCACTTAAAAGAGTTGGAACTGAGGCCCGGTTGGATATGGAAGAATTCTTTCAGAAAAAAGTATTCCTTCAGCTATTCGTAAAAGTGAACAAGGACTGGCGCGACAAAGACCGCACATTGGGCGGATTTGGATACGATATGGAGTAAGAGAGGAGAAGGGAAAAAAGGAGAAGGGAGAGAAGGGAAAAAAGAGAAGGTGAGAAAGGGAGAAAATGAGAAGGTGTGAAGGGAGATTCACCTGGAACTTTGAACTTTTTACTTTTTACTTCGCTGCCGGAACTTGAAACCTGGAACTTGATTTTATAAATTTAAGATAATCCCGTAATTGGGAAGAGAAGGTTAGGTAAAATGAGCAATATTATAGCAATAGTTGGCAGGCCAAACGTAGGGAAATCGACCCTTTTTAACCGGATGACCGAATCAAGAAAAGCCATTGTTGACGAATCGGCTGGGGTAACCCGCGACCGTCAGTATGGCAAAGGCGTATGGAACGGTATCGATTTTTCGATTATCGACACCGGTGGATATGCCATTAATTCGGAAGATATTTACGAAGGTGAAATCCGCAAACAGGTGATGCTGGCCATCGAAGAAGCCGATGTGATTTTATTTATCGTCGATGTTGAAAATGGCATTACCGATATGGACGAAGAAGTGGCTGCCGTTCTGCGCCGTTCATCGAAAAAAATATTTGTTGCAGTCAATAAAGTTGATAACAACAAGCGGATCATTGATTCACACGAATTTTACTCCCTCGGGCTGGGCGAAATATACTGTATTTCGTCGATGACCGGAAGCGGAACCGGTGAATTGCTCGATGCCATCGTTGCAGAATTTCCGGAGAAAATTGAGGAAGAACGGGAAGACAATGTTCCACGCTTTGCAGTGGTTGGACGCCCGAACGTTGGTAAATCATCGTTCATCAACGCGCTGACCGGCGAAGAACGCAACATCGTGAACGACTCTGCCGGTACCACCCGAGACGCAATTCACACCCGCTACAATAAATTCGGACATGATTTTTTCCTTGTCGATACGGCAGGATTGCGCAAACGTACCAAAGTAAAGGAAGATGTTGAATTTTATTCGGTGATGCGCTCGGTGCGGACCATCGAAGATTCGGATGTTTGTATGTTGATGCTGGATGCCACCCGCAATATGGAAGCGCAGGACGTGTCGATTTTCAACCTGATGGTGCGCAATAAAAAGGGTGTGGTAATTCTGGTCAACAAGTGGGATTTAATCGAGAAAGACAACGCGAGCACCAACGATTTCACCAAACTCATCAAAGAGCGGATTGCACCGTTTGTGGACGTTCCGATTGTTTACGTCTCGGCGCTTAGCAAACAACGAATCCTGAAAGCGCTTGAAACAGCAGTGGAAGTTTATGACAACCGCAGCAAAAAAATTAAAACTTCGGAATTGAACGAGGTAATGCTCAAGGCGATTGAAGCCTATCCCCCACCATCCATCAAAGGCAAATTTGTGAAGATTAAATATGTGGTTCAGTTGCCAAGCCAAACGCCAAGTTTTGCTTTTTTTGCCAACTTGCCACAATACGTGAAAGATCCGTACCGCCGATATCTTGAGAATAAAATACGCGAGAATTTTAATTTTTCGGGAGTACCGGTTCAGATTTATATCAGAAAAAAATAAAAGGGAAATTTGAGAGATTACTCAGCAGGTGACTCCAAGTCACCTGCTGAGTACACGGAAGCAATTCAGAGACGGCTTTTTTTATGTGATTATTCCACCTGCGACAGTTGTGCAATCCGTTCCGGTTTCCCGAGAACATAAACGACATCATCAGGATTGAAAATAAAACCTGCACCCGGGTTTTCCAGAATTTCACCGTCTCTTTTTACCGCCACAACGGTGAGCCCGTAGAGTTTGCGCAAACGAATTTCCTTCAGTGAATTTCCCGGAAACAGCTCATAATTGCCCGCTTTTAATGCAACGATTTCAACATCGGGAATCATGTCTGTCAGGGTAACCGAATCGTTCTCCTCCTTTTCCAGAAAAATGCCATAGTTGTCGTCCCTGATGCGTGAAATGGCCGATTCTATTTCGCCTTTCGGGATCAGCAATTTTTTCAATACCCGTTCAAAAAGCTCGATGGCTGTTTCAAATTCTTCGGGAATTACCTGATTGGCTCCCATTTTATAGAAATCTTCGATGTTGGAAACATTTTTGGATCTGACAATAATGTGGGCGTGTTTATTCAAGTCGCGCACTTTGTCGATAATTCCCAGTGCTGTAATGGTTTCGCCGATGCTGATCACAACGACTTCGGCAGTATGGGTATGTGCCTTCCGCAAAATCGGTTCATTCAGTGCATCACCATAAATTACAGTTTCTCCTTTCATCTGGCGGGCTCTGGCTGATGCCGGATCAAAAACGATCGACACATAAGGCAGTTTCATACGATTGGCCATTCTGGAAAGGTTCAGCGAACGTGAATCTTTACCAATCAACACAATGTGGTTTTGCATTTCAGGAACGTCAATTTCCTGAAGTGGAAACAATCCTTTGATCAGTATCTGTGGAATAGGCAGTTTTAACATCAGGTTGGCTGCCGGTTTGGCAATCATGATGATGAACGGTGTAGCCGCCATGGAAACAATCGTGACTGCAAGGAAAAGCTGATAATAGAAATCGGTGAGAATCTGGTAGTCTTGCCCGACCTTGGCAAGGATGAACGAAAACTCTCCGATTTGAGCCATCGCCAATCCAATAACGATCGTGCCCCTGAAAGTATGCCCGAGAAGAAATGCGGTTCCCCCGGCTACAATGGATTTGATCACTATTACCAACACGACTGTTGCAAGCACGACTATAATATTGTCGAAAACAAAATTCAGATCGAGCAACATCCCGATGGATACAAAAAAGAAACTGGTAAAAGTGTCTTTAAACGGAAGGACGTGACCGAAGGCATCCTGACTGTATTCCGACCGCGAGATCATCAGGCCCCCCAAAAAAGCGCCAAATGCGAGCGACATTCCCAATTCGGCAGTTAACAATGCGACGGCAAGACATATCAGCAAAATACTCATCAGAAACAATTCCTTGTTTTTGGTGAGGGCAATTAAATGCAGCACTTTGGGCATAATCCAACGGTTGCCAACATAAACAAGGGCAACAATCCCGATTGATTTTATTCCCAGAAAAAACAAGTCTAACCCAATGTTGGCAGTTTTGCCCCCCAGCATCGGAGTCAGTAAAATCAGGGGAATCAGAATAATATCCTGAAAAACAAGGATGCCAACCACCGTCCGGCCATAATTGGAAGTCAGTTCGCCCCGTTCCTGAAGGATTTTAAGTACCAGCGCGGTACTGCTCAGTGCGGTCAGGAAACCTACAAACCAGGCTGCCTCCCAACTCATGTCGTACATCCTTGAAACAAACGCGGTAATTCCGGCAGTGAACAACAATTGGGCAAAACCACCAAAGAAAACGATCTTCCTGATTTTGATCAGATGGTTGAGCGAAAATTCGAGCCCGATGGTAAACATCAGAATAATAATACCGATTTCGGCCATGAATTCGATCTCGTGCGGCGAGCGCAAAATGCCGAGCAAAGAAGGGCCCACGGCTATACCGGTAAGCAGATACCCGATGATGGTCGGGATTTTGATGCGGGTAAAAAGGTAATTCACCGCCGTCGAAAAGGCGAAGATGATTACTATATCTATTAAGATGCTCAATTCCATGCCCGCAATTTAC
>DAITNH010000336.1:0-5383 GCA_036834745.1 Prolixibacteraceae bacterium
AAGCAAATAGAAGCAATGCCCGAAACTACATTTGACGAAATCGTAAACAAATATGGGGATCGACTACTCTTATTACTACGAAGAAAATGACTAATCAAAAAATGAAAAAAAAGTGGGCGGCAAATAATGAAAAAATGAAAAGCGAATCGACAAAATCGAAAACAACCAACCGCGAAACAAGCATAGTTAAACAGAATGCGAGTTTTAGTATGAATGATAAATAAAATTATTATGAAAACAAAATTATTAAGCTTGTTAATTGTATTGTCTGCAATGAGTAGTTGCAATAACACTTCAACTGAAAGAAACAAAAACATTCCTGAGATTACAAAAGGTGAAGTGTGTTCTATTAGCGTTTCCGGTGTTGAGTTTACAAAATCACTTAATGGTGCGGAATCTTTAGTAACCGTTACAGACGATAAATTAGTCCTCCGATGCAATGCGGAAAGTGATAATTTTAACGATCCAGATGGAAAACTATCAAACAATACTGCGCCTGTTCTGTTGACAAAAGTAGATAATGCCAAACCTTTTACATTCACAGCTAAAGTTACTCCAACTTTTATAGACACCTATGATGCCGGAACAATGTACATTTATTTAAATCCAAAGTTGTGGTTTAAGTTTGCATTTGAGAGAGATGAACGCATGAGGACTCGTGTTGTGACTGTTAGAACTATTGAAACTTCAGACGATAATAACCACGATGTGGCTGACAATGCCTATGTGTATATGAAAATTTCTTCTGACGTAAAGACTGTAGGCTTCTATTATTCTCTGGATAAAGAAAACTGGCAGCTTGTGCGCCTATTTAAAAATGACTACCCTAATGAAATTTGGCTGGGAGTAAGTACCCAGTCGCCTATAGGTAATGGTACATTTGTGGCATTTGAGGAATGTTCATTGGTCCAAAGTAGTATTAAAGATTTTAGAATGGGTAATTGATACCAACGGACTAAAAATAAATGCCCGCTGGTAAGTGTAAGATCCTGTGATCTTGAAAGTTGACAATAATAATTTACATTTACGACTTAAAAAAGTAAAGACTTAGGACAAAATTTGAAAATGGATAATTTTGAAGAATATTTACGACAAGGTGAACCCAACAAAGCAGAAAAAGCAAAAGTTTGGAAAATCGCTATAGGATTGCAACAAGTTGATGGGTTAACACCTTCTGACTATTTGATAGCAACTGCTAAGCAGAACATTGAAGGCG
Organism: Prolixibacteraceae bacterium; assembly: GCA_036834745.1. Lineage (GTDB taxonomy): Bacteria > Bacteroidota > Bacteroidia > Bacteroidales > Prolixibacteraceae > Aquipluma. Next base: position 1,217 of record DAITNH010000336.1, read on the forward strand.
ACATTTCCATTGATGAGGTAAAACAACTAATAGACAGTTATTACAAGCAACATCCTGAAAAAGACACCGAAAACCGCACCGAAGAAGCCGACAAAGTATCGGCACAAATTGCCGAAATATTAAGCGAACAAACCTTTACGTTTTCGCCAGCCGAATATCTTACTATTCATCGCAGGTTATTTCAAGACATTTACAGCCATGCAGGCAAAATCCGTGATTATAACATTACCAAACAAGAATGGGTTCTAATTTCCGAAATGCACTTGTGCGAGCCAACTACGAAGATTTATCCAAAGGCATTTACAAAACAGAAAAATATCTTATACATTTTCTTTCAAATTTATTGCTTGGCCAAAATCATTCGCTGATAAACCGAGAAATGCATGTTCAATATATTGACACTGTAAAAACGCAAAATGACACTGTAAAAATTGAAAATGACACTGTATTTTATTTAATAAAGCAAAATAACCAAATAACAGCAACCCAAATAGGCGAAAGATTAAAGATAAGTTTGAGCACAGTAAAACGGAAAATAAAAGAACTTAAACATAGCGGAAAAATAGAACGCATAGGAAGTGATAAATCAGGCCATTGGAAGATAATGAATGATGAGTAATGCAAAAATATCTATACGTTTTTTTGACGACCGCGAAGTACGAGCCGTTTGGGACGAGCAAAACGCCAAGTGGTGGTTTTGTGTGTTGTATATTGTAGCTTTGCTTACCGACCAGGACGATTACACCAAAACCCACAACTATTGGAAATATCTTAAAGCGAAGTTGAAGAAAGAAAACAGTCAAGTGGTTAGTGCCACTACCCAACTGAAACTTTTACGGCAAAAATAGGGAGCAGTACACATAGAAATCACATACAAAAGGTATCATGCAATAGCAGGTCTTTCTTTTTAAACTACATTTGGTCGCTGCGAAATATGTTTTTTTTGAGCACAACTTGAAACTTGGAACCTGAAACCTGAAACTACAATGAACTATACAAAAATCACATTTAAACTCACTCCTGATAGTGAAGAGAACCGCGAAATTCTGGTGGCTGTTTTGGCTGACCTGGCATTCGAAAGTTTTGACGAAACCGAAGAACAGGTTTTAGGCTACGTTCCTGGCGAAATATTCAATTTTGCTGAAATGAACGAGATCACTTCTACCCTACCCTTTTCAGTTCATACTGAAAATGAAATGATTCCTGATCAAAACTGGAACGAAGTATGGGAGAAAAACTATTTCAAACCACTGCTGATTGGCAATCGCTGCCTGGTCCGGGCGCCATTTCATTCCGATTACGAACCAGCCGAATTTGAACTGGTAATAGAGCCCAAAATGGCCTTTGGAACCGGAAATCACGAAACCACCACACTGGTTGCCGAACAAATCCTGAACATGGAATTAACCGGTAAAACAGTTTTGGACATGGGTTGCGGAACCGGAATCCTGGGAATGTTAGCTTCGCTAAAAGGAGCAAAAAGCGTGACAGCCATCGACATCGACACATGGTCGTTTGAAAGCACCGTTGAAAATGCCCGCCTGAACAATATTTTCAATCTGGAAGCAAAATTGGGTGATGCCAGTTTGCTCGGAAATGAAAGCTTTGAAATCATCTTTGCCAACATCCACAAAAACGTCATTATAAACGATTTGCCTGTTTATGAAAGTGTATTGCAATCAGGAGGAAAACTCTATTTAAGTGGTTTTTATACCCACGATATGGCCGATGTAAAAGCAAAAGCGGAATCACTTGGACTTCGGGAAACCGGATTTCATGAAAAGAATAACTGGGTGGTTTATTCGTTTGAGAAACCCTGAAGAAAGTGATCAGTCGCAGTAGCCAGTGAGAAGCTATACTAAAAAAACCGCCTTTTAGCGGTTTTTTTAGTATAGTAATGGGACTAATACTTCTTCAATAATTCAAGCATTTTTCGGTCAAGTTTATGCCCATACCAGTCCTCATACTGTACATCCTTTCTTCCTGAATCTAATACTCCAAAATCGCCCCTGAAATTCCACAAGGCATAACCAATTTGGTTTTCAGTCAGTACGTCCAAAACATCTCCAAACCAGGCGAGAAAAACTTCGTGTGGCGTTTCTCTGTAACAGCCACATTCGCCACAATGGACTCCAACGCCTTGTTTCACCAGATCAATCCATGGTTGGTAAAGTTCTTCCAGATTTTTACGACTAAAATGCTTGCCGTCAATAACTCCCGGCCAAACAACCTTTGGTGAATCATCAGGATTTTTAAAAACCCAGGAAGCACGGTAATGCGAAATGTAGTGAGGAAAATATCCGCGGCAGCTTTGGGCAATATTAAGGTCGGTAATCTCAGGAATAACAGAGGAGCCCACATCATTTCCATCGGCAACCACCAAATGATTGGGATTCGATTTGCGTATGGCTGTTGAAGCAGCCAGTGCCACTTTCCGGTAAACTGCACCCGGAATGGTTGTACGTGCTCCAAACTGGTCGTTCATATCTTCCCGCATACTGGGTTCGTTTACCAGATCGAAACTGATTTTTTTCGACGATAGATTTTTAAACTTGTTGCCCCACATTTCCCAGTGAAAACAAAAAGCGTCCAGCGCTTCCTGATCTTTCCACAAGTTATATGGCTCTTTAAATCCGGCATTTACACAATAACCCGGCGCACGGTGCAGGTTAATACTGGCATGCAATCCGGCTTCATTTGCCTGAAAAACCAACTCCTGAATTTCATCTGTCACTTTCTCGTTAATGTTCAGGATATCAGCAGGGGTCACATCTTTTTGTGGATCAAAGTTGATATAGCGCGGATAGGCCATCGGCAAACGCACAAAATCGAAACCCCAATCTGACATCCATTTCAAATCATCTTTGGTAGTTTTCGAACGATCGTCTCTTTTGGAAGGAAACGCTCCAAAATAGTCGAGCAGATTAAAACCTCTCCAGCGGGGGATAGCGTTTTTTACTGAAGGAACCAAAGAAGATCCGAAAGCCATGTTTCCGGCCACGGCAGTTGCAGCAGTTGCAATACCGGTCGTTCTGATAAAAGTTCTGCGGTTAATTGAGTTGTTTTCCATTGGTTTAAAATTTTGGTTTAGGGTTTGTCTCTTTAAGTTCAGTAATTTTAAATCGTGCAACAGGCGAAGGTAATAAAACTATAAATTTCAATGGCAATTATCGAATTGTTTAATTGCAGGATTGCCAAATTACTAATTCAAACTGTATCTTTGACTCGACAATCGCAATCGATTGCTTTGATTTTGAAATTAATTTATCAAATAAATATTGAACCATGATTCTTGATAAACTTGAAAATGCTGATTTATATATCTGTATCAGCGAGAACCTGAAAAAAGGTTTTGAATTCCTGAAAGATACTGATTTACAGGCCATCGAAATTGGCCGGCATGAAATTGAAGGCAAGGATGTTTTTGCTTTGGTAAGCGAATATGACAGCAAAAAACCTGAAGATTGCCGCCTGGAAGCCCATCAAAACTATGCCGACATTCAGTACATTGTATCAGGAAAGGAAGCCATTGGTTTTGTAACGCTTAAAAATCTGGAAATTACAGCAGCTTATAATCCTGAAAAAGACATTGTTTTCTTTTCAGGCGAAACAACTCCACTGATTTTAGAAACAGGAATGTTCGCGGTTTTCTTCCCGCAGGATGTGCATCGTCCATGTATGCAGATTGATGGGCCGGAAAAAGTGAAGAAAGTGGTTGTGAAAGTGAGGGTATAAGATTAACGATTGTTGATTAACGATTAACGATTGTATGAATGAAAAAAATCTGCAATCATTGATCGTTAATCGTTGATCACAAATCAATTTTGGCAGTAAGTCACTTCTGCAAAAGTCCTTTTTATTCCGGAGGCAAATTTATACTTCGGATAGCCAAAAATAACCACAATTCCTGAAGGTGATTTTGCCGGAAGTTTCCATTTTCGTTTCAATTTTTTGGCGCCATATTGAATAAACGGATGAATGCTTCCGATCATGCACGTGCCCAGTCCCATGCTTTCGGCGGCCAACATGGCGTAGGTCGCCGGAATATACGGATCGGCCGGATCGCAATAGGGTGAAGCGGAAAAATACATGGCCAATGGCGCATCGTAAAGCAAATAATTTTCTCCTTTTCCTTTCGATTCAGCAAAGAATTTGATCATAGGCTCT
>DAITNH010000337.1:0-5328 GCA_036834745.1 Prolixibacteraceae bacterium
GAACGATGCCGCTGGTTGTCGAGTTGTTCATGAAACGGCCCATGGGCTTTATCAGATAATCTATTGGAGTTTGTTTTGTCATTTTATAAAATATTGTAAATGGAATAATTTAAACGCTTAGCTATCGAAAAAGATTTGTAAACTGCCTGATTTTAGGCGGGCTCCAAGCCAATCCCTGATTTTCTTTTTTTCGGAGTTATATAAATTTCTCCCCTCAGTTGTGAAAATAACTATTTGTACTTTTTTCGCAGCAGAATTGGTAACATTATAGATTTCTGATTCAGCATAAGTACAGGTTTTTATCTGCGGATACAAGATTTTTATTTCATTCAGAATCTGCATTCCTATGTCATTTTTGTGCGACAGGACTTCAATCTGTTCTTCTTTTTTCTTTAATAGAACCGTTAGCCGGTTTAATTCAGATGAAAGATTTTCAACTTCACTGTTTTTTCGGGTTAATTGATCAAATGAAAATCCCTGTTGGAATTCTATTTTGGCGTTATCCAATGAATATACCATCGCTTTTTCCCTGATCAAATTTTTCTGCGCTTCAGTGAGCGAAATTCCTCCATAAACCAGGGTAATCGTTTTGTTTTTGGCGTCAATCTCATTCTTCAATAAATAATTGCCTTCGGTAATATTTACAGTTTTAATGTATCTCGTAGCTTTTTCTATAAATCTTTCCTGCTCAACAAGTACGTATCCAAAATAGATGCTCGGTATTAAAACCAAAATGATTACAAATGAAATCCATCTGTTGGTTTTCTTCTTGTGCGCTTCACCAACGATCGTCCTTATCGGGAATTTCAGGATTTGGGATATGATAACCGATGAAAGGGCAATGAATACCGAATTAATGGTAAATAAGAAAAATGCCCCGAAGAAATAATTGAATTGCAAGGTGGCCAGGCCATACCCTGCGGTGCAAAGTGGCGGCATTAAAGCAGTGGCGATGGCAACTCCCGGAATTATATTCCCTTTTTGCTTGCTGCTTATGGCCACAATACCTGCCAGTCCGCCGAAAAGTGCAATTAAAACATCGTAAATCGTAGGCGATGTCCGGGCCAGTAACTCGGAATGTGCAGTCGAAATCGGACTGATAAAAAAGTAGGCAGTTGATGCAATTAAACTCGCTGCAACTGCAAACGAAAAGTTTTTTAATGCCTGCATGAAAAGCGGGATATTATAGGTTGCCACACTATAACCCATTCCATTAATAGGCCCCATGAGTGGCGAAATTAACATGGCTCCAATAATTACCGCAGTGGAATTCATGTTAAGTCCTACCGATGCAATTATTATTGCAAATGCCAGAATCCATAGATTGGTCCCCTTAAAAATCAGGTCCTTTTTAATGGTCTCATGAATTTTATCAAAGTGGTCGAGCTCGCTGTCAAGCTCAACATAACTTATAATTTTAGATACCAATTGTGAATGTTTCATTCTCATCTATTTTTCGTAAAACAACACTGAATGCGCATGTCTTTGCTTGAATTGTAAATATAACCAAGATCCGTGAAGGATTAACATGCAGATTAAAAGTTAGTTTAAATATCCCTATTTATTGGGATTGATGCATCTTCTGCCGTCGCGTAGTTTTGCTGCCGTTAAAAACATAAAAGACGGGACGATGAGTAAGTTTTTATTTTTATTGGTTGCTTTGTTTATTGGAATTACTGAACTGGATGCTGAATGTCAAATATCAGGCAATCTGCTTGATTCGGGCAATGAGTCGGTTGCTTACGGAAATATTTTGCTTGAAGGTGTTGACAGCCAGATCAAGATTGGAGCAATGGCAGACGATAAAGGTTATTTCTGCCTGAAAAATATTCGGAAAGGAGCATACAAACTGACAGCTTCGATGATGGGGTTCGAAACGTGGTCAACCCAGATCGCAGTTTCTGAAGAAGATTTGACCATCAATCTTTCGGATATCAGGATGCAGGTTTCCACCACCAATATTGCGGAGGTAATTGTAACCGGCACCACGCATGTCAGCCAGATTAAACCTTCGTCAATCAAGTATAAAACCAGCTCACTTATTTCTGAAACCGGAGGAACGGCTGGCGATGTTCTCAAAAACATGCCTTCGGTGGCCATGGGTGGAAGTCCGGGGCACAACCGCGATATCCGTTTTCGTGGATTGGGAAACGCATACACCAAAGTCCTGATCAACGGGCGTGAATCTGGACTTAGCGGGAACAACCGCGAGACGGTACTCGACCAGATTCCGGCGGCTAGTATCAGCTACATCGAAATTATTGCGGTTCCCGGCTCCGAATACCAGTCGGAAGGCATCAACGGGATCGTCAACATTGTGCTGAAAGACAATCTGAACTACGGATTGCACGGGAAAGTTGAAGCAATGGCTGGCAACCACGACGGACAAGCTGGCGGAATCTCGCTTTCGAATAAAACCGAAAAGCTCAACCTGTTTGCCAACTACGATTTTCTACGCCGGAATGTGCCGAAACCAAAAGATAAGACCAAAGCTGACCTGAAAGATGGCCAGATTACCCAGATTGAAAACTCGTATGAATATGAAGACAAGTCGTTTATCAATCACAACCTGCGCACGGGATTCGACTATTACTTCAAACCGAAAACAAAATTTTCCGGCGAATACATATTTGGTTATCAGCTCGAAGACAAAGACAAGAGCCTTGATTTTACACGAACCGATGCCAATGGAAAATTCAAATCCAGGGGTCAGGAACTGAAGACGGAATACAAACCCAACGAGTATCACCAGGTTTTTTCAGCGCTCGAACATACATTCTCCAATCAGGCAAAATTATCTGCAAATGCCAGTTACCAGAACGAAGAGCAGAGAAAAACGGAAGAGAAAGCCACGTATGTGCTCACACAAGCTGGGAAATGGGCCAATTTCCAACCCGCTTTGGAGAATAAATACGAAATGCAAAAAGGAGAAAAATTGCTTTGGAACGCTAATATTACCAAGCTAAAGCTGGCAAAAAATCTCCTGACTTTTGGTTATTCAGGAGAATTAGACAATCGTACTTTTAACAATACCACCGACAAGTTCAGTTATAAAGATACTTCATGGACCAAATCGAGCAACGGGTTCGACAATTTTAAAGTGACCGAAACCACCCATGCTTTCTATGTTTCCGACGAATACAATGTACGCTTTTTGAAACTCAAAGCAGGTGTACGATTTGAAAATACACACACCGTTGGGAACGCCGAAACCACTTCGGTTGATGGCAATAAATCGTACAGCCTTTTATTACCGGCATCAACAGCCACTTTCAACATCGACAAGACCCAATATATTACACTGAACTTTGGTCGCCGCATACGTCGCCCGGGTTTTAAAGACCTTAACCCATTTACCGAACAAAAAGAACCAACCAAAATTTCGAAAGGAAATCCGGCGCTGAAACCTGAAAAAGCATGGGCGTACGAAGTGGGTTACCTGAAGAATTTCAACAAGTTTAATGTCGGGGCCAACCTGTTTTACCGCGACATAACCGATGTAATTCAGAAAACAATTACAGAAGATGAAAATCACATTGTGACCGAACAGCCTCAAAATACGGGTCGGGCCTACGTGGCCGGTTATGAGCTGATGTCGACACTGAACCCTTTCGATTTTTGGCAGTTTACCGCGAGTTTTTCACAGTTCGAATCTGAAATTACCAGCGGCGATTATCAGGGCGATGCTCTGGCCGATCAGTACAAATGGTCGGCAAAAGCAATCACCGATTTCACTTTCCAGCACGGATGGTCGGTGCAATTATCCGGAAATGCTGTCGGGCCAAAAATTTCGAATACAAAGGAGGAGAGCACCATCTGGTTTGCCGACTTCGGCGTAGAAAAAAAGATACTTACCAACGGTGCATTTACTTTCCGCATGACAGATGTATTTGATACCCTTTCGAAAGTAAAGTCTGAGAAAACTGACAAGTCTGTCACCAACGAAACCGAATACGGTTTGGGACAAATGTTTTTAGTGGGGCTAAACTGGAAATTCTAAAACTTCGATAACGATGTTCACATACAAACAAATAAGAGCATGGCATAAATGGCCGGGAATCCTTTTCCTTTTTCCTGCTTTCCTGATCAGCATAACTGCCATATTATTGGCGTTAGATGGTCTTTTGCACATGGATCGGGTTAAAATTAATATGCCATTCACTACTGATACCTATTCTGAAATTGAAATAAAGTCGATGGTAGCAGGAGCCGACCGGCAATATGTTGGTTCCAAAAACGGACTTTACATTGTTGAGGGGATTCGGGTCAGTTCTGTTCCTGAATTGGCCGGAAGCGATGTGCGTTCTTTGCTTCTGGTGAACGATACACTTTACATTTCAAGCAAACAAGGGTTGTGGAGGATGGCTGGCAGCAAAGTTGTCCGGTTAATTGACAAGGATGTATTTCATGTCAGCATGTCCAATAACCAACTTTTGGTGAGCGCCGGGAAGAAAGGAATTATCCAGCTTGCCAGAAACGGAAAGGAAGTGAAAAATAATCCGCTGGCTGGCGATATTACCTCAAAACTGGACGGATCAAGACAAAAGCAACCACAAACCCTGCACAAACTGGTGATTGATTTACATACTGGCGAAGCCATTGTTGGGAAAACATTGGTGCCATATTGGATTGCTTTCAGTGGGATACAAATGCTACTGCTTACTTTGACCGGATGCTGGTTTGCTTTCAGGAAAAAGCCGGGAGCAAAAAAAAGTCTAATTATGGAAGGTAAATGAGAGCCAATGGAATAAAAATCAAAATAATGATCAAAGCGATCAGAATCATTAGAACCAGTTCGGGAGCAAGTTTAATAGATGAGCTTCGTAGCTGTATGTAAAACTGATAATTACCGTCCAGTTGACCATGATTTATCCTTTTATAAAATAAACTGTAGCCGCAATCAGTCCGGCAGCAACCACGATCCATCGCAACATTTCGGGTTTTATTTTTCCTGCCAGTTTTCCCCCCAGCAATCCCCCCAGAATTGAGCCAAACGCCATCACGAAAGCGATCCACCAATCTACTTTTCCGGAGAAAACAAAATAAATAGCCGCTGCGAGGTTAATGGCAAATCCAAGCGCCTGTTTCAGAAAATTCAACCGGGTCAGCGAATCGTCGGTCACCAAACCCAGCACAGCCATCAGGATTACTCCCAGTCCGGCACCAAAATAGCCACCGTAAATGGAAGCCAGAAACACCATTGTAAGCATAAAAAACGGACTATGATTTTCATGATGCACATTCACCATGCGCGCAACCACCCAATTTTTAACCGGAACCTGAACCGCCAACAGCAAAGTAGCCAGCAAAATAAGGTAAGGAATAACA